>QHBP01000091.1 GCA_003244175.1 Chloroflexota bacterium | reverse complement strand
CTCTCCCATACTGGAGAGAGGGGTGTCCAGAGAGACGTGTCTCGGAGCGGAGACTTTCCTCAACCCTCGGCATGTCCGGAATGCGATGTAGGGTTCTTGCGTCTGTCGTCTCTCACGGTGACCGTAATGCGCTCCACGGCGGCTGCCAGGTCGCGTTCCACCGCGGCGGCCGTCAGCCGCAGCACACGATAGCCACGATCTTCCAATAGCGTCTGCCGCGCCGCGTCACGCGCTTCTTGCTGCTCATGGACGGGACCATCCACCTCGATGATGAGCGCAAGCTCGGGACAGCAGAAGTCGACCACCAGCGGACCAATGGGGTGCTGCCGGCGGAATTTCACGCCCAGTCTTCTGCCCCGCAGCTGCTGCCACAGCAATCCCTCGCTTCGCGTCGGCGACCGCCGGAACTCGCGCGCCCTCTCGAGCACCGACTTGCGCTTTTGTTCATTCAGGCTGAGGCGGCTGGAGATGCGATCGGGGGTGAAGTTGTCCGGCTTGTCCGACATGGATGTCCTTCAAGGTATGAGCTGAGTTTAAGGATATGCCGTAGGGTCCCCTCATGAACCCACCCGTCTGCATCGCCCGCTGCATCTCGTCGTACATCTCCAGGATCACGAGCTTCGTGCGGTACTCGGCGTGTTTCGCCTCGTCCTTGCGCTTGACGATGGGGAAGGTCTCCATGATGTAGTCCACGTCGTCGCGGGCGATGCCGTAGAGGTGAAAGAAGGCGGCGTCCAGCTCGCATCGCAGCAGGAAACGGCGGTCGACATCCCGAAAGAAGGACAGCGCTTTCGATGGTGAAGATCAGCGCAGGAAGAGGGTCAGCACGGGGGATAGGCCCTGGTCAACGCGGCGTCTGGAGAGTACGCAGGATGCCGGCGAAGGTGCCGGGGTCGATGATCTCGATCCCTCGGTAGGACCCGACTTCGTGGAGGCGATGATCGCCGGTGACGAGGTAGCTGGCGCTGGCCGAGTCGGCAGTGGCTAGCACCATGTTATCGCCCCTACCGAGCGCTATGTCGGGGATGGATGCAGTGATGGGAGAGAGGATGGCATTCTGCCGAAGCACGGACGGATACCGCTCGATGAGCTGGGCGGGCACGTTTCGTTGGAAGTACGGCTTGGAGAGCGTGCGCTGCAACTCGTCGAGGATGTAGTGGGAGAGGACCAGGCGGAAGCGGCCACCAGCCCAGCTGTCCATGATGTAGCCAACGGCGGTGTTCGGTGAGGTACGGAGCCCGCGGGCGAGGATGCTCGTGTCGAGCACAACCTCCAGCACGGGGATTAGGGATGGGTCCGGTTGGGGCTTTCGCCCTCTGCGCGCTCCACGGCGAGCTCGCGGCGAACCTCAGCTAACGCCCGATCGACCTCCCGATTGAATTCCTCTTCCGGGAGGTGGGCGAGGGTCGAGCGGGCCTCCTCGAGGAACTCCGCGGGCGCTGCGGCGGGATCTTCTTCACGTTTGGGTTTGAGGGCCATCGGTTGTCTCCTGTGTGCCCTTATTGTGCCTCTTCGGCAGGGGAAAAGACAGTGCGAGAATGCCAGCCCGAGATGCGGTCGGGACTCAAGAGCTCTGGTCGTTCCGGCACGACACGTGCTTCAGGTCATGAGCTGGGTGTAGCGATATGCCCGAGGTTCCCCTCACCCCCGACCCAGGGGGCCGGGGGTGAGGGGACCCTACGACGCTTCGACCCCGGCCACCGCCCTCTCATACACCCCACCAGTCTGCATCGCCAGCTGCATCTCGTCGTACATCTCCAGGATCACGTCTTTTTTATCGGGACCTCTCTGGTACGGAAGTTTATCCCGCACACGCGCGACCGGGAGCGATCGATGCTACGTATGGTCAGGGGACCGAGTCGGACGAGCTGACATTATTGGAGTACCTGACCAGCCAATATCGCCTCAACCCCCGACCCAAGGTGATCCTTGCTGTCGAAGGGAAAGGTGAGTCGGAACAATTTCCCCGACTTTTGTCAGCGCTCTGGGGCCTGACTCCCGGCAAGCTTGGCATCGAAATTGTCAATATCGGCGGAAGTGGCAATTTCGTGGGTAACAGACGGGAGAGATTGGGCGCCTGGGCCCGCCTGATCGACTACCATCACCACCACAACACAGTTGTGTTCGTGGTCCTGGACAAGTTGGGAAAGGTAGAAGCCGTGCGCGATCGTCTATCCGAGGCACAGTCCCACCATGACCCGGAGCGTGCTATCCACAAGTCCCAGTACTTCCGCATCTGGGATTCCACGGTCGAGCTCGACAACTTCGGGCCGCATGAATTGGCATTCGCTATGACGGCTGTTACCGGCGTGGAATTTGAGTCCGAAGAAATGGCGGATCTGCAGAGACGAGCGAGGGGCTCTGGCGTGGACGAATTGAACGCTGTCTGCACGCGCAAATTCGGAAAGAACTACCAACTCGATAAAGCACGTCTGCTCGAGATCCTGGTCGATTACGCAATCGCCGATCCCATGTATCCGAGTGTCGAACCGTGGGAACGACACGAACCCCGAGGAATCGTAAAGTTGCTACAGAAGGTGGTCGCGATCGCCACCAGCAACCCCCAACCGCCAGGAACAACGATACGTGCCTTGAATCAACGGTCCGGTTTCTTCGGCGATCCTTACGAAAAGAACGAGCTCTCGCCCTAACCGCCGCCCGCAGGGGTGCGCCGACAGAAGATATCCTCGCTATTCGCGACCGGGGTCCCCTCCGCTGCCAATACACAAGACCTCTGCGGGGCTCACTCCTTTGGGCGGGCTACCGATCCCTTGAGGCGCGCCCCCTCCCACTGCACGCATTTGCACCTGGTCTCCTCACATCGCTACTTCTGCGCACCAACCACGCACTACCAAACATCATCCAGGCTCAAAGCCGCCTCTATGCGGGCTCGACTCGCATATCGCGGCCCTTGAGGTGGAAATACGCGTCCATCCTTTGCGGCCGGGACAGCCCTTATTGCCACTGGCGCTTCCGAAAAGGAAATCACATATCTGTCGCGATTCGAGCTACGATACGGTGAATATCCGGGGTATGCGTCAACTACACCCACCTCATTCCAAAGCTCTATAGAATCGATGATTGCGATGTGCGTGATGGCTGAGATCGAGGCTACTCGGTAAGCTGCGACGAATTTGACCTCTTCCCGCATTTCTTTGCTAATCCGTATTGCATAGAAACGCATCTCCCCAAGGAACACTGCCTCAAATCCGACGGGATGGAGAGGCACGACAACAGTATCAATAGCGTCGTCGGCATTTCCTGGCATAAGTAACCTGTTACTCACTGACCGCAAATGCACGTTGGAAAAGCGCTCGTCTTGTATCCCCAAAATCTAGCATTCCGGGCCGCCTTGACCATGCCTGACGTGCGTACCCTGTGCGCAAGAGTCAATTCCTGCCCGTCCCCCTTAACACCTCCACAACCCCGCTCTCAGTGGGGACCTGTCCATACTTGCACGCCTCCGTGTCAACCAGAAGAGAAAGGTGCTGACCACAAATGCCTGCCTGCCGCCTTCAGGCTGGCCAATCTCCGCGAATCGTACGTCTAAAGATACGAAGCGACTCACGGAGTCACCAGCACCAACACTAGTTGCTCCTCTCCCATCACTCGCTCGGAAACAAGTCGGGCCAGCCACGGCCCGGCGCAATCGAGTGACATCATTACGAGGAAGCTCCTCCCCGTGACTCAGTGTAGTGGTCGCGCGCAGACCCGGAGTAGGCGTGTCGTCACCGCGTGCCCGAAGAGAGCATCGCCTCCAGTACAGTGTGACCGAGGTTGACCTAAATGCTGGAGGTGGTTCTGGTCGGTTCAACAAGACTTCCGACGTCGTTGTACGTCCCGCCCGTCTGCATCGCCCGCTGCATCTCGTCGTAGATCTCCAGGATGACCCGCTTCGTCCGGTACTCGCCGTGATTCTTCACGTCGTGGCGCTCGACGATGGGGAAGGTGCTCATGATGTACTCCACGTCGTCGCGGGCGATGCCGTACAGGTGAAAGTACGCCGCGTCCAGCTCGCACCGCAGCTGGCACCGCCGCTCGACGTCCCACCGGAACGGCGGACCCTGATAGCCCATGTCCCGCGCGAAGGGCTGCATGTCAGGCCGTGTAGACCAGCTGTAGAACGCGCGAGGAGTTCCAGCTTTCCAGGGTTTCGAAACGGGACCAGGGGGCGGGTTGGTCGTAGGTGGAGGGTGGGAGAATCGGAATCTGGTTGATAATGAAAAAGTTCAGGTGCGTTCCGCCGACTTTGAAGCGGGCGGCGAAGTCCAGAACGAAGCTGGATAGATTAGCGACCAGCAGAGGTCCCCGCCCAGCCGTGTCCGGAGCCAACAGCATAAGCGGCGCGTTGTTGCCCACCGCTGCCCTTGGCAGAATGCCCGCGATCACCGTGCGCTCGTCGGTGCTGCGGCAGATGTCACGCCAGCCGAGCAGCCACGGATGCTCCCAGCGGCCTCTCAGCCGCGCCGCCACCTCGGCCTCCGGCACCCAGTAGCGCGGCAGGGCGACGGAGTGCGGATCCTGCTTCTGGGCGAGCGTCATGTCGCGGGTGTCGGCGCCGGAGTAGGTGGCCCAGCGGTGGTCGAATTGGTGCAGCATTTTGGCTTCGTAGAGGGGCAGGTAACGCGGGGGACGCACGGCCACGGCAGGCCGAGCTACGCCGTCCGGAATCGGTACAGAGCTTCGCTCCCCTCCGGAACGGGGGTCTGGGAGTGCAACCCGCAGTGTCTCCCCTCCCGAGGCCGGACCCGAGGCCGGGGGCCTGGGGGCGGAGCCCCCAGTGTAGACGTTCCCCTCCAGCCGCAGGACCTCCGCTTCCAGCTGCGTACGCGTGCGGAAGAGGTGCGAGTCGCTGGTCATGTTGAAGAGCCCTTGCCGGAATTGGACCTGCCACGGGTTGCCATCCGGATTGCCGTCCTCGATCAGGACGGGGACGCGCCGGTAGATCGCCTTGGTCAGCTCGGCGTCGCGGCGGGAGCGGAAGATGGGACAGGTGCGCGTGTTGGGGTTGAGCAGCGCCATGTCCCCGCGTGAGAGGGTGAAGCGGCGTTCCCGGTCCTCCAGCTGCTCGGTGTTGTGCAGGAAGAAGGCGAAATCGGCCGCCTCCGCCACCGGCCGCTCTCCCGCGCCCATGGTCAGCAGGCAGAACTTGTAGCTCTTGTGGACCGTCGGGAAGATGCCGAACCGGTTCTCGAAGTCGTACAGGCTGACGAGCGATCGCTTGTTCATGAGATTCGCAAAGAATCCCTTGTTTGAGTCGTCCGTTGCGATACCTGACTGAACAATGCAGCCGGCCCGCCCACCCGTAGTCAACAAGCTTCGGTTAGCCTCCGCGAAGAGGCTATACGTGTTGAGCTTGCCCACCGCGGTGAGTCGAAACCTCTCGCTCCCACGGATGAACCTGTTCTCGACCTCAATCTCGCGCTTGTGCTGCTCCCATTCCGCTGCTAACAGAGGATCCGACGCCAGGAGCTGTCCAATGATCTTCTTCCGGGTGTCGCCCGCAAGGTCCGCAATGTCGTGGCGGCCGGCAGCCGCAAAGAACTTTGTTTCCTCGGGCTGAAGCTGTTCCCATGGAGGATTGCCCAGCACCACGTCGAACCCTCCCCGTTCCCACACGTCCGGGAACTCCAGCGGCCAGTGGAAGAAGGGGTGTTTCACTGAGAGTGCCCGCACGTTCCCCAAGAGTTGGCCGTGGGCAGCCCCCGGCTGCGCCGCGAAGGCGCGCACCGTGTCCGTCGTGGGCACCTCGTCCGCGGGGGTCGCCGCTCGCTTCAGGGGCAGGAAGAAGGCGGCGGTCCAGAGATCGCAGGCGGTCTTGCGATCCAACCAGTCGGGATGGGAGCGGAATTTTCCGTAGTCCTTCTCTTTCTTGTGGACGTCGTACGGAGTCCGCTCTTCCCGCAGGTCCAGCTCGCGGACGCGCGCCGCCAGCGGGGAGACGTCTCCCAACTCGCCCGACCAGATGCTGTGCTGGCCCCCCGCTCGCTCCTGCTTGTTCCGGCTCTTGAGCAGGCCGGCGGCCTTTTTGTCGTCCCCCGACACCGCCGCGTAGGCCTCGTCCGGGATCCCTTCGGCCAGCACCTTCAGGTCGGCCACGCCCACCAGGCTGTCTCCGCATTTGATGTGGTTGTCCAGAAAGGACAGCGGCAGGCCGGCATTGAAGCCCTCGATCCAGAGCGCGACCTTGCACAGGTCCACCGCCAGCGGGTTCTTGTCCACCGCGTAAAGACAGGAACGGATGACGTCGCGCAGCGCCCGCCGGTACTCCTCGGGGTTCGGCTCCTCTTCGCCGGTCCGTACCTTCGCCAGCTCGCGGGCAATACGCCGCGCCGCCGCCAGCAGGAAATGCCCGGAGCCGGAGGCGGGATCGCAGACCCGCAGGTCCAGCAGCGCTTTCTCTCTGGCTTCCCGACCGTTTGCCGCCTCCAGCTTCACCTGCATCACCGGCACCAGTGCCGACTCCACCAGCTCCCGCACCAGCGCCGGCGGCGTGTAGTAGGAGCCGGTTTCCTTGCGCTGTGAGCCGTGCACAAACGTGAAGGTGGGGTTTTGTGTTGAATCACCTTGCCAGCCGATGCGCGGGTGCAGGTCGAGCAGGCTCTCGTAGACCGAGCCCAGCTCCTCGACGTCCAGCCCACCGTAGTTGACGCGACGCCAGACACCGCCGTCGCGGAATCGCGACAGGTGCCGCAGCGCCGTCAGCAGGCGCCCATTCTCGCAGGCGGCGCCCTCCAGCTGCGCACATGCCGCCTCCCCAAAAAGCTCGCCGTTGAGTGCGGAGAGGCCCAGGCGCTCGGAAATATCCTGCTCGCGCAAGATCTGGAAGGTGCGTTTGAGCCCCTCCCACAGGTCCCCGTAGCGGTCATCCTCGAAATATGCCTCGCAGCGGTCCCGCAGCCTGGAAATTCCGTAGCAGCGGGTGTAGATCAGCTGGCGGTCGAGGATGGTCGTGCCGGCAGGGTAGGGTGCGGAGGGCGGGATGTTGGTGCGGGGAGACGTGTTGAGCGGGGACAGGTCATCCGCAAGGCGTGACGCTAACGGGCCTGCGGGGGAGGGGGCGTCCCCTCCTGGGAAGAGGAGCCGCCGTTCCTCCACCACCATCAGGAACAGCAGGCGGTAGATCAGCCGCAGCAGCTGGCGGTAGTACTCGCCGGCGGGGAGACGGCCGGAGTGGATGGCTCCACGCAGCTCATCGCTGTCGGGGTGCGCCAGAAATGCCGCGCCCAGCTCCTCCAGCGCCGCCTCGACGCCGACGCGCAGCTTCTCGCGGACCCGATCGCCCTCCTGGATCCCCTTCTGGTAGTACGTCTCCAGCAGGCATTCATTGGCGTTTCCCCCATCGGCCGGCAGCCGCGTCCGGTGCAGCAGCCGGTACAGCAGCACGAACTCGCTGTAGAGATTGCCCTCGACCATGGCGCGGAGGTCGAACTCCATATAGGTGGGCCGCGAGGTGATCTTGGAGTCGCGCAGCAGGCGCAGCCGCTCCCCATTGGTCACGATTCCCCAGAGGGCGTCGACATTGTTCAGATATTCCTGGACGGCCGCGTGCGGGCTCCGCCGCGAGGTGTCGCCGCGTTTGTCGAGCGACTGATCGATCCCGACGATGTGGACCGGCGGAGCGTCCGGGTCCTCGCCCGCCACATGCGAGATCACATAGCTCTGATGCCCCGCTGGCAGTGCGGCGCGTTGATACTCGAGCGTCGTGTACCCGATCCGCTCCAGAAAGAGCCGCATCCAGGTGGCGCGGGTGATCTCGGTGGGGCTTTCCTTCGAGTGCTGCAATCGGCGCTGAAAGGCGTCCCAGTAAGAGCGGACGTCGGAGAAGGCGGACTGGATCTCGGTGCTCAGGCGGCCACCGTTCTCGACGTGGAAGTCGGCGGTGTTCTGGCCCTCGGCGTCTCCGGTACCGATCCGGTCGAGGAGATCGGAGGAGAAAAGGCCGCCTTCGATGCGGATGGAAGCGTAGGTCACGACCCTCATCCCTGGCCCCTACACACGACCACCGACGACCTCACGCATCACGAAGCCCCCCACACTCAACACGTCGGGCTGGGCACCCCCTCTCTCCAGTATGGGAGAGGGGGCCGGCTGACAGGGGTAGGTGTTGGGACAGATGCCCAGAAATCCGTCCGTAGCGGCAGATGGAAGAGGTCGTGGTGTAGGCCGCGTGGTCCCTCTCCGGCTGTCCCCTAGCGTGTAGGTGCCGTTCACAAGGGAGTCGGGCGTAGAGGGCATGAATGGTACGAAGGGGAAAGATACTACCGGGAAGCCGGAGAG
>QHBP01000034.1:1472-2597 GCA_003244175.1 Chloroflexota bacterium | reverse complement strand
CCCGTTACCTGGGCTAAACACTTCCCCAGTCTCCCTGCACCCGTTCGGCCACCAACCTTGAACCAATGAGCACCATGGGCACGCCACCTCCCGGGACCGTACTTGCCCCAACAAAATACAGATTGTCGAGATCTCGAGCCCTGTTGTTCGGCCTCATGTATCCCACCTGCCGAAAGCTGTGCGACAGCCCGAATGCCGACCCATTGGTGATGTTGTAATCGTGGACAAAGTCCTCGGGCGTGTACGTTCGCTCGACTACTATGTGCTCGCGCAGATCCGTTAAATCCACGTCGGCCAGTCGCCGGAACACCAGTTCTTTGAAGGCAGCTCCCTCGCGCCGCCAATCTACATGGCCGGCGAGCGACGGCACAGGTACCAGGACGTAGATCGCCTCACCGCCTTCCGGCGCCAGCGATGGGTCTGTTCGGCTAGCTACACAGGTGTAGATCGAAGGATCTCGGGGCAACACTCCCTGACGAAAAATAGCGTCAAAATTGCCTCGAATATCGCCAGAGAGATAGACATCGTGGTGATGAAGCTCTGGATACTCGCGGTCTACACCAAGGTAGAGCAGAAAGGCGGACGATCCGTAATCCAGGCGACGCAGCGTTCGATCGGTGAATCGTCCGCGCCGCTCCGCCGGCACGAGATTGGCGTAGGCATAGGGAAGGTCGGCGTTGGTCACCACAATGTCGGCGTCAAGCATCTCACCACTGTCTAGCTCGACTGACTGAACTCGGCGATTGCGGTTAACCAACCGGCGCGCCTTCGTTCGCAAGCGAATGTGCACGCCAAGCTCGCAGGCAACGTCGCGGAGCGCTATGGGAATGCGATACATGCCGCCTCGTGGAAACCAAATGCCTTCGGCGATTTCGGTATAGGGCAGGAGCGAATAGACCGCCGGCGCGTCGCTTGGCGCCAGGCCGAGATACATGGTCTGAAAGGTGAGCGCGGCGACCAGACGCGGATCATGAAAGTAGCGTTGCGCGTGGGTCTCCAACGTACGTAGCGTGTTGGTGGTAATCAGGTAGTACAAATTGGTAAGCGTCGCAAATTGGTACCAGTGGGCGAAGTTTCGCTCAACAAACCGGTCGCGGGAGACCCGATACTTGTAACCGGCGTCCA
>QHBP01000034.1:0-1430 GCA_003244175.1 Chloroflexota bacterium | reverse complement strand
CTCGAACGACTCCAGTTGGTTCTCTACCTGCTGACGGTCGGCGGACAGGACGAGCGATGTGCCGTCGCCGAAGTGCACGCCATAATTCGGATGGATACGCTGCAGCTCAAGGTAGTCGTCGAGTTTGCGGTTCACCGACGCAAAGAGAGCGTCGAGGACATCACGCATCAGCAGGAGGGTGGGACCGGTGTCGAACGTAAATCCGGCTTCCCGCCACACGTTACAGCGACCGCCCACTCGATCACCCTGCTCGATCAGGGTCACGTGCCAGCCGGCGCTCTGCAGTCGTATCGCCGTGGCGAGACCACCCAGTCCGGCGCCGATCACCACTGCCCTGCGCGACACGCGACCCTCCTCACCTGTACTTGTTCCACAGTAGCAAAGCCCGACGTATTTGCATAGGGTTTGCACTTAGTTTGAAGAAGACTCACGTCGATCTCGTTGCCGGCGCCAGGAATGACAGGTGACGAGGATAACGGACTGCACCACCATGAGATCAGTGAGGAGGAAGAAGATGACTTCCTCCAGGGGCACATCGTCGAGATACAGGCCGGTAATCCGGTCCCGATGCAGCGCCCAGATACCTTCGTGAATCGCCACCCCGTCGGCAACACTCAGATACACCGTCGCCAGGATGGTGGCTACCGCCAGAATAGCGATGTACCGGCTGAGCGTACGCCACCCCACGCCCCACTGCAGCGCCAAAACCGGTATGCCCCAGCCCAACTCAAAGACGAGATACGTGACATTGCCCAACACCCATCTACCCCAGCCGCCGGCGGATCAGGCCCGCGGTAAGCAGCCCGGTCAGGCAGACCTGGAGCACGTAAAATGCGTACTCCTCGACCGGAACGCGCCCGATCAACAGACCGAATACGCGACCATTCCCATACGACCACACGCCGTTTTCGATAATGGCATTGTCCCAGGGTCCGGTATACACCACGGCAACCAGAGCGAGGACGCCAAGCAGAATCAGCAGCCGAGGGCGCAGGGCGTGACGCAGCCAGACAGTCAACAAGATGAGCGGTAGGCAGAGAAAGAGAATAAGAAAGAAGGCGTATGTTATGTCGATCTCCGACTCGAACAGGGACTACTGGGACCCGGCGACTGTTGATTGAGCATACCAAGGTAAAACCCGCGGTTCTGGTCCTCGGCGCCGCCGCTCTGCTCGCCGGACGTCTGGCCGGTCGGAACTACCGCCGCTTGCCGCTCGCATCGTCGGAGCCGCGTGCCGGCAATCATTCGGTGTCGGTGATTATTCCGGCACGCGATGAAGCGAAGACCTTGCCGCTCTTGTTGGAGTCCCTGGCCCGGTTGTCGCCCTGTCCCGCGGAAATCATAGTGGTGGACGATGGGTCATCCGATGGGACGGGCGAGGTGGCACGTGGCTTTGGCGCGCTGGTCGTGCGCATTGAAACGATTCCTAA
>QHBP01000225.1 GCA_003244175.1 Chloroflexota bacterium | reverse complement strand
GGTACGTCGTACGCGTGGGTCGCGAGAACCGTCTCGCCGGCCCTCGGATTCTTCACGGCCTGGGTCATCGTCATCGCTGACGTTATTGTCATGATTTCGCTGGCAGGTGTCGCCGCCACCAGTACCCTGACGCTTATCGGCCAGGATTCAACCCAAAAGACGTCGCAGCTCATCGTCGGCGTGCTCTGGATCGCGGTGCTTACCTACATTGTGGTGCGGGGGATACGCCTTTCCGCTCGTATGCAGTGGGTGCTCCTCGGTCTCGAGTATGTGATCGTCACGGGCTTCTGTATTTGGGCCATCGTCAACGTCTACGTTAATCACCCCAAAGGCTCCCACGTCCTGTCCTTGAATTGGCTCTTGCCCTGGCAAGCGCCGGGCGGCGGCCCGACCGTTCTGGTTGCGGTACTGGCGGCGGTTTTCATTTACTGGGGCTGGGATACAGCGGCGAACGTCAACGAAGAGACGGAGAACGCCAGTACCACTCCTGGCCTCGCGACCGTGTACTCCACCTTCGGATTGCTGGTCATCTACGTGTTCGCCGCCTTCGCGGTCTCCGCATACCTACCACTCAAGGCCGCCAACAACCCCAACAATACCAGCGACTATCTGACGTTTATGGCGCAGCAGCTCGCCGGCAACAACAAGATCTGGTACCTCATGGTCCTGGCAGTGGTGTCATCGGCCGCCTCATCCACACAGACTACGATCCTGCCGACCGCCCGAGTCACCTTCTCCATGGCTCGCGACGGAATCATCCCCAAGCTGTTCGGCGCCGTCCACCCGAAGTATCTCACGCCGTGGATCTCGACCGTGATCATGGGCGTGGTGTCCGCCCTGGCCTTCATCGTGTCTCTGTACGCATCAGGCGGCGTCTCGAGCGCCATCCAGAACGCCATTCTCGCGATTGGCTTGCAGATCGCGTTTTACTATGGCCTGACCGGTATCGCCGCAACCTGGTATTACCGCAAGCTGCTGATGAGTAGCGTCAGCAACTTTCTGCTGGCCGGGGTGTGCCCACTTCTGGGTGGGCTGGGCTTCTTCTACATCTTCGTGCAGGCGGCTAAACAGTTGACCGTGGCTCAGTTCTGGACGGGCGTGGGCTCTATGCTGGTCGGCGTCCCGTTGCTGGTGCTGTCGTACTTCTACAACCCGTCGTTCTACCGGCAGCGAACTGTAGCGGCGGAACCGGAGGTCCTTGCCGGCGACGCCGATGTGCTTCCCGCAAGGCCGTAACCACCGTCCATGCTGTTGGCCGGCCGGCCCGGAGGGTCTTCTACGATCACGGGGACGGCGCTACGTAGCAAACTCCTAAACGCCATGCAGATCCTTGAGGCGTCCCATCTCGTTCCGGAAGCCGGCTTCGAGCGCTTCTTTCCGTTTAATGGGCAGAAAGCCGTGGCGCACGCCGTTGAGAACGATCTCGTCGATGGCGTCCACGTTCATCCCAAACGGGTGGACCAGCGTGGAGAGCTCGTCCGAGAGCGTGGTGTTGAATAGCGGCGGATCGTCCGAGTTCACGGTGATCGGAACACCCGCGGCGTGTAGCCGCGGGAGCGGGTGTTCGGTCAAACTGGGATAGACGCCGAGACAGATATTGCTCGTGGGGTTGACCTCCAGCGGAATCGCCTGATCCGCCAAAAACTCCACAAGCTCGGGATCTTCCACGGAACGCACTCCGTGACCAATTCGCTCCGCCCGAAGATCTCGCAGGGCTCCCCACACGCTCTTCGGGCCCGCGATCTCGCCGGCATGCGGCACACTGTGCAGGCCCGCGGAGATTGCCCTGTCGAACCACTGGCCAAAAAGCTCCGGAGGTCGTCCCCGCTCCATGCCGCCAAGTCCGAGAGCAACCACGTTGTCGGACATTCCCTCGATGGCAACGCTCGTGGTGTAATCCCATGCTTGGCCCTCTTGCACGGCGTTGCGAACGATATCGAAGACCCAGTTGATCTCGACGCCGTAGTCCGTCCGTGCCCTTTCTCGGCCGCGGCGGAGTCCGTCCATATAGGTCTGCTGCGTCACGCCCAGGTAATTATGTGTGCTCGGCGAAAACGTCACTTCGGCGTACCGCGAGTTTTGGCGCGCCATTTCGGCGCCAAACTCATGGACGATGAGCTCGTAATCGTCCGCGGTCCTGAGGCAGCCGGTAATGGTGATGTAAATATCTATAAAGTGCGGGAAGTCGCGATAGACGAACCAACGCCTGAGGCCGTCCACCGTATCCGTGGGCAACGCGACCCCGTTGCGCCGGGCAAGCTCGAGCAGGGTGGCCGGTCGAATGGAACCCTCGAGGTGCACGTGCAGCTCCGCCTTCGGCACGGCACGGACATACTTCTCGAGCGGCGAAGGCTCGTTCATGGAAGCAGAAGACCCGACTTTTGGCCCTGCCTCGCCTTCCGACATTCGCTCTCCTCTGCCAAGGTGCACGGGTTCTTGAAGGTCCTTCCCAGAATCAGCCGTAGCTTTGGTCTTTAGTCCAAGTCTCTCGGGATCTCATGAGCGTAGCGAGCCACAGCGCGGTGTTTTTCTTCCCGTACGATCCACGCGCGAATCCATGTGTCTAGACGTGCGCACACTTTGGCCTAAGCGCCAAAGCTACGGGCTGCATTGAGCCCGTACCTCATTCCTGGGCGGCGAAAGATCGTAGCTCTTCCTCCGAAACGAAGGAAGAAATCGCCCGCCTAGGCCGAGCGGCCTCCCCGCGCGAAAAAGCCGAGTGCCAGGAGCACAAGGATCACCACGATGATTATGACCCAATAACGAAGGCGTAGACCGAGTAACCCCATCATCTGAATGAACAACATATGACTCATTGCACCCTCCTCGTCTCTTCACGCTGATGTAGCAACCCGCCGCCTCGTCAATCGGTAGGATGACGAGCCAGCCGCTCATTCTACGCTTGCGGGGCATGCGTTCGCCGCGGCGTGCCCGAGCGTAACCTTGGGCTCTCGTTTCGATCCGACTCAAGGGATTATACGACGTATAAGTACCGCGTGGAGATCAAGAGAAAGTTGCGCAAGGTGGGAAATTCCGTGATGTTGGCAATGCCGCCGGAGACTCTCGCCGAGAGTGGATTCGAGGAGGGTCAGCTGATGCGGATTCGGTCGCAGCGTGGACGCATCGAAGTAGAGCCGGATGTCGACGTCGTCCCCGATGCCGAGATCGTTGCGTTTGCCGCCCGCTTCACGGACCGGTATCGCGAGGCATTGTCTCGGCTTGCAGAGCTCTGATCCCCTGCGTCCGCTGCTCAGCCTCGCGCAGCTGGTTTTCCTGCACACGGTTGCCGTGGCCGAGTTCGGAGGATCCGAGGGCATCCGCGATCGCGGTCTTCTCGAGTCCGCTCTTGCTAGGCCCCTCTCCGGTTTTGGCGCCGTCTCTTCCTATACGACTCCGTTTTCACGCGCGGCAGCACTCATGGAGGGACTGATTCAGAATCACGACTTCGTTGACGGGAACAAGCGCACTGCCGTCATGGCTGCCGCTTTCTGGCTCGAGAAAGATGGCTACATCCTCACGGCGTCGCAGGATTTGCTGGTGGAAACGGCGCTTGCCGTCGCAAGTCATCGCCTATCTCTTGACGACTTGGCGTCCCGTCTAGAGGAGAACGCTGCATACGTCCAGGAGGCATAAGTCAAGAGCGAGGGCTCCGCCGTCGAGGTTTCGTGTCGCTGCGATATACTGTTACACGTGGTCTGGCAGCCGGTGAATAGTGTTGCTCGTTGGGGTGAACTTACCGTTTTGCTTCATGAGGGGGAGATGACCGATGTACGCTCGAGTAACGACCGGTAGCTACAATGCGTCCGACCTTGACAAGATCGAGCAGATATTCAACCAGGACCTCGTGCCCGGGTTCAAGAAGCTTGCGGGCTTTCAAAGTTTTCAGGGCGGGTTCGATCGAGGCGCAAACCGGTTCGTGGCTATTTCAACATGGGACACGGTGGAGCACGCCAACGCCGCGCAGACCCTCCGCCCCCAGTTTGAGACCATTGGCGCTAGATTCGACCCCCCGCAGAATTTTGAGATCACGACAACAAGCTGAGAGCCTGTCCGAGTCCGGGAGATTGGCAGAACGCTAGTCAGCCCCCGTCCTTCGTTTGCGGCACCTTAAGGGCCCCGAAGTCTGCGTTGCATGATCTATGTTGCGCGCTTTTTGACCCGGATCACCCCATTCATGAAGGGGTGGAAGCTGCAGTGATAGCGGTAGACACCCGGTTTGTTGAACGTGTGCTTGAAGACTGAATGCCCGGCTAACGTCGAGGAGCCAAAGTGCACGCCGCTGCCCGGATCGGTGGTCACCGTGTGATTATCTGGATCCATGTTGGTCCACGTGACGGTGGACCCCGCCGCGATCGTCAATGTCATGGGGTGAAAGGCGTAGTTCTTGATGGTCGCCCTGGCCACAGGGTGACGCGCGAGTGCCTGCGCGCCGGTACGAGGTGTCCCGAACGCCAGCAAAGCGCCCATCGCTGTGACTAACAGGACGGGCGACGCGTACCGGCGCATGAGCTAGCTCACCCGGCTGGACGAGCCAGAGGTCGGTGTTTCGACAGGCTGCTCGAGATCGGAGATGGTGTGAACCTGGCCGGCCTCGGTGAGCTCCGACACTTCTCGCTTGAAACCGCGGATGCCCTTGCCCAGGGCACCGCCGATTTCGGGAAGCTTCTTGGGCCCGAAGACAATGAGGGCCAGGACGAGCACGATCATGAGCTCTGGGAGATGAGCTCCAAACATGTGATGCTCCTTGTGTACGTAGAAATGGAGGGGGAGGAGCGGCGACAATGGCCGCCCCTCTCAACTATCCCGAGGCGCCGGAGCGGCTCGGAGTGCTGGGCCCCTACTTCCCGATGAGCGGTCCGGCGATCGCCAGGACCTGCTTCATCGTGCTGCCGTGATCGAACGGACCGTCCGTCGGATTCGTCTGCAGCAGAGCGCGGATGGCGCCCGTGTGGCGCGCCTCGACGGTGACAATCTGCGTCGCCGTTATCAGCAGTGCCTTCGTCTTGATGTTTGGCACCTGCCCGTGATAGGCGTGCACCCCCGTGTCCTCGAGAACCGCGGCGAAGGTCAGGAAGGCCTTCTTCGAGCCGAAGACATTGGGAAGGTTGTACTTGGCGGCCGCTGCGACCGGCTTGTAGCCACCCTGCGTCAGAGCGGCGGTAAGGCCCGCCACGTGCTGCTGCTCGTCATAGCGCAGAACCGAGATCACCTTGCGCATGTATGCCCCGCTGCCATGCATCATCATGGCGGCATGCTCGTAGAATGCAGTCTCCAGATGCTCGAGGGTGAGCGCGTAGTT
>QHBP01000025.1:2051-3148 GCA_003244175.1 Chloroflexota bacterium | reverse complement strand
TCTGCTTCCTTGCGTGCCGTGACGTCGGTGTGAGAGCCGGCTATCCGGTACGGCTTCCCGGTGTCATCGCGCAGCGTCTCACGGCACGCAAGGAAGCAGAGAACGCATTGCGCCGAGGTGAGGCGCTTTACCGTGCCCTGGTCGAGACCTCTCCCGACTCGATTGTGGTCACCAAGCTTGATGGTTCCATTGCCATGGCGAACCAGCGAGCGGCCGAGCTGTACCGGTACGAGCAGCCATTGGACATGGTGGGGATGCAGGTTGCCGAACTCGTATGCTCCGAGGACCGGCCCCGAGTCATGCCCGGTCTCGGCGAGATCATCGCCGGAGGCCATGTGGCACATCGAGAGTACATGTTGTGCCGTAGGGACGGGACGCTGTTCCCGGCAGAGATCCGAGCCTCCGTGATCGTCGACGGCCAAGGACAGCCGCAGGCGGTCATGACCATTGCCCGCGACGTCAGCGAGCGCCAGCGAGCGGAGGAACAGCTGCGCGAGACGGAGGCGCAGTACCGCGGCATCTTCGAAGCCACCAGCGACGCCGTGATCATCAGCGACCTGGATGGCCGAGTCGTCGAGGCGAATCCGGCGGCCTGCTCCATGCACGGATACAGTCGCGAGGAATTCGTGGGCCTGCTCCCAACGGCGCGCCTCCACCCGGATGATCTCCACCTCTTCGGCGAGTATATGGAATCGATCAAGAGTGACCGAGAATTTCATGCTCGGTCCCGGAACGTGCGTCGTGACGGCTCCATATTCCCAGCGGAGGTGCATGGCACGGCGTTTCTCTACAAGGGCAAGCTCCACGGGCTGGCGGCGATCCGGGACGTGACCGACGAGGTGAAGGCGCACCTGCGTCTCGAGCGCGCGGTGGAAGAACGCACCCATGAGCTCTCCACCTTGCTGGATGTCTCCCGCGAGGTTGCCTCCACACTGGAGCTGGAACCGTTGCTTGGCCTCATCCTCGACCACCTCAAGACGATGGTGGACTACAGCAGCACCAGCATTGCCAGCGGCTCCGACGGACGCCTGGAGATCCTCGGCTATCGGGGACCGATTCCACCCGGTGGCCGTGATCGCCTGCGGGCCGCGCTGGAA
>QHBP01000025.1:0-1996 GCA_003244175.1 Chloroflexota bacterium | reverse complement strand
CGTCATCATCGACGATCTGTGGGGTGACGATCCCCTGGCGCGAGAATTCCAGGAACTGATGGGGCGCGATCTGGACCGACTCTTCCGGCACGCTCACTCTTGGATGGGCGTGCCACTGATGGTGGGGCAGCAAGTTATCGGCATGCTCAGTCTCGTCCATCACGAGCCCAACTTCTACAGACCGCAGCACGCCAGGCTCGTCCTGGCACTTGGACAGCAGGCGGCGGTGGCAATCCAGAACGCGAGATTGTACAAACAGGCGCAGGAGTACGCGGCGCTGGATGAACGGGCGCGGCTTGCGCGAGAGCTGCACGACTCGGTGACTCAGGCCCTGTTTTCGATGACCATGCATGCTCGGGCCACCGGGCTGATGCTGGAACGAGAAGGTATCCCGAGGGACGGGCGCATCGGGCGCAGCGTCGACCAGCTGAGCGACCTGACTCAGGGAGCGCTGGCCGAGATGCGCGCGCTCATCTTCGAGCTCCGTCCCGACTCACTTCAGGAGGAGGGGCTGGCGGCGGCGTTGCGCAAACACGCCGCGGCCGTGAGCGCGCGTGAAGGATTGCGGGTCGATGTCGAGGCGCCCGAGGGACGCATCCCACTGGGGCCGGGGCAGGACCTGCATCTCTACCGGCTGGCTCAGGAGGCGCTGCACAATGTAGTCAAGCACGCACACGCCGGTGAGGCGCGGTTCTGCCTGGCGGTGGAGGGAGGGAACGTGGTGCTGGAGATCGCCGATAACGGAGTCGGGTTCGACCTTTCGGCCGTCACGCCGGGACATCTGGGACTGCGCACGATGGCGGATCGGGCAGGGGACATGGGTGGAACGCTGCGGATCCAGAGCGCTCCCGGAGCCGGCGTGTCGGCGAGGGTCACAGTGCCACTGATGGATCGGGGTGCCGATGACTGATGAACAGCCGATCCGGGTGCTGCTGGTGGACGACCACGCGGTGGTGCGACGTGGCATGCGGGCCTATCTCGAGCTGCTGGACGACATCGAGATTGCGGGTGAGGCCGCGAATGGCCAGGAGGCTCTGCAGCGCATTGCCACCGATGGTCCACCTGACGTGGTGGTCATGGACCTCATGATGCCGGTGATGGACGGAATAGCCGCCACCGCCGCCATCAAAGAGCGCTGGTCGGAAGTCGAGGTGGTTGCCCTGACCAGCTTCATCGAGGAGGAGAAGGTCCACGGCGCGCTGCAAGCCGGGGCCACCGGCTACCTGCTCAAAGACGCTGCAGCAGAAGAGATTGCCACCGCTATTCGGGCGGCCCACAACGGTGAGATGCATCTTGACCCGGCCGTGGCGAAGCGGCTGATGCATTCGCTGCAGACTCGCACGCCGGAGCAGCCGGTCGAACCGCTCACGGCGCGGGAGCTCGATGTGCTGGTGCTGGTCGCGGAGGGCCGAGCCAACAAGCAGATAGCACGGCAGCTGGGGATCAGCGAGCGCACGGCGCGCACACACGTCAGCAACATCCTGGGCAAGCTGGGCCTGCAGGATCGCACCCAGGCCGCCCTGTATGCCGTCCGGCACGGCCTGGCCCACGAACCCTGATGCCCAGCCTCGGCGTAACCTGACGGCTCGAGCGTCACCCCTCCCCCTTCCTGGAATGCGCTTCGTGTCTCAGGCTGGCGATGCAGCCGCGCTCAATGCAGCAGATTGCTGCCCGTCATCTCAGGCGGCACTGCCAGGCCGAGCAGCCCGAGGATGGTCGGCGCGACATCCGCAAAGATGCCGTCTCGCAACCGAGCAGTTCTCCGCCCATCGTCCACCAGAATGAGATGGACCGGATTGGTTGTGTGCGCTGTCAGCGGTCCGCCGAGATCGTCGATCATCTGCTCGGCATTGCCATGGTCGGCGGTGATGAGGGTCACACCCCCCAGCTCGCGCACGCGCTGGACAATCCGCCCGATACAACCATCCACCACTCGCAGCGCCGTCTCGGTTGCGCCCAGGATGCCGGTGTGGCCAACCATGTCCGGGTTGGCGAA
>QHBP01000103.1 GCA_003244175.1 Chloroflexota bacterium | reverse complement strand
CATCGCCATTGACCCTAGTAATCGCCGGCCGAGCGGGATGGCTGTTCGAGCCGATTTTCAAGGAAGCAGCCCGACTCGGCCTCGGTCAATCAGTGCGATTCTTCGCGAATGCCTCTGACGATGATTTGTTGGCGCTCTACGCACACGCACACGCGTTCGTCTGTCCTTCGCTCTACGAAGGGTTCGGCATTCCTCCGCTCGAGGCCATGGCCTGCGGTCGCCCGGTTGTCGGCTCCGCCGTCGGGGGCATCACCTTCACCATCGCGGACGGCGAGACGGGCTACCTCGTCCCACCCCGGGATCCGGAGGCGCTTGCGGATCGATTGCGCTTCTTGCTGATTCATCGCGATATGTGCCGTCTCATGGGAGGTCGGGCGCGCGCTCGGATCGAGGAAGAGTTCACGTGGGTGCGTGCAGCCCGGAACACGACGGCTTTGTATCGACAGGTGCTCGGGGCCCAGGAGATTGAATCGCATGCCGTGAGCACGGCCTGCGGTGGAGGGTCGTGAGTTGCCGACGGTAGATGTACTGATACCGACGTATCGCCGTCAAACCGGCCTGGCGGTGGTATTGACGAGCCTTCTTGGACAGACGTATTCCGACTTCGATGTGGTCATTGCGGATCAGACAGAAGGATGCTCCCCGTTGGAGAGCGCTGAGATACAGACATTGATTCGTGCCCTTCGTTGGCGTGGTCATCACGTTTCGCTCCATGCCCACAGGCGTCGAAACGGACTGGCGGAGCAGCGGCACTTTCTCCTGGAGCAGAGCCGAGCTCAGTACGTCCATTTCCTGGACGATGATGTCCTGCTCGACCCGCCGGTGTTGAGCCGCATGCTGGGAGTACTGAAGTCCGAGGGTTGTGGGTTTGTGGGGTGCGCCGCGACCGGCCTTGAGTACCTTCACGACGTGCGTCCGCAGCAACAGAACATCGAGATGTGGGAGGGACCGGTGCATCCGGAGCCTTTCAATCCATCTGCTTTACCCTGGGAGCGGCACTTGGTGAACAATGCTGCCAATCCACTCCATCTCGAGCAGCGCCTCGAGCTGGGCGAGGTGGTTCGATACAAGGTCGTCTGGGTCGGAGGCGCCAACGTGCTGTACGACGGGGAAAAGCTTCGAAGCATCGGAGGCTTCTCCTGGTGGGACCGCCTGCCTCGCGAGCACGCGGGTGAGGAGGTCGTGGCCCAGTTCCTCCTTATACGGAAGTACGGAGGCTGCGGCATTCTACCGAGCGGCACGTACCACCTTGGACTGCCGACAAACGTACCCGATCGTCAAAGAAACGCGATCGATCTGTTTGGCGAGCTGATTGAGGAGTTCGATGCGTATCCCACGCGGCCGGTGAAGCGTGCGGTCGCGGAGGCCATGCAAAGGAAGTAGCGGTGGACGACAGAGGACTAGAGGGCAAAGGGGTTGTGGTCACGGGAGCCGGCAGTGGCTTGGGCGAGGCAACGGCCCAAGCCTTCGCGCACGCCGGAGCGTCGGTTGCCTGTTTCGACATCAATTGGGAGGCGGCGGAGCGTGTCGCCCGCACGTTGTCGAACCAGGGCAGCCAGAGTCTTGGCCGCGGCGTCGACGTCGGCGACGCTCAACAGGTCTTCAGCGCAATCGAGGAGGTTGCCGGGCAATTCGGTCGTCTCGATGTCGCCGTGAACAACGCGGCAATTGACCACACGTTGTCGGTCGAAGAAATGACGGTCAAGCAGTGGGATCAGGTCATCGCGGTCAATCTTCGTGGCCCTTTTCTGGTGGCCAAGGCGGCCTTTCCCATCATGGCTCAGCAAAAACATGGGCATATCGTCAATGTGGCCTCAACGGCGGCGAAGAGGGCGTGGGCCAACGCGGCCGCGTACCATGCCTCCAAATGGGGGCTGGTCGGCTTCTCACGCGGCCTGGGCGTGGAAGGCCGGCCGCATGGCATCCGTGTCACGACCGTCATTCCAGGGGGCATGCGCACCCATTTTTTCGATCGCTTCGTGGAACAGGGCATCCCAATGCCTGAGATGGACGACCTGCAAGATCCCTCCACCGTGGCGCGAGTCATCCTGCACGCGGTGCGGATGCCGCCCGAGTCGGTGATACAGGAAGTATTGGTGACGCCTCTGACGGAAACGAGCTGGCCGTGATCATCGCCGCACGTGGCGGCTCACAGCCTCTGCGTGGCGCTGCGTGAGAGGCTGCGAGCGGACTCTGGGTGCACCGAGGAGATCGGCGCGGGCGTAAAGGAGCGCGTCTTTCTAGACATCGCCCTGTAGCGGCGGGCATGGGTCTTGCAGGGTATTGAGTGAGTCAACCCCCATTCAAACGAGGAGAATCAACCATGCTGGATCTTTCCAACGTCCGCGTCGCGGTCATCGCGACGGACGGCTTTGAAGAGACGGAGCTGACGGAGCCAGTCAAGGCCCTCCGCGACGCAGGCGCGACGGTGGATATCATTGCCCCTAAGGGCGGGCAAATTCAGGCTTTTCGTCATCAGGACAAGGGGACGAAAGTCGAGGTTTCGCGGACGCTGGATGAAGCGCGGCCCGATGAGTACGATGCGCTGCAGCTACCGGGCGGAGCGCTCAACGCCGACCAGCTCAGGGTCGTTCCGCAAGTGCGGAACTTCATCAAGGCGTTCGAGCAGGCGGGCAAACCCATCGCCTTCATCTGCCACGCTCCGTGGGAACTGGTGTCCGCGGGCCTGGTACGGGGACGCACCCTCACAAGCTATTACACCATCCAGGACGACATTCGCAATGCGGGTGGCAACTGGGTCGACCAGGAGGTGTGTGTGGACGGGAACTGGGTGACCAGCAGACAGCCCGACGACCTCCCGGCCTTCAATCGGGAGATGCTCAGCCTGTTTGCCAAGGTTCCCGCGGGAGTTGGTCGCTAGGAGATGAGCGGCTCTACCGTCCGCGCGGTAGCGACTGATTAGACGAGAGGGCGGCCGCTGTGGCCACCCTCTCGCGTTTGCACGTTGCCAGGTGGTGCAGGCGCCGGTAGAATTCGCGGCATGGAGACGCCCACCATTCGCCCGTCTCGACCGGAGGATGACGCCCACATCGTCGCCACGGTCAACGCTCTCAATCCGGACTGGCCACCACTAACAGTCCAGGCCCTGCGCTTTGGCCGCGGTCTGCAACCTGAGGACGCCAACCTAGGGTCCTTCGTCGCCATCCACTGTGACCGTGTCATCGGCGACGTGCTCTGGGTGCGGGTGACACACGTACCAGAACAGCGCGCCTATTGGTGCACGATCCGGGTGCATCCGTCGTGCTGGGGTAAGGGCGCAGGAAGTGCATTGTACGCGCATATGCTTTCTCAGGTCGGCGCCGACGGCGCCAACCTGCTATACGCCGGATATCGGGAGGATCACACCACGGCACGGCACTTTCTGCAACGCAGAGATTTTCTTCCCACCGGGTACATCAACCGGCAAGCGCGGCTGACGGTGTGTGAGGCGCGATTAGAGATGGCGCAAAAGGCCAATCTTCGTCTATGCGGAGAAGGCGTTCGAGTTGCGACGCTGGCTGAGCTCGGCCCGCGGGACGAGACCCTCTTGAGATCCGCTCATCGTCTCGACGAGGAGGCCTCGGCGGACGTTCCCAGCTCGGAAAAGTGGTCGTCGAAGTCGTTTGAGGAGTGGCGCCGTCAGATCCTCGACGATCCGGCATCGGGGCCCAGCCTGTGCTGGCTGGCCCTTGAGGGAGATCGAGTCGTGGGTCTGGCGCAGCTCTTGCGGCGAGGAAGTGAGAACGGGTTCACCGCGGTGGGTCGCGGCTATCGAGGTCGCGGAATTGCACAGGCGCTCAAGTTTCACCAGATTGAATGGGCACAACGCCACGGCGTCGCCTTCATCATCACGGGAAACGATGCCGCAAATGGGCCAATGGTGAAGGTCAACGAGGCCCTGGGCTATCGTCCGCTTCCGGCTGTGATCGAGATGGTCAAAGAGCTCACGTAGGTCTGCCGGACACAGCGATTGTCGCTGCCACAACAACGTTACGGTCACGGACTGACCAATGCCGTGCGTGGTGCCCTGAGACATGGTCGCGTCTCGAACTTCCCCGACCTGCCCGGTATGGATCACAAACGTCGAGACGGACGGCGATGATTTGCCCCGCGACACCGGCATTTTCATGGACGAGTCGCAAGGGGGGAAAAAGGTCCTGCTGTTCGCGGGACCAAACCGGCTCCGGCTCACCCCCTCTCGTCATAGTCTGGAAGGGTCACAAGAAGGCCGGTTGTGACGTTATCTATGTGGCCGGCGAAGATGTGGCCGCGCGGACGAGGGAAGCGAAGGGAGCCTGCATTTACCTTCGCGAACTACCTGCATGAGGGCTTGGGATCGACGGTCAAGGTCGTGAACACGGCCGGAAGCGTGATCAACCCACTCCGTCATCGAGATGGCAAAATATGACGTACCAGTCCCTCCAATCTTCTCCGAAGCACGCATCGCGTTGTAGTATATTTGTCCTAACAAGCACACCGCACATGAGAGATGGAGGTATCGGCTGACAAGTTTCACCGTCCGAGAAGTTCGATGCAAGACGATCATCAACCGCGTGCACGGGATGCCTTTCGCGTGGAGCATCAATCCGTACCGCGGATGCCGGCATGCCTGCGTGTACTGCTACGCGCGACCGACGCACGAGTACCTCGACCTGAATGGGGCCGAACAATTTCAGGAGGTGATCCTGGCCAAGGTCAATGCGCCGGAAGCCGCGCGTGCGGAGCTCTCTCGCCTCTCGTGGCGTGGAGACAACGTGGTGATAGGAACGGCCACCGATCCCTACCAACAAGCTGAGTCGCGATATCGCATCACTCGGGGGATTCTCGAGGCGTTTCGCGACTTCCGAAATCCAGTCAGCATCACCACCAAGTCTCCCATGGTGCTGCGTGACCTGGACATCCTGTCCGAGCTGGCCCGGCAGGCGGAGGTGACAGTTCACTTCACGGTAACGACACTCGACGAGACGCTGTGGCACAAGATCGAGCCGACGACGGCGAAGCCGCGTAAGCGGCTGGAGGCGATGCGCGCGCTGCGCGAGCATGGAATCCGATCCGGTGTGTTCCTCAGTCCGATTCTTCCCGGGTTGACGGATGCACCCGAACAGCTGGAGGAGGTCATTGCCGCCGCTGCCGATCAC
>QHBP01000061.1:2284-2739 GCA_003244175.1 Chloroflexota bacterium | reverse complement strand
GTCTCGAGCAAGCTCGTCAGTGTGCACCTCGCCGAAGGGTCGACGGCTGCCATCTGCCAGGAGGGTCAATCCGTCTTCCTGTGCTGTCATCTCGCCTATAGCGGCGGCTTCGATGCCCTGAGCCTCGAGAGCCGACAGTGAAGGCCTCAGGTCGGACGGATCGACGACGGCTAGCAAACTGCCTGAAGCCAGCAAGCGAAGCGGATCAAGTCCAATCGCGTCGCATATCGTGCGGGTCTCCAGCAGCACAGGAACAGCGGCTGACTCCAGCCGGACGCCGAGACCAGAAGCGTGTGCAATCTCTGCTACGCCGTTCAGAAGCCCTCCCTCGGTGGGATCATGCATCGCATGCGGAGTGACAGCCGAAGTGAGTGCTTCAACCGCCGGAAGAACGCTGATCCCGGGTCTCTGGAGGAGGTACGCCGCTCGACCAATCGTTTCGCCAGAAACTCCAC
>QHBP01000061.1:0-2259 GCA_003244175.1 Chloroflexota bacterium | reverse complement strand
CCAGCGAGTATCACCACGTCACCTTGAACCGCTCCGGCAGGCGTAACCAGGCGGTTCTCCTCCACTTCGCCAATCATGCAGGCGACCACAAGGGTGCGGTCCACATGATCTGTCACCTCGGTATGTCCTCCGACCAGGGCGATGCCAAGCGTGTTGCAAGCCTCCCGAAGCTGGGACATAGCCGCCAGCGGCTCCTCCGCCGAGCACGCGATGGGTAGAAGAATCGTGGCCAACAGCCACCGAGGAACACCTCCTAAAACGGCAATGTCATTGGCGTTCACAACCACCGAGAAACAGCCCGGCTCTGCGCTAAGCGTGACGGGGTCCATCCCGAGAACGAGGTAGCGACCACCTACGTCAATGACGGCGGCGTCTACACCCACGTCTGGACCCACGCGTACGCTTGGCGGTAGGGAGATTCCAGTCAGCAGCGTGGAGAGTAGTTCCGGCGGCAGCTTGCCCGCAGACAGAGTTCGCTCGCTGTTGCGTCTGTCAGTGCTCACACTACGGTTCCCGGTCCCACCTGCAAAACTATCTCAGGAGATACCAAGTTCTCTTGAAACAAACTCTCTTGCCTTTCCTGGTCCTGGCACTCGCCGGAACGTTCATGTGGTCCATTGTCCATGCGGATGGCCCGAGACCACTTCACGCGCACAACCTCTCCGGAGTACCGGCCACGTTGTCCACTCATAGGCTCTGGACACGGACTGTGCAACCAAGCGCCGATTCTGCGCCCGCCTTCCTGCCTCACGTTCGGCTGCCCAACGGTAAACGTCGGGACGTCGTGTACATCCTGGCCGGAAACGGAAGATCCAACTGCGATCCCTCGAACCCGGCTCGTCAAGGACGCACCTACGCGCTCGATGCCAGGTCGGGAGCAACACTATGGACGCGGTCCACCTCGGGTCAATCTCGGTGTACCACGGCGGGGCCGACGGTCGATCCCAACGGAAGGTGGGTGTACTCTGCCGGCCTGGACGGCCGGGTGCATCGCTATCACGCTGCGTCCGGAAACGAATACCGACGGCACGGCTGGCCCAAGAGAGTGACGTTGATGCCCGATGTCGAGAAGATGTCCTCGACACCGACGGTTGGCAACGGACGCCTGTATGTGACCACGAGTGGCTTCAATGGAGACCAGGGACATTACCAGGGACATGTGGTCACGATCAACCTGAGGACTGGGAAGACCACGGTATTCAACACTCTTTGTAGCCACATCCGGCAGCTTCTCGGACCGACGCAGGGGCGTCGCAACTATTGCGCCTCTGAGCGATCGGGGCTCTTTGGGCGCGGACAGGGAGTCATCGACCCGGTGACTCATTCGGTGTACATCGTCTCCGGCAACGGCAGATGGAACGGGAGAACTAACTGGGGTGACAGCATCCTCAAGTTAGACACTACCGGTGGACGTCTGACGGACGCCTTCACTCCCACGAACCAGAGCTCGCTCGACGACGGAGACCTCGATCTGGGCAGCACCGGCCCAGCTCTTCTCCCCAGTGTGAATCAGAACGGCCACCAGCTCCATCTGCTGGTTCAGGGCGGAAAGGGCCCGGCATGCGATAGCTGTTCCGGGGTGGCGGTGCGACTCCTCAACCGGGACAACTTCAGTGGTCGTAAGGGACCCGGGCATCTTGGCGGCGACATCCAAGATCTGCAAGCACCGGTTTCGTGCGAGATCCTGACTGCTCCCGTGGCCTGGAAGTCCCCCACCGGCCGCATCTGGGTTTTCTACGCCAATAGCTGTGGAGTGGCCGGCTACCGTCTCTACAGCCCCTCACGCGGCAAATTCAGGCTCGCGCGACCCTGGGAGGCGCACGTCGGAGGAACGACTCCAGTACTCCACCACGGAGTCCTGTACGTGGCCCGCTCTCGAGAGATTCGAGCGTACAAGGCGACAACCGGTCAGTTCCTGGGGCGGATATCCGGCATCGGCGGCGTGCATTGGGAGTATCCGCTCGTCGCCGGAAACAGGCTTTTCATGACCGACCAGAGCGGGCATGTTTTCGCGTTCCTACTGTGATTGGGACGCATCTGGTGTTGGCGCGGCTCGGTCTACCCTTGCGCCATCGTGCTGCAATCAGCAGGCGGAGATCCGGGTGAGGTTACGAGCCCTGGTCTTCGGAAACCGTTTCCTTTGGCTGGCTCACGTGCTGAATAACCTCTGCTTCCCGCGCGGCCTTGGGAGCAGCGATTTTATCTTTCTTTGGTTTGCGCTTTTCTTTACCCGGTTTGTTGCGACCGTGACTCACACCT
>QHBP01000312.1 GCA_003244175.1 Chloroflexota bacterium | reverse complement strand
GCTATGCCCTGAGGAACGCCGTACGCGTTCACAGCCATGGCCGTTGTCACCGAGGACAGGCCAGCGAGGCTTCCCACCGAGAGATCGATCTCGGCAGCGGCGATGACGAGGGTCTCGCCCACCGCCATGAGGGATATGGGCGCTGTCTGGGCGACGATATTCAACAGGTTGAACGGTGTCAGAAATCCGCTCTGCGATTGGGTTATGGCGAACATCGCGAAGATGACCACAAAAGCCACATACACAACGTAGGATCGCCAGTCGAAGCGGCTGATGAAACGTTCCGCAAGCCCTTGCCGGGCTTTCGAGCTGAGTGAAGCCGATTTCGCCATCTCTCTACCGGCTCTGTACGATCTGGTGGAGTATCTCTTCGGTGCTCACTAATTCCTCTTCCACTACTGTACCGGCACCAGGAGATCCTGCATATGCCGCCTTTGCGCGGTCCTCTAGCTCGCGCCGACTCAGCTCCTGCTCGATGGAACCGTTGCGCATCACCAGGATGCGGTCGCTAACAGCAAGCAGTTCCGGCAGTTCGGACGAAATGACCACCACTCCCTTTCCTTCGCCGGCCAGCCCGCGGATCATCTCCACGATCTGCGCCTTTGTCCCGATGTCCACGCCGATGGTTGGCTCGTCCATGATCAGGATCCTCGGCTTGGTAGTCAGCCACTTCGCAATCACGACCTTCTGTTGGTTGCCGCCCGACAGAAGCTCGACCGGATCGA
Organism: Chloroflexota bacterium; assembly: GCA_003244175.1. Taxonomy (GTDB): domain Bacteria; phylum Chloroflexota; class UBA5177; order UBA5177; family UBA5177; genus QHBP01. The sequence continues at coordinate 15,928 of QHBP01000312.1, read as the reverse complement.
ATATGGATTGTGCTCTGACGTCGAGGCTTTCTACATAGGAATCGACCATGAGCGTTGCGGCCCGCTCGTTGACCATCCATCCCGTCAACAGATGATCGAGCACGGTCAGCATCACGTTGTCTCTGATACTGTGCTGCAGGATGAGACCCTGGCGCTTTCGATCCTCAGGAATGAGGGCGATGCCGGCGCGGATCGCAGCCTCAGGACTATTCACAGAGATACGCCGTCCCTGGACCCTAACCTCGCCGCGCTCCATGCGGTCGATCCCGAAGAGACAGCGTGCCAGCTCCGTCCGGCCGCTCCCCATCAGTCCCACGATGCCAAGAATCTCACCCGGCCAGAGCGTGAAGCTGGCTTCTTGGACCATCGGACGGCGCGTAACGTTGAGGGCTTCGAGCAAGGGAGTCCCGACACGGCTGACGGTCCGTTCTTTCCAAGCAAATGCCTGCTCCATCTTGCGGCCGACGATCTGCTCGATCACGCCTTCCATAGTCATCTCCGATGTAGGTGCAGTGACGATGAGATTTGCGTCACGAAGGACGGTCACTCGATCGCTGATCTCGAAGATCTCCTCCAGACGGTGAGAAATGTAGATGATTGAGATGCCGCGCTCCCGCAATCGACGCAAGAGCTGAAACAGACCCTCAACCTCTCGCTTTGATAGGGATGATGTCGGCTCGTCCATAATCAGCAAGGAGGCCCCTTGGGAGAGCGCCTTCGCTATCTCAATCAACTGCTGTTCGCCTCGGCTAAGGTCGGCGACGGGTGTCCGCGGATCAATATCGACCTGTAGCTCGCGGATCACGTCGGACGCCCGGCGGCGACACTCTCGGTCGTTCACAAAACCGGGAATGGCGCTGGGCTCCCGAGTCAGGAAGATGTTCTGGGCCACGTCCAGCGTCGGCACGAGGCTGAACTCCTGGAACACCGTGGCGATCCCGTGTCGCTGTGCATCCTGAGGGCGGGAGAAGTGAACCGGCTCTCCTCCCAGTTGGATTGTCCCCTCATCCGGCTGGTACACGCCGGAGAGGATCTTCATAAGGGTTGATTTGCCGGCCCCATTTCCTCCCACTAGCGCGTGGATATCGCCTTTCTGCAGGGTGAGGTCCACCTGGTTGAGCACCCTATTGCGCCCAAACGCCTTGGTGATCTCCTGCATCTCTACGGCAGGAGTGGTCATGCGCCCTCTTTCCAATCTAGGTGGATCCAGCCGTGGCTGGATGAGGACTCGAGAATGGCATCGCAGATACGCGTGATACGGTACCCGTCGAGGAAATTTGGCGAGGGAAGGGTGGCGTCGATGATTGCCTTGACGAAGTCGTAGCACTCGATGATCTTGGTTTCGATATAGCCAAGGCCGAGGGCTGGAATAGGCCATAGACCTTCCCCATATGGGTGCTGCGGGCCCGTGAAGATAGTCCGGAATCCGCGGAGGTCGGGAGGGTCACTGGCGAAGAACACCTGCAGGACGTCGCGGTGTTCGTAGTTGAAGACAATGGATCCATCGGTGCCATGCGCTTCGAATGTCAGGTGGTTGTGACGGCCGTACCCGTTCCGTGTGGCCTCCAAAGAACCGACCACGCCGTTCTCGAACCGAAGGAGACTCACCACCTCATCGTCAACGTCGACAATCGAAGTGGAGGGCTGAGTCGCGGAGTTGGCTGAAGATTCCACTTCGGGCCGCTCCTTGATGTACGTGTGCACCATGCCGCTGACAGCCGCTATTTCTCCGACCAAGAACCGTGCCATGTCGATCGCATGGGACGCGATGTCGCCGAGAGTGCCTGATCCGGCGACGGACTTCTGGTGACGCCACGTAATAGGCATGAGGGGATCTGCCGAGAAGTCCTGCAGATAGGTGGCCCGGTAGTTGAGAAGCGTGCCGATGGCTCCGTCATCGATGAGCTTCTTGGCGAGCAGCACGGCCGGAGTGCGCCGGTAGTTGAAAGCCACCATGTGTATGACGCCCGCCCGCTCGACGGCGTCGAGCATGCCGCGAGCCTCCTCGCTCGTAGCTGCAAGCGGCTTCTCACAGAGAATGTGCTTGCCGGCCCGGGCGGCGGCGATGGCGATCTCGGCGTGCAGGTTATTGGGCGTGACGATGTCGACCGCGTCGACCGACGAGTCTTCGATGACCTGACGCCAGTCGCTAGCGTGGGACTGGAATCCGAAGCGGGCCGCCGCCTCGCGAGCCAGGTCCTCTGTCGCCTCCGCAACGACCTTCCGTATGGGAATGGCGGGAGCCGGCCAGAAAAACATCGGCATTGCGGCAAGAGCCGTGGAGTGGGCCTTCCCCATGAAGCCGGCGCCGATCATCCCTATGTTGAGCGTTTCCACCATCTCTCCTGTTCCTCTCTTCGGTCTCGGCGACAAGCCACACCTTCAATCTCGGGTCTGCGCACCGCAGACGGGAGGCCCCCTTCACGGGAGCCTCCCGCGAAGAGGCTAGTGGACGCTGTTGTACGCTTTCTTAAGCTGAGCCGGAGGCGGCGTGTGGTAGACCTCGGTCCACGCCTTGAGCACGTTCGACCGCCTTACCACCAGGGCGGGCAGCACGACGTACGGCGGCGCCTTGCGACCGAGGAGGTTGTACCCAGCCAGCTTCGCTTCCGTCACTCCTTGATCAAAGGGTCGTTGTGCGCCGAGGGCCTTGATCATGCCGTTAGAGGCGATGCTGACGGCCGCGTTCAGCCCCAAGTCCTCCGTGATGATCGGGATGTTCGTTCGGCCAGCACCGCGGAGGGCCGCCTCGACGCCCTCTGCTGGGATGTCGAAGACGCTCCAGATCGCCGCGAGGTTAGGATGCTTGGCAATTATCCCCGTTGTCGCCCTCTCCGCGTTACCGGCGAAGTCAGGCGCGGCAACGCCCTGCGACTCCACGATGTGGATGTCGGGGAAGTTGTGCTCGATCGTTGCTTTGAAGCAGCGGTAGCGTTCGTTCGTCACGAAGAAGTCGGCGGCGTAGTAGATCGCCCCTACGTCGCCCTGCTTGTGTACCACATTGGCGAGAAGGTAGGCGGAAGCGATGCCGTTACCGCAGTTGTCGGCGGAGACGTCACTGACGTAGTCCTTGCCCGCGACGAAGCCCTTGGCTGGAACGTCCATGAAGACGATTTTCACGTGGCGCGACAGGGCCCTTCGATAGGAGCTGGCTAGTGCAATTGCGTCAATCGGGATGGAGAAGAGGAACGTGGGTCTTCGCGCCGACAACGTCTCGATGTTTGACGCCTGCGTAGTGGCGTTGCCGTTCGCCTCGGTAAGCCCGACGAGCCGGATACCTTCCTTCTTCAGTTCAAACTTGAGTCCGTTCTCCTGCGCTGTCGACCAGTCGTCACCACCGATGTGGATGGAGATAGCGGCAGTCGCATGCTTGGCGCGGATCTTCTTGAGATCTGCCTGGCTCAGCTTGATCTTGGTTCCCAGCACCGCCCGCTCGCCGTGGGGCCCCTTGCTGAACACATGGCCCTTCAGCTTTGTCTTCAAAGCTTGAATCGGGTTCGGGCCTCTACCTGCTGCCACGTTGCGCGCCTGCACCTGTGGTAGGCTGGTGCCGGCGAGAACGGTAAAGAGCGCCCCAACGGCAAGGATTGATGGAATTCGGCGTTTCACTTTACTCCTCCTCATGATTCGGTCAGTCTGTCCATGTCGGACGCATGGAAGGTGGCGTGCGGGCGAAAACCGCACAGTGGACCTGATGGAAACTGCGGTCGACGTCTAGCGAATGAGCCCACCTCCTTTCGCGTCCGTCAAGTGAAGTTAACCAATCTGTAGCGATCGACAATCTGCACCGCGGCGGCGCCGATCAGACCAGCCTCGTCGTCGAGCACCGAGCGCTGTACCATGATCTCTTTGGTGGCAGAGGGCAGCGAGCACCGGTAGATCGTCTCCCGTACCGACGCGAGAAGCAGGTCGCCGAGATCCGCGACGCCACCACCTAGCACGATCAAACTGGGATTGAAGAAGTTCACCAAGTAACTCAACTGCTCGCCAATAACCGTGCCAGCACGGCCGACCAACTCGAGCGCTGCTGAGTCACCGTGACCGACCGCCGTGGCGAGGTCCTCTGCAGTCAGCCGTCCTTGTCGTCTGAAGATGGACGCCAAGTACCGGCTCTGTCCTGCCCGGGCCATCTCTTCGGCGGCGCGGGCCAGTGCCTTCGCGCCCGCGAACGCCTCGAGGCACCCGATCTTTCCGCACTGGCATACTCCGTCGTTGGATGGAAGCGCGCTGTGTCCGATTTCTCCAGCGCAGCCGTTTGCCCCTCGGTAGATTCGCCCCCGGCAGACGACGCCGCAGCCAATGCCCGGGCCTGTCTTGACGTATAGAAAGATCTCCACGCTTCTGCCTAGTCCGGCCCATTGCTCGCCAACCGCCATGACGTTAACGTCGTTATCGATCGTGGCCGGCCACCTCAGCTCGCGCTCTAGATAGTCCCTCACTGGGAAGGCGTGCCAGCCCGGCATGACCGGTGGAGAGATGGGACGTCCCGACTGAGGATCGACTGGACCGGGCAGACCCATCCCGATCCCCCATATCTGCTCCCGGCCGACGCCACTCTGAACGATCGCTTCCTCGATCAGCCCCACCACCTCCGATAGGACGGCGTCGGGTCCCTTCCGTAGCTCGGTGGGCGCCGTGATCTGAACCACGATCTCGGCGTTCAGGTTGGTGATCCCCACGGCGAGTGTCTGCTGGCCGAGGTCAACCGACGCGAGATAACCCGCCTCCTTTCGGAAGCTGACGAGTTCCGGTTTCTTGCCTCCGCTCGACTCGCCCATTCCGGCTTGAGAGACAAGATCGAGCTGTCGGAGGGCGTCCAGACGAGCCTCGAGGAGGGTTCTCCCGAAACCGGTCCGTCGTGCAAGCTCTGCTCTCGACAGGCCAGACGCCTGACGCAGCGTCGCAAGAATCGAGGTCTCCTCGCGCGAGAGAGAAGGGAAGCTTACAGTCGCCAATCCTGCCTTCCATGATACGATGACTTAATGTAACAGACGTTCTTCCGCTTGTAAAGAGCGGTCTTTTGATCCCAGCGTGCAAAAGCGGTTAGGTTTCGGGCGAAAACTCCTGATCGAGAAAGTGCGTCTGCTCGTTCGACACGCGGTTCAAGCGAGGAAGAACAGATGAAAATCGGCCTCGTGACGGTCTTGTATGACGACAAGCCATTGGAATGGGTGGCGCAGTACGCCTCCACGCTCGGCTACCAGATGGTCGAACTACCCGGCTGGCAGAGCAACAACCACTTCGACGCGGACCGCGCTCTCCACGACCGTGCGTATCGAGACGGGATCAAGCGTATGCTGGCGGCGCACGGTCTCCAGATCTCGGCCATCGCTAGCCACCATACCGGCCAGATGGTCCTCCCTCCACCCGATCAGTCGCTTGTTGGCTGGGCCCCCTCCGACGACAGAGAGGGCATGGTGCGTTTTGCCGTGAACCGCATGAAGGACTACGCCCGCCTTGCCGCCGCCATGGAACTTCCAGTCGTCACCGGATTCGTCGGCTCCACTGTGTGGGGCAACTGGTACATTTGGCCCCCCGCCAACGAGCGGCTGTACGAGCAGGGATGGGACCTTTTCGCCGAGCGTTGGGGGGATATCCTGGACACCTTCGGCGAGTATGGAATCAAGTTCGCGCTGGAGGTCCATCCGACGGAGATCGCGTACAACCTCGAGACGGCCGAGCGCGCGGTGGAGTGCTTAGGTGGCAGGGAGGAGTTCGGGTTCAACTTCGATCCCAGCCACCTGCTCTGGCAGCTCATCGACCCTGTGGTCTTCATCAGGCGGCTCGGCAAGCGCACCTACCACGCCCATGCAAAAGATGCCGAGCTGCAGCAGGATGTGCTGGCATATTCCGGAGTCATACCAACCGGCCCCTGGCAGAACCCCAACCGAGGCTTTCGATTTAGGGTTCCGGGCTGGGGTATGGCGGACTGGCGGCGCATCATTAGCGCCCTCGTCGAGGTCGGTTACGACTACGTCCTCTCCTTCGAGCACGAAGATCCTGTGATGTCCCGCGAAGATGGGATGGAACAGGCCATCAAGTTTCTCTCCCCCCTCATCATCAAAAAGCCGCTTCACCAGGTCTGGTGGTAGACAGCCACGCGGTTTCTTGACTGGACGAGCCTCCAACATCATTCGCACAGGTCGGCCGCCGATGCTTGACACAGAGACTCTCGATATCCTCATGCTGGATCTGGATGCGCGCGAGGAGCTCCTGCGCGACATGGTGAGCGAGCGTCTGGCGTCCTCGCCCGCGCCCCGGATAGGCGACGCGGTTGTGGCGACATACTTCTTCGCGCTCCGCACGATGCCACTACGTGAGGCGGCGGAGGGGGTAAGCTACCACGCCACGAGCGGCATCCGTACCCCTCCACCCGGCTCCCTCCTCGAGGAGTGCACGGCGACCACCGCCGGTGTTGACGCTTTCGATTTGCAACAGCGCGCAGGATTGGCTCACATCGCCTTCCCGCTCAAGATGCTGCGACACCCCGACGGCCACGTGACCTCGACTGATATCCTCCACACTATAGCGTCGGCTGCGGTCTTCGATCTCTATGAGAACCAGGACGCCCGGCTGGTCAACGTGGAGATCCCGGACGACGTCCTGCGCACCTTCCCCGGACCAGCCTACGGCTCGCTCGGGGTGCGGCGTCTGACGGGATTCGCTCCGGACCAGCCCGCCTTCGGCACCATCCTCAAGCCTACCGCAGGCATCACCCCGGAGGAAGTGGAGGGTCTCGTGACAGAGGCTGCGCGCTGTCCGCTCTTCCTATTGGTCAAGGAGGACGAGGATCTATACCCGGACCTCGACTACTCTCCAGCCGCCCAACGAACTCGGCGAGCCGTCGACGCCATCGAACGGGCGAGGGAGGAACGGCAGGGGCTCGGCCTGATCTTTGCGCCACATATCACGGGGGCCCCGCACGAGATCCTGCAAATGGTGGAGCAAGTCCTAACGGCGGGCGCCACCGGGGTCATGTTCAGCGAGACGTTTGGCGGCGGAACAGTCCGGATGGTGCGGGAGGCGACCAAGGACCGCACCCAACCGCCCGCGATCTACGGGCACAATGCCGGGATCGGCACCAGGACGCGGACCATCTGGCGCGAGGTGATCGACCTCTTCGCGCGCCTCGACGGCATCGACTTCCGCCAGACCGCACCCATCAACCCGGCGACGCCCTTTCTCCGCCCCTATGGCAGGGAGTGGGAGGCATCGGAGCGAACCCTCACTCGTCCACTTCCCACGATCAAGCCGACGATGATCGTGCGTGCGGGCGGTCTCGATCAGGGCAACATTCTACTCAACCTGGCAGATGTGGAGCAGCGCGGCGTCACGGAGGATGTCCTATTCCTTGCTGGGTCCGCCATCAATTCTGTCAAGGATGCCCGCGGCTTGCCGAGCCCTGCCCTCGGTGCTCAAGCGATGATGGAGGCTCTGGAAGTTTACCGGTCAGGGGCACTCCGCGACGTGCCGGGGAAGGATCAGGTGCGGGAGCTGGCCGATCTTGCTCGGCGCCGGGGCTTCCACGCTCTGAGAGAAGCTCTTCGACAGCGGTATCCGGGAGCGGTAGCGTGAGGAAAGACGACCGGCTTCTGCGCGTTGGCGTGCTTGGGTGCGGGCCCATCGCCCAGTTCGCGCACTTTGATGCCTGTCAAAAGGCCCGCAACACTCAGCTGTACGCTATCTGCGACCTCGCCGAGGATCTCTTGATACGGATGGCGGAGGTCCACCGTCCCACCGTCGCCTACGGTTCCTATGAAGAGATGCTTGCGGACCCTAAAGTCGACGCAGTCATCGTCGCAATCGCGGACCAGTTCCATGTGGCAGCGTGCCGGGATGCGCTCGCCGCTGGGAAGCCGGTCCTGGTGGAGAAGCCACTAGGCGTCACGGTGGAAGAGTGCGAGTCGCTCCGGCAGCAGGTGAGGGAATCTGGACTCCTACTCCAGGTGGGCAACATGAAGCGGTTCGATCCCGGTATCGCCTTCGCCCATCGCTTCATTCACGATGAGATCGGTCAGCTGCTAGCGGTCAAGGCGTGGTACTGCGACTCGACGTACCGATACACGATGACTGACAACCTGCAGCCGATTCCAGTTACGAGCGCTCAGTCCCGACGGCCCGAGGGAAACCCGAAACAGGACGCCCAGCGATACTTCCTCCTCACCCACGCCAGCCATCTCGTCGACACGGCCCGCTTCCTCGGAGGTGAGATGGTCTCGGTTGAAGCGACCAGGGTGGAGAAGTTCGGGGCATACTGCTGGTTCGTCACGGTGGAGTTCGGGAACGGTAGTGTCGGGCATCTCGATCTGACTATCGCCGTCCGGATGGACTTCCATGAGGGCTTTCAGATCTACGGTGAGTTCGGAAGTGTCCTGGGGACGACCTACCTTCCCTGGTTCTTTAAGTCGAGTAAGGTGGAATGTTTCTCCGTGCGGGACGGACAGTATCGCAGCCCACTCGGCGAGGATGCCCATACCTACAAGCTTCAGCTGGAGGCGTTCGCCTACGCCGTCCTCAACGGCGAGAGCCGTGCACCCGGCGCCACGGTAGAGGACGGCGCCCAGGCGGTGCGGGCGCTGGTGGGCATCGCACGGTCTACCGAATGCGGCCGGCCCGTCCGCCTCGACGAAGTCACTGGTGGTCCCTAATGGAGATTGGAATCTTCGCCAGGACATTCTTCCGCCCTACCCTTGAGGAAACACTCGATGCCGTGGTCGGCCACGATTTGCGCTGCATCCAGTTCAACTTTGCCCTGTGCGGGGGGGAGAGCATGCCCGCCACCATCGAGCCACGCCTGACTCGGCGGGTGCGCCGGGCAACGACTGAGCGCGACATCTCAATCGCGGCGGTCTCCGGCACCTTCAACATGATCCATCCAGATGCGTCCCGAAGGACGGATGGTCTGCGCCGCCTCCACGTGCTAGCTTCGGCCTGCGCAGACATCGGTACCGTCATCATCACCCTCTGTACCGGGACCCGCGATCCCGGGGACATGTGGAGCGCCCATCCGGACAACCAGTCCGACGAGGCGTGGCGAGACCTTCTCACCTCCATGGCCCAGGCGGTCGCCATCGCGGAAGAGACCGGGGTGAATCTTGCCTTTGAACCCGAGGTATCGAGCGTGGTGGACACAGTCGAAAAGGGACGGCGCCTGCTGGACGCCATACGCTCACCGCACCTGAAGGTCGTGATGGATCCAGCCAACCTCTTTCATCGAGGACAGATCGGGGCGATGCCGGACGTACTGGATCGCGCATTCGACCTTCTAGGCCATGACATCGTCATCGCGCACGCCAAAGACCTGAGCCAGGACGGCGAGGCGGGGCACGAGGCGGCGGGTGAGGGGTTGCTGGACTACGACCGCTATCTCAGGCTTCTCTGCGGTGTGAGGTTCGACGGCCCGCTAATTCTCCACAGCCTCACAGAGACCCAGGTGGACGGATGCGTCGCCTTCCTTCGAGAGAAGCTGGTAGTGCAAGCGGAAAGAGCCCGCTGATGCCGTATCTGGACCACGATGGTCTCACCTTCCACTACCGCGACATCGGACACGGTCTGCCGGTTGTCTTCCAGCACGGTCTGGGGAGCGACGTCTCGCAGCCGTTGAGCTTGTTCGCTCCTCCACCAGGGGTGCGGCTGATAAGCTTCGACTGCCGCGCACACGGTAAGACTCACCCGGTTGGCAATTCGGAGGGGATCGGCATTGGCCCGTTTGCGGATGACCTACGTGCGGTGCTCGACACGCTGCTCGTGGACCAGGCAGTAGTGAGTGGTATCTCCATGGGTGCAGCAGTTGCGCTCAACTTTGCGATCCGCTATCCGGATCGTACCCGCGGTCTCATTCTCTCACGGCCGGCCTGGTTGGATCGNNGTCCCTTTCCGCCACATCTCCAGATCTATGCGGAGGTCGCCAGGCTCATACGCGCCCATGGCGGATCGGCGGGACGTGAGATTTTCCTCCAGAGCTCCCACTATGCCGCGGCTCTCCAAGCCTCACCGACTACCGCAGCGTCATTACTTTCGCAGTTCGACGCGCCAGGGGTCGAGGAGGTGGTGGTACGTCTCGAGCGCATCCCGCGCGACGCGCCGGGCCGCAGCCGGGATGCCTGGCACATGCTCACTGTCCCGACCCTCGTCCTCGCCAACCGGCAGGACCCCATCCACCCCTTCGAGTATGGGGTCATTCTCGCCCGGGAGATTCCGGCTGCAGAGTTCAAGGAACTCACGCCAAAAGCGGTGGATGAGCGACGACACATCGAAGACACACAGTCATCGATCGAAGACTTCGTGCGACGACAGTTCCTACATGGAGGGGGATAGCCGGATGCTTAAGTGCGCAACTTCACTTTGGTCCGCTGACCTTGCCAACCTGGCCACCGATATGAAGCGGGTGGAGCGGTACTCTGAGCGCTTCCACATCGACGTAGTCGATGGACACTACGCACAGAATCTGCTGTTCTTCCCGGACATGGTTAAAAGCCTCCGCCCGTACACCACCCGTCCCTTTGAGGTGCACCTCATGGTTACGGAGCCCGGTGTGTGGGCGGAACCCTTCATCGACTCGGGCGCGGACATTATCATCTGCGCTCTGGACTCCATGGACGATCCGGCTGAGATCATCCGTAAGGTGAAGTCTCGCGGCAAGAAGATGGGAATCGCGCTCAGTCTAGATGAGACGGTGGACGAGCTGGAGTCTTACTGGGACCACCTGGATGTGGTGACGATCTGCGGGACGCAGATTGGAATCAAGGGCGCCATGATGGACGACGTCGTCCCGGAGAAGATACGGAGGGCCCGGGAGGTCATCAGGAAGCGCGGACTGACTACGGAGATTGAAGCCGACGGTGGTATCCGCCGCACCACGGTGCCGCTTATACAGGAGGCGGGTGCGGACTACATTGTCCCTGGATCATTGATGTTTGGGGAGAGCGCGGAGGAAATGCGCCAGTGGTTGGCAACACTCTAAACTTGGAAGACTGGGTCTTAGACCTCATCGGCTTCGGCCCGGTGGCGGTCGATGACCTCCTCTATGTAGCTATCTCTCGACTCGGTATGACGTGCGTGTACACTCCTGTGCTGGGGACTTTCGGATGACCCGGGTGGCGGGAATCGCACGCGAGGTTGGCACCGGAGTCGTTGGGGACTTCGAGGGCGGAAAAAGTTGTCCTGCCTTTGAGGGACTCCTGGAGCTGACGGATCACCGCGTGCTCCCCTGTGCGTTCGCGACGGTGATCACGGGGCGGTCCGATCCAGCGAGTGCGGTTAGGTCTCTCCTGACCGACGGATGCGAGGCTGCCATCGTAACGTGCGGGCGGGGCAGCGCTTGGTACCTCGAACGGGACGACAACCTTCCCCGCCACCAGCCGGCGTTCGCGCTGCATGCGGTCGACACGACCGGATGCGGTGATGTTTTTCATGGTGCATACGCCGCCGGGCTGGACGGGGCGATACGCTGTTCGACCGCGTGCACTTTGCGTCGGCGCCAGCCGCCCTCAAGGTCACCGGACCGATCCGGGCGCCCAATCAGGCGCGCCGACCCGGAGCGTGGTCATGAAGTTTCTGGAAGGAGGTCCCAGCGAATGACGATGCCATCCCTTAACGATTTGGTGGAAGAACGTCTGGAAGATGTGCCTATCATGGACGCGCACACGCACCTGGTTGGCGGTCGGATGGGCGCTCGCGGCCTGCATGATGTCCTCCTCTATCACATGGTCATCAGCGAACTGTATGCTGCGGGTTGCCCGTCTGGGTCGCGGCTAACGCAGTACCCCGATTGTCCGAGCGAGGAGGAGGCAAGCGCCCGTATCGAAGAGGCGCTCCCCTATCTCCCTTTCATCCGAAACACGAGCACGTACTGGGGCCTGCACATCATCCTGACCGATCTCTACGACTGGCACGAGCCGCTCGTTCTGGACAACTGGCGTCGTCTGGACGGGATCATTCGAGAGCGCTCTGCTGACCCCTCCTGTCCACAGGCGGTCCTCGACCGTGTCCACATTGACCGCGTCACGACAGAGTTGGCCCGCCGCGGTGATGGGGAGGATGACGCGAACCTGCAGTACGCCCTTGAATGGGCCTTCTTCACTCGATGCCAGTGGGGTGAGTTCGACACCCCTCTTTACGAGTTGGAGCGGTGCTGGGGGCGACCGCCGGAGAGCCCCACCCCCGTCGGCGGGGCGCGGCCGCCGACGGAGCGGACCATTCGCTCGCTGGATGACGTGGACGCCGCTGTTCTTCACTACGTCGGGACCGTCCCCTACGACCAGATCGTGGCTCTGACGAATCACATCTCCACCGACCTGCACTTTCAGGAGGTGAGCGACGAGGAGATGGCGGCCGCGCTGGCAAGGCGTGCGAATGCCGGGGCCGAGGAGCGCGACATCTACGCGTCCTACACTCACGAGAAGTTCCTGGGAGCGCTCGAAGAACGCCCCGACCGCGTCGTGTACCAGTTCAGCTTGGGCGCCGAGCCGCTGCCCTTTGAGACCGGCAGCCGTATCTCTCAGACCACCATCGCTCAACTGGCCGACATCATCGCTCGGCACCCGAAGGTGCACTTTCAGTGCTTCCTAGCAAACCGCCATGCCAACCAGTCGCTCTGCACCCTGGCGCGGGAGCTTCCGAATTTAAGTCTGATCGGCTACTGGTGGCACAACTTCTACCCGGACACCATACGGCAGGTCATGGGAGAACGGCTGGACATGGTTCCGGTTAACAAGCAGATCGGATTCTTCTCCGATGCCTACTCGGTCGAGTGGACCTATGCCAAGGCCATCATCGTCCGGAAGCAGCTAGCGCAGGTGCTGGCCCAGCGGATCGACCAGGGACAGTATACCGTGGACGACGCCATAGGCATCGCTCGCTCGATTCTTTACGAGTCGCCCCAGACCTTGCTCGGCATGCGTCGGCGCGACCGTGAGACGCCCGTCGTGCGGAGCTGATGACCCGCCCGGGAGATCTGCGGCGCGCGCAGGAGGTGCGATGGCAGGCAGGCCCAATCGTTCTGTAGTCGATACCGGCAGTAGAGATGAGAGAGGTGGACTATGGGCCTCGGATGTCAGACGATCACCTGGGGCGGAGTCGTGGGGACGGCCCTCGGCATCGTCTCGGTCAAAGACGCCTGGATCATCACCCACGGATCAGATGAGCAGGCCATTCGGGACATCGCGGCCGTGGGATACGACGGTTTCGAGATCTTCGATGGGAACCTACAGCGCTATGTCGACGACCCGGAACCAATGCAGGGCTGGATGAAGGAGACCGGTCTTCAGTTGGTCGGCGTGTATACATCGGCGAACTTCATCTACAATGACTGTTTGGAGGACGAGTTCTGGCGGATCGAGCGAGCGGCCGACTCCGCCCAACAGTTCCAGGCACCGTTCCTCATTGCGGGTGGCGGCGCGATCCGGGCGAGCGGAGTGCGCGCCGGCGATTTTGAGGTGCTAGCTCGCGGGCTGGATCGATGTGCAGCGCTCGCAGCACGACGTGGCTTGCAGGCCGTCTACCATCCCCACCTAGGAAGCATGGTGGAGTCGCCAGAGGATCTCGAGAAGCTTACCAAGCTCAGCGACATCGCGCTCTGCCCCGACACCGCGCATGTGGTGGCTGGCGGCGGGGACCCGGTGCAGATGATCCACCAGTATCGGGACCGGATCAAGTACGTGCACTTCAAGGATTACGCGGATGGTACGTTCCTGCCTCTTGGCGAGGGAACGGTAGACCTCGCCGGTGTGGTGGAAGCGCTGCGCGGAACAGATGCAGCCCGATGGTGGACCACAGAGTTGGACGAGGCGGGCAACCGCGGGCCTGCCGCCTTGGCTGCCAAGAGCCTTCGCGTGCTGCAGAACCTGCGGACACGGGGGCAGCTAGCCGCGCCAAGAACCTGATCCTTTAGAGCTCTTCGCTCATGGGCCGCAGCCGGATTTCGAGGATCCGGCTGCGGATGTCCTGCGTGGCGGCGAAGAGCACGGCACGAGCCACAGACTGCGGTTCCAGGAAGTTCGCTTCCGCGATCAGCTCGGGCGTCCGTCCCTCGCCCATCGCGATCTCCGTCGACGTTCCCCCTGGGAGAATACAGGACACCTTGACGTTGTGGGGACGCAACTCTTGGTCGAGGGCACGGTTGAAACCGACCTGAGCGTGCTTGCTGGCGCAGTACACTGTGAGGTCAGCGTAGCCATGAACGCCCGCCATCGAGGCAATGGTGATGATTGTGCCGCGCTGTTGCTCGAGAAAGACCGGCACCGCTGCCCTCGTGAAGACGAAGGTGCTGCGCATGTTTGAACTCATCATGTCGTCGTAATCCTGAACGGCGAGCGACCAGATGGGCCGGAAGATGGCGACGCCAACATTGTTGACCAGGATGTCGAGGCGGCCAAACTCCGCTCGCGCCGTCTCGACGGCATGATCCGCTGTAGCCTCCTCCCTGGCATCACCGATGATCGCCTGAAAGTGGCCCGATCTTCCTCGAAGATCCCGTTCGAGGTCCCGAAGCAGATTCTCCCTCCGTGCCACGCCCAGCACGGAGGCCCCTTCATCCAGGAACGCCTCCGTCACTGCGCGTCCGATGCCCCTGCTCGCACCGGTCACGATCGCTACCTGACCGTCGAGTTGTCCTATACTCCGCACCTACTTGAGTCCTCTCCAGGCGTAGCTTTGTCCCGGCGGGAACTCTACCTGGCACGTGACTCCGTCTGTCCGAAAAGTATCGAGGCCCGAGCCAGCGAAACAGGCGTCGGGCGGCACATCGTACACCACCTGTCGGAAGAGTGCTTGGTCCGGACCCTCTCTCCGGGCCACCATCACCTCAAACCGGCGAACTTAGCTGCTATGCCCACGTGGCCTTAGCCATCCCCATTGCCTACTGTGAGATTCGCTCCCGAACGCGGACAAAGACCCCATCGGGTGTAGGAATGGTTCCCTTCCAGGAATAGGGGTCCCTGCCAGCCACGAGCATGACGCAGCGTAGATCTGCCTGTCCGTATGCCGGGAGCCCTGTCTCTTGCTTCGGGTAAAACCATGGGAGTAGCGATGCCGCATTCATGTAGTGACTCACGAGCACACGTCGGTACATTTGGCTGCGGTTCTTCCTCGATCGATGCAGCACGTAGCCGTTGAAGAAGACCACTGACCCCGCCTTGACCTCCACGGGAACCTCAGCCGACTCATCGAAGCCGTAGCAGGTCGGACCCGTGTCGAACTCGTCGGGCTGGTTGTGCTCACGCAGCGGATACAGGTAGCCCGGGCGGTGAGAACCAGGGATGATCGACAGACAACCATTCTCTATCGTCGCGTCGTCTACAGCGATCCACGCTCCAACGAGCGAGCGATCCCGGGTTGGAATGAAGAGTTCGTCCTGGTGCCACGCTTGGCCCTGGAACCCCGGGGGCTTCACGAACAGCATGGTCTGCATGCACTTGACGCTACCGTCCCAGTAAGGCAGATGCGCGGCGGAGATCTGGCCAAGGATCCCGCAGATCATCGGATGCTTGAGATACTTGAGTATCACGGGACTGATCTCGTGCGGGTTGTGGATCGCAAGGATCGTCCGTTGGACCTCCTCGTCGGACAAGTTGTCCGGAACCGTCTTCAGCCTCACGGCAGCCTGCGCGTACTGCTCCGGTATCGCCTCAGCCGTGGTATCGTAGCCGCCGCGCGCGATCTTAGCGGCGTCGGCCTTGATCTCTTCAAGCTCTGCCCCGCTAATAATGCCGGGAACCATCAGGAAGCCATCGTCCACGTAGGAGCCTACCTGCTCCTCTGAAAGTGGCTTTGGCACATCGATAATTTCGCCTTCGATCTCCGCGATCTCCGCCGAGCCGGCGTCCACCAATATGAACCTCCCAAGCCGCAGTGTTTTGCCGACAACCTATCATACTTCCCATGCCTTGTCGTGCATCCTCCCGCAACAGGGTGTCCCTTAAAGTTTCGC
>QHBP01000016.1 GCA_003244175.1 Chloroflexota bacterium | reverse complement strand
TCGGTCGCGGACCGCGCCTACGTCCTCCGATCAGGCCATGTAGTCCTGCAGGGTACCGGCAAGGAACTACTGGCGAGCGACCAGGTACGGCGAGAGTATATGGGCGGCGCGTGATCGCCCGTCTACTCCCGGATAATGAACGAACCGGAGTTCTGGCGTCTTCTGCCGTTCCATCGAGGCGATAGCGCGGGTCACATTCAGTCCAGCGATGCCCTTGTTCGCGTCTTGCCCATGCCAACCCTCTGGTGGCATGCTGCCCAGCGCAACACCCTCATTTTGGGTGCCGGACAGCGCGATACGGCGCCCGGCGCCTCGCCGGTCCGTCGCTCCAGCGGAGGCACGGCTGTCTGGGCAACACCCGAAGTCCTGGGTCTGGATGTTGCCCTGCCTCACGGCCACCGATTGGCGCCAGCGGATATCGTGGAGGGATACCGCTGGCTGGGCGAAACATGGGTTGAGGCGCTGAGGCTACTGGACATCCAGGGGAGGACAGTAAGCATCGCGGAGGCCCGGGAAGCCCATCAGGCCACAAATCTCACCGCCGAGGTACGAGGCGCCTGTTTTGGCGGTCTGTCACCGTACGAGGTAGTGGTTGATGGTCGCAAGATCGTTGGCTTTGCCCAGGTGCGACGACAGCGAGGCGTGCTCTTGCAAGCCGGTCTTCATCTCCGCTTCGATGCGGAGGGATTGGCTGCGCAACTGGGCGGAGAAAATCCGGCGCGGCTATCCGCCGCGCTGCGCCAACGCGCCACCGGAGTTGAAGAGGTATCGGGCAGTGCTCCCTCGCCGGAGACTGTGCAGGCGGCCTTTCGCCATGCCCTGCGCAACATTCAGCAGATCGAGCTGCGTGAGGGTGCATGGAGCGAAGAAGAGTTGCATCTGATGGAGCGGCACGCATCGGTATAGAACCGTAGGGGACGGAGACCCAGAGGGTGCCCGGCCGTCCCCTACGCATGATTGTCTGTTGGCGCATAGATTCCGTCCTCTTTCCATTGGTTTCGTATAGTTGATCATGCGGGATTACCAGGGCAGCACGCGAGGAAAGCGACAAGAACCGACCGCATTTCCTCCGATCCGGCTAGCAGCGTAGCTCGATGTACACCCTGGGCATCAACGCGGCGTATCACGATCCCGCTGCCTGCTTGGTGCACGACGGCGTGGTGGTGGCCGCCGTCGAGGAGGAGCGCTTCACCCGGATCAAACACGGGAAGCGTCCCACACCCTTCTCTTCCTATGAGCTGCCATTTCATGCTATCGAGTATTGTCTGGGCGCCGCGGGTATATCTCTAATGGCGGTGGATCATGTGGCGTACTCGTACGATCCGTATCTCCTGCTCGGCACGCCCGCCGGCGCGGAGGACATCACACTTCCCCTTGAGCCGAGCGCCCATCCCATCCCGGAGGAGTGGGAGGCGGCCTGGGACCCGCTCTTCCTCGCCGGGATCGTTAATGCGGCCCGCCATCTGAGCAGTGGCGCTCCGCATCCCCTACGGGAGCGCTTTCGTGGCGCGTCGCCCGATGGTCCATACCGCTGGCACTGGGTGCCGCACCACATGGCGCACGCCGCCAGCGCGTTTCTGCCCTCGCCATTTCCCCGCGCGGCCATTCTCACCGTGGATGGGCGTGGAGAGCAGGTTACCACCAGCTATGCGTTGGGCGATGGCGCCGACATCTCCATGCTCGATGAGGTACGCATGCCCCACTCACTCGGTCTGCTCTACGAGCGGGTCACCGATCACCTCGGCTTTCTCCAGTCCTCCGATGAATACAAGGTCATGGCGCTGGCCTCATTTGGCCGGCCACGCTACGCGGACGTGTTTCGGGAGATCGTGCGCCGTGGTCATGGCGGACAGTACACCATCGACTCGCGACCGCTGGAAGAAGACTTCGGCCCGGCCCGCCGCCGCGGCGGCCCGCTGGAGACACGTCACTACGACATTGCCCGCTCCCTGCAGGAGGTACTGGAGGAGACAGTGCTGGCCCTTGCCGGCTGGCTGCACGAGGCGACCGGCGAGCGAGGTCTTTGCCTGGCCGGCGGGGTGGCCCTCAACTGCGTGCTCAATGCTCGACTGCGTGATGTCGGCCCCTTTGAGCACATCTGGGTGCAGCCGGCGGCGGGCGACGCGGGAACCGCGCTGGGCGCTGCCCTCTGGATCGATACGCGGCAACGCCCCGACGCCGGTCGCCGCTACCAGATGGATCACGCTTATCTAGGTCCGGCGTACGATGACGCCGAGATCGAGACGCTGCTCCGCTGGTCCGGCGTGGCGTATCACCGGATGACCGACATTCCTGGCGAGGTGGCCGATCTGCTGGCTGCCGGCCAGATCGTCGGCTGGTTTCAGGGGCAGGCTGAGTGGGGGCCGCGTGCCCTGGGGGCTAGATCCATCCTGGCCTCACCGATCGATGCGGGAATGCAGGCTCGCCTGAACGATATAAAGGACCGGGAGGATTTCCGCCCGGTAGCGCCGGTAGTCATTGAGGAGGAAGCGGCGCACTGGTTCGCCGGAGCGACCCAGTCTCCCTTCATGCTCTTCGTCTACGACATTCTCCCGGAGTGCGTCGAGCGGATTCCGGCGGTGCGACACGTCGACGGCACCGCGCGCATCCAGACGATCAATCGCGACCAGCAGCCTCAATACTACGATCTACTCCGTGCCTTTGCCGCGCGCACCGCTGTGCCCATCCTGATCAACACATCGTTCAATACGCGCGGGGAGCCGATGG
Source organism: Chloroflexota bacterium (assembly GCA_003244175.1). Taxonomy (GTDB): domain Bacteria; phylum Chloroflexota; class UBA5177; order UBA5177; family UBA5177; genus QHBP01. The sequence continues at coordinate 72 of QHBP01000016.1, read as the reverse complement.
TGCTCTCGCCGCGGGATGCGCTGGAATCGTTCTGGACGACCCCATTGGACGCCCTGGCCATCGGCCCATTTC
>QHBP01000015.1 GCA_003244175.1 Chloroflexota bacterium | reverse complement strand
GACACAGGACATCTTTACCAGCGGCCATCTCTTTCATGAAAATCCCCTCCAGCCGGTGAGTGCTCTCTACCCTGACCTCGAGATCGTGACCACCGCACTGGCGCATCTCAGCGGCCTGCCTATCTTTATAGTGGGGCTGATCGTGCTCGGCCTGGCACGGCTACTTCTGGTGCTGGCCTTGTACTTGCTCTTTCTCCAGGTCAGCGGATCGACGCGGGTGGCGGGAATCGGCGCCGCGCTGTACATGGCCAACCCGAATTTCGTCTTTTGGTCAGCGCAATTTTCATACGAGTCCCTCGCGCTGCCCATCGCGGTACTCGTCTTGTACCTTCTGGTTCGCCGCCAGCAGCACTCGGCGCCCGGCCGTTTGGGCCTGACTTTCCTCATATTTCCCTTGCTCGCGGTTGTCATCACAACCCATCACTTGACTTCATATCTCCTGGCGGGGTTTCTCTGCCTCTGGGAGATAGCCGCCTATTGGCTGCGGCGCCGTGGCGCCGTCGATCGAACAAGTCCGGGACTGCTGGCGGTATTGACCCTGGTTGGAAGTGCCGTTTGGCTGATCTATGTAGCGACTATCACGGTTGGCTATGNNAACCACTCGTCAACGGGAACGGTATCTCCTCTCTGGGAGCGTCTCACCGGTATTGCTTCGGCCGGCTTCATTTTGCTGGCCATGCCGCTCGGTCTCTGGGGCGTGTGGCGTCGGTTCCGGGACCGGGCGATCGCGGTAGTGTTGGTCATTGGCGCGCTGGGGTACCCGGCCAGCCTCGCATTTCGCTTTACCGGACAAGGGTGGGAAATCGCCAACCGAGCGTCGGAATCGCTCTTTGTTGCCCTGAGCTTTGTCTTGGCCGTAGGGACAGTCCATCTCTGGCTGCGCCGTCCGTTCCGGCGGACCCGCTCCCTGGTATTTGTGCTGTGGGCATCAGTTATCTTCACCGGTGGGATTATCGCCGGATGGCCACCCAGTTGGCGCCTCCCCGGCCCCTATTTGGTCGCCGACGGACCCCGATCGATCGATACCCGGAACGTATCCGCCAGCAGATGGGTCCGAGCGTATCTCGGCCCCAATAATCATGTGGCTGCTGATTCGATCGATAACCTACTTCTCGGATCATATGGCGAACAGAACATCGAAATCACACTGAACGGTGGCGTGGACGTCTCGTACCTGTTCCTGGCGACGCAGATTGGCCCCCAAGAACGGGCACTCATCCGTCAGGGCGAAATCCGCTACGTAGTCGTCGATCGTCGACTCACCACCGGGCGGCCCTGGGGGGGGCAATTTGACGGCACGAGTCCGAGAATCGACAAGTTCCTCGATCGTCCTGTTGCTCCTCAGCTGTTCACTAAGTTCGACCGCGCCCCAAAGATAAGCCGTATTTTCGATAACGGCGCGATCCAGATCTTTGATGTCGGAGCCATAGCACGTGGCCACTAATTCGCGCGATCTCTATGCGGTCATTGCGCTGGCCATTCTTGCCGCCGCGGTAACTCTCCTCGGCGTGCATGTGCTACTTATCCGTGCTCTGCTGACCATCCCACTCGTCCTCATCCTTCCCGGCTACGCCATCATGGCCTTGGCCTATCCTGATCCTCAGCAGAGCATGCCGCGCCCCTTTGATGTGAACCCATTTGGCGCCGCTGAGCGCCTCATACTGAGCATCGGTGGCAGTATTGCCGTCACTACCGGTGGTGGCTTTTTGCTCAATGCCACACCGTGGGGCCTCGAGACCAAGCCGTGGGCGCTCCTGTTAGCCGGCACAACTGTATGTGCCGGTCTGGGAGCTCTGGGCCGTCGCCACTACCAACTGCGTACCGTAGTTGCTCAGGCACGCACACGGCTCACGCTGCGCCAGGGGATGCAATTCGGCGTTGCGCTGCTCGTGGTCGTCGCCGCAGTGGGAACTGCCGTACTCGGCGCCCAGCGCCAGGCTTCGACCGGGTTTACCCAGTTTTGGTTGTTGCCGGCCGGCGCATCGACCGGCACGGTGCAGGTTGGAATCATGAGTAATGAGTCAAGTGCTCATCAGTACAACGTCACACTTCGCATCCAGGGCCACGCGGTGAAACAGTGGCGCGCTATCTCGTTGTCGCCGGGGAAAACCTGGAAGACTGTGGTCGTGTTGCCTGCTCGTACGTCCGGGCCGGTGCAGGCGCTGCTCTATCGCACGGAACGGCCCAGCGCCGTCTACCGGAGTACGAAGCTGTGGAGTATTGCGGCGCCGGTAGCCTCAACTTCATCGGGGAACGGCGGTCACGTCGGATGAAATTGCCCGCCCGTCTGACCGGTAGCGCAAACCGGCGGATCATCGCCAATGCGTCCTCCCTTGTCGGTACCGCCTCGGCCACCGCCGGGCTTGGTCTGGTCTACTGGTGGTTCGCGGCGCACCGGTTCTCGCCCACCTCAGTGGGGTTGGCGTATGCCGCCATCTCCGCAATGACCTTGCTGGCGGTGATTGCGGCTCTCGGCCTCGGGACTTTGCTCATGGGTGAACTTCCGCGTCAACCTGATCGGCAGGGAGCCTTGATCTCAGCGGCACTCATGCTTGCTGGAGTCACCGGAGGGGTGCTAGGCGTTCTCTTTGCCGTGATCGCCCCACATGTTTCTTCCCAATTGGGGCCAATAGGCGGAAGCGTGGGCACGGTCGTGGTATTTGCCGCCGGCGTCGGACTGACCACCATGACGCTTGTCCTCGACCAAGCGCTGATTGGGCTACTTCGCGGTGGGCTCCAGTTCATACGAAACATTATCTTTGCCTCGACCAAATTTCTTGTGCTGATCGGGGCCGGGCTCTCGCTGACGCACACCAACGGGTTGACGATTTATTCAACCTGGGTGGCGGGAATCCTGGTGTCGTTGGTCTGCTTGCTCCTGTACGCACTACGGGCGGGTCTCCATCTCGGCGCCCTGCGTCCCCGATTCCGCGTATTGCGTGGCCTGGGGCGAGCGACGCTCGCCCACCACGTGCTCAATCTCGCTCTGCAGATCTCGCCGCTCACGCTGCCCATCCTGGTAACTGCACTTCTCTCGGCCCGAATCGGCGCCAGATTCGATATCGCCTGGCTGGTTGCCAACGGTATTTTCATCATTCCGTACGCCCTCAGTCTGGTTCTGTACGCGGTTGGCGCCGCCGAACCCGACTTGTTCCGTCAGCGGCTGAGGCTGACCCTCGGGCTGGGCTTCGCGAGCGCTGTCTTAGCCAGTGCCGTCCTCTTCCTTGGCGCCGGCTTCCTCATTAGTATTTTCAGCCCTGCCTACGCCCACGATGCGGTACTGCCACTGCGCATTCTTATCTTGGGTATTTTCCCCCTGCTCATCAAGGACCATTACGTGGCCATCTGCCGCACGCGCGGGCGCGCCGTGCGCACCGCATTGATCGTCCTGGTCAGTAGCATGCTGGAACTGGCGCTTGCCATTAGCGGCGCCGTTTGGGCAGGTCTGCCCGGACTGAGTACCGGCTGGGTCGTGGCCCTGTGTGTGCAGAGCCTGTTCATGCTGCCTTTGGTCTACCGTACTGCTAGGGTAGGGGGAAACTCAGCGCCATCCGAACGGCCCACGAAGAACGATGCTCAGGCTGTTCCATACCTGGAACGTCCGTCGATGGTCGAGGTTTCCACAACAACTGAGTAGAGGTGATCCGTTACCATGCCCTTGACAGAGACAATCATGGGTGGCGCCGGCATATCAGCTCACGATCCCAATGCCGCAACACTCGGATTGATCTCGATTGGCTTGCTCGTCGTGCTGTTAGCGCAGAAGGAATTCATGCGACTCTCCGGCGGGGCAAGGGCCAGAGCCGGTCAGCGGATTCTCAATATAGCAATCGCGCCGCTCGTGTTTAGCTTTGTGGTTATCGTCATTGCGCATTTTACCGGCGCGTAACCGAGCACGAGACGGCCAGATTTCTCCGGAGAATACGCGACCACAAACAGGTAGTGCCCCCAAGCTGGCTGGTCCAGTGC
>QHBP01000290.1 GCA_003244175.1 Chloroflexota bacterium | reverse complement strand
AACGTACGTCCGCCTAAAAGTCATCTGTGTCACGTGTCGTGTTAACGCAAATTTCCACGTCCGCGTGTGAGACGTTTTGCTGATCCGCATTGTGGCACGGAACTGATACACGCCGAACGGAAGCGTACGCGGCACGGAGTACGTTGTGTACAGCACCTTGGAGCCGATGTCCTTGGGGTACGGCCCTACCTTCGCGCTGAACACGACTTTGAAGACCGCGCGCTTGTGCGAGTCGAATACCTGATAGGCATCCGTCCGCGATAGTTTCCGCGGGAGGTCGCGGATCGTGTAGTACATCAGGAGCCACACTCGCTGGCCCTGGCGCACGGACGTCAGACCCTGCTTATTGGGCCGTGCTTTGACCTTCGCGACGCGCGCAGCATCGAGAGAGAAATGCAAGCGGTGTACGATCAGCGGGGCGACCGTAGGCACAGACGTCGGCGTGGCCGTGGGAGTGACCGTGGGAGTCGGACTAGGCGTGGCCGTGGGAGTCGGTGACGGTGTCGGTGTCGGCGTTGGCACACTCGTATCGGTCGGAATTGCCGTATCGGTAGGTGAGACAGGGATCGGCGTCTCGGTCGGTGTGGGTGTGGGCGTGCTCGGTCCAAACTGACCGAGAACAACGGGACCCGTCGTCAGTGCCGGCTGCGTCTCAGTCGTGGATGAAAAGGTGGCCGTCACCGTTAGCGGCCCTCCATTCAGCCGAATCACGCAAATGCCATTGGGAGAAGGAGCCACGAGAAACGGGACATTCGGTGCGGTGCCGGGCGCCGGGGTCGGCGTGTTCAGTCCGACCGGCGTGAAGCTCGTGGATGTGTCGTACTCGGTGCAGTTAAAGATGAGGCTAACGGGCACGTTCACCGTGAAACTCGGAGACAGGTCATCCACGTACGTCGTGCAGCTTGCAGTACCGGACGTATCGGTAATACCGGAATCGCAAAACAGGGTTTCTTCCATAAAGTTCAAAGCGGCGAACATGGGCACGCCCGGCACGCCCACGCCGTCCTGAAGCAGCTGCCCAACAATGGTGACGTAGCCTCGTGCGGGTGGATTGGCGGGTTGCGCCATTGTCCGATATTCGATCTCCTCACCCGCTGCCCCGGCGAGCCCAAACTGGTTTGTCACGACGGTTGCGGGTGTTCCTGGCGGACCACAAAAGGCAGGCCCCGAGGTGCCGGCATTGGGTATAGGTGTGCCACCGATCGGCGTAGCGGTGGACGTAGGCGTCGGAGTAGTCACCGGGGTGTCGGTGGGCACCGGCGTGTCGGTGGGAGGTCCCTGAGGAGTGCCCGTCGGCGTAGCCGTTGCGATGGGTCTGCGATCTTGAGGTATGCACGTCGGTTGGAACATTCCATTGTCAACGCTCAGATTTATTGGAATGTTCGGAACCGGCACGTTGACGACGCGAAGCGTTCCGCCCGTGCACTGATAGACGGAACCGGGTGCGAAGCCGGCGCTGGTTGCGTCCTGGCCGCTGGTCGGTTCGCTCGCGTCGTTACAATTCACGTCTTCTTTCAGAATGACGGTCCCCAGCGCCTGCACCTCGAAGAAACACGGCGTGCCACCGAACTGTCCGGTGATATCGGTCGGGACAAACCCTCCACATTCCCCAATGGGAATGAGCTGGAGTGACGTCCCCTCGATGTACTTTTTCTCGACGGATAGCGAGAAGTGACAGGCAGGCCCGAAGAAGGGAGTCCCACCCACCGGAGTCAGATTGACCGAGGGCTCAAGCTCCGTATCGGCCGAACACCCGCCCCCGGCGGTCGTGCCGACGTAGCCCGAGAAGGTAATAGAGTAGTCGTGTGGTGAGCCGGGGTTGATAGTGACCACAACGGCATTCTGCTCTTGCGGGGTCGTGGGCGTTGAGGATGGAAGGGTGCAGTCGACGACGCCGCCGGACGAGTTGGTAACCGCCGTGGAACCTGAGGGGCAGGTGCCGTCGATGGCGGGCGGAGAATGACATGCATTGTCGCCGGCCAGATACGTGAAGCCGGCGGGACAACGCACCAGCATGCAGGGGGTGCCCACCGCCGCTCGCGCATACCCGACGGCACAGATGGGGTTGTTCGTGTGTGTGCAGCTAGGGCCCTCCAAAGACTGCAACGGCACTCCCCCGCATCGGATCGACGTCAATTGAATCCCCGACCCGTTGGTTACGTCGGAAGCTGAGGCTGTGACGTCAAAGCAGCCAGAATCAGGATAGGGCCCGGACGCCGGTCCACGCAGTGTACCCGCCGCATTTCCGCAGAAGAACACGACGCGATGGGGATTTCCGAGGGCGTTAAAAGCCTCCGAAGGCGTGACGCTGGCGATGCAATTTCCCGGCAGTGGAGGAAGGGGCTCCGCCTCGGGTAGGGGAGCTGAGGTGGCCGGCGGCGGCCCACTGATGGGTGTCGGGGTGGGGATTGGTGTTTGCGTCGCAGTGGCTGCCGGCGTAGGCGAGGGCGTCGCCGTTGCCGTGGGAACGATCGCGACGATCAAAGGAATGCAGTTCTGAACCGTGACGCCCTGACTCCGACTCGAGGTCTCAGGATGTGCGGTGTTCAGCCGGGCAGGGAACGATCCGGATTGCCCAGACCCAACCGTCGCGGGGCCGGCGTTGACCGAGGACGGCCGAGGCGTAGAAACCCAGCCGAAGACGAGGAGAACGGTGAGGGCAGACGAAACGACGCTTCGGCGACAAGCAAAGAAGTGATGACCCAGGACGTGCTCCCGTGGGGGATTTGGGGCCATCCGCGAGGGTGAAGACACCGTTTAGCTTACATGGCTACCGTGGATATCGCAATACGGCCTTCATCGCGGATTCAGGTTCGCTTCATCCGCTGTAGTCGCAACGATGAAGTCGCGCGTCGAGCCCGGGGGACGTGCAGTCACCGAAGTTTGCTCCCTCGACCCGATCATGAAGGGCCACACTTTCGTCTGGTGGCGCTTCCCTATCTGCAACACGGCTCTGTACACGTACCGTCCGCGGGACAGCGTCTTGGGTATCACGTACGTCGTATACCGACTCAGGCGCTTTCCTTGGTCCGTAAGCCGCACCTTGCCGCTGTACGCCACACGGTAGAGGACCTGCGTTCGGCGAAAAATGGTGTACCGCGTCAGGCGAGGTAGCGACCGGGGCAGACTGTGCACGGTGTAATACATCATGAGCCATACCCGGGTTCCCGGCCGCACTTCTCTCAGGCCCTGGAGGTTGCCCGGGTTGTTGACACGACTCAGCCGCGCGGCCTCCAGAGAGAACTGAATCGATGATCCGGACCCTGGCGTGGCGGTGATAGTGACCGGCGGCGAAGCCGTTGGCGAGGTGGCAAGTCCAGGCGTGGGAACGGCGGTTGGAGGCCCGGGCGGCGGCCCGATCGGCGTCGGTATGAACGTGGGTGGCATGGGAGGTGGACTAGCCGGCGAGGCCGCGCTTCCTCGTGCCGAGCCGGCTACCGCGAGGCCCACTCCCAGGCCGATGACAGACAGCGCCACCGCCGAAACGGTGGCGCGACGAGCGAGCCATGTTAGTGAACGCAGGGGGTGCTCCCGAGTCTGAGGGTGGGTGGTACGGGACCCGACCGCGTTTCAGGCTACTATGTGAATGAAGTTTTTTCAAGCGGAACCTGAAGGTTCATTTACCAGTTTTTCATCCTCTCTTCATCTTTCAGCAGAGATGATGAAGGACGCACGCGCGTACGCGTACCGCGGGCGCGCTGCTATACTCTGACCTGTACGAGCCCACCGTGGGAGCGCCATGCCCTTTTTTCGGATCTGCATCTGCTGTCTTCTCGGTGCACTCACGCTGTCGACCACAACGCCGACGCGAGCCGATACGCCGACCCCGCTTCCACAAGTGACCACGGCTCCTCCGGCGGTTCAACCAACATCGCCTCCTCCGGAGCCGGCCACGATTGCTCCTGAGCCGGCACAATCACCGGCCCCGGTGCAGGTCAGCAAGGAACCGCCCAACACAAGAACGAATGTCGGTCCAAGCCAGGTCGGCACGGAACCTACCGTCTCCGTTCCGACCCCTCAGACAGCCGATAACCCCGGCGCGGGTCAGTCTCCCGCACCGGCGAGCACGTCCATCTCGGCGTATGTTGGCCCCGCACAATCCTCGACGCCGAACGCATTGCGACACGAGAAGCCAGCGGTTACAACCAATCCGGTGCTTCCACCTGCGCCGGTGCCGGCGCCGCTGCCGGCGGATCAGACATCCAACGGAACCACTTTGCCCGACGTCAACGCCAGCAACGCCTCCGCCGCGGCGCCATCGCAGCTGATCTGTCACGGCAAGGCGCGATCTACATCGGATCCCTTTCTCGTCGCCCCATTCTCCGGCTGGACCACAGTCAACTCTTTCCTGGACCACGACTCGCCCGACTACCAGCTCGACGGCAAAATCGTCGTGGCGAACGGACTGGCCGCCTTGGCGGGAGATGGTCAGAGCTCGGACTTCTTCCCATCGTACTGGTCGCCGTCTCTTCGGCAATACATCAGCTATGACGGGCACAATGGCTACGACTTTGGCATCAGTTACCAGCCGGTCTTGGCGGCCGGCGACGGCACGGTGACTTTCGCCGACTGGAACGGGTCGAGCCCCTCGGAAGGATACGGGCAGATGGTCCTCATCGATCATCACAATGGGTATGTGACTCTGTACGGACATCTCAGTAAAATCGAAGCGCACGAAGGGCAAAAGGTGTCGGCGGGACAAGAGATCGGGATTAGCGGCTCAACCGGCAACTCTTCGGGTCCTCACCTCCACTTCAGCGTCTTTGATAACTGTCGCGTGACAGATCCGTACGGCTGGACCGGCAACGGCGGGGATCCACTGTATGCCTTTGATGGCCAGCGCGCGTCGTACCTTTGGCTGCCGGGACACGACCCACTCGTCCTTAATCCGCCTCCGCACTGGCCCGCCTTTCCACTCGGCCTGCATATTTCGGTGCCCCGATTGAAGCGGCTGGCTCACGAGGGCCGGAGAGTGATACCGCCCATCGACCGACTCATCCTTCTTGACTTACCAGAGCCACAGGGAAGGGGCAGCATGACCGCGGCCGTGGCGCTCGCGGTGGCTGAGTCGGGCATCACGCGGGAGTCGGCGGCGCTGACGCCATATCTTCGAGATCTGCGGGCACAGGGTCTCCTCGACAGCTTTGAAAGGATCCCTGCTGCCGCCGCGATTTGGGTCCGCGGTACGGCGTCCGCCAACGAGCTGGAAGGACTTCCGGGCGTTGCGTCGCTTTCCGGTGTTCAGCCGAAGGACCTCCTTGCCGCGCAGGCCGGCCTCGCGCATAGCGTTCTGATTCAGCTGCAAGCCGGGCACGCTCCGTCTCTATGGCCACTGGGATTTCGCTCCGCACTGGAAACGTGGCGCCCAGTCACAACTGTCGCCGAAGGGCACGCTCTCGTCACCGGCTTTGCTTTGCCCGGCAGGGAGGTAAAGCTGTCGCTGTTTCGGCGTGGAAGTGTCCCGGCGG
>QHBP01000293.1:9403-11659 GCA_003244175.1 Chloroflexota bacterium | reverse complement strand
CTCCAGTACCTTCCCGCCGCTGGCAACCACGTTGAGCAGCACATCGTGCCACGATTTTTCCCGCTTGAGTTCCCTGCGAGTCTCGTCCGGAGCATCGAGCGCGCGCCGGTCGGCCAGCATCTCTCTGACCAAGAGGTAAAGTGGCTTTCCGAACTCGGGTGTCGCGGGTCATTTGAGCGCAAGGGTCTTCATGCCGCGACCCTTCACGAGGTAAGCCGGCGGGCTGCTCTCGCCTCCTTTGCCCCTTGCTCGATGCGAGCAACCAGGTTCCGACTCTGCGCCTGGGTTGCGCAGCGCAAACAGATGTCTCCTTTCAGGTCAGTGACGGCGCTCCCCGCGCGATTGATCACGACCCAGTAGGAGTAGCCTTTCCGGGGCTCGTACTCGCGGAGCTCGCGGGCCGACCCAACGGTGTCGAGTGGAACCTGAACCAGGTGTCCGGAAGCATCGCCGGCGAGAAGCCTGCGATTGGTCAGGATGCACACCGACCGCCCTCCCACCGCCGTCGATCGGTCCACGGTATACACACCGAAACCCTGCAGCTCGGCGCGGCTCGACTCTGCCTCATCCGCTTCCCAGAGGTTTCCATGCAGCAAGCGGTGGTACTCTCCCCACCGCCGGCTGACGAAGCGTCTGACGGATCGCTGTACATCGGGGAGGGGCACGCCGGGCAGAAAAGCGAAGGAAAGCCCCCTGGTTTCCGGGTCCCGAGACTGACGGGCATCGCAGCGAGGACACACACCCGACGTGGGCGCTCCGCAGCTCGAGCATCTCATGGTTATGTCGTTATCACCTCATCTTGCGTGACTTCTCCCAGCCACTGCAGCACCACGACCGTCCGATTCAGGTCCTCCGAGTCCATGCCTGACAGGATCAGCTCCGCCAGTGCCTCCCGCGTGTGACGGATCGCGCCAGTCACCTGCTCCAGCCTGGCTCCTTCACGGTCCAGGCCGGCCGTCAACCTCTCGGAGGAGACATGGTGCGCGGCGACCGCGGCCACTCGATCGGCGCTCCTCCCCAGAGCGAGAGCGGCACAGCGAACCTCCTCCTCGACCCGCGACGTGATGGCGCGTGGTGCGCGGACCCTACGAGCGACGCCGGCGCTTAGCTTGAGCTCCAGCAGCTCCTGGGTTGCCTTGATGAGCAAGACGGCGACCGGCCACGGAGGCAGCCCGTAGCGAAGGAGCGATTCGAGCTCGTTGCGCTTGCCTTTCATGATGCATCGCGCCACGTTGCGTCCCAGCGTCCCCGGCCGGATGGATCGTTCTAGCTGCCGGGTCCAGTATTTTGTGACGGCGCTGCCAAGCAAGCCGGCGTGTCTGAGAGCGAGTGGATCGTACGAAGCGTGGTTCTTGAGAAGACCCATCCTCAGCTTCCTGGGTTAAAGCGGAAGGGCTGATTGCCGCGGACTCTGTCTCCCTTGACTGTATCAGTGCGGGGAGACTCGTGCAGGCCGCTTCAGTTCGGTGCGGTTGCAAGTTTACTCACGGCGGCTAATCGACGTATGCAAGCTCGACCGAAGCTGCCGCGCAGAACGCGCAAGCCGCCATTCAGTACGTGTTGTCTCCGACATGTGAGAATGCGCGCTCGCTCCTCTCACGACGTACACGTCCATCAACAGCGCAAAGCGTACTCTGGTGCAGAAGCCGGCGGACGGACGGGTCTGTCGATGTTGAGAACATTAGCAACCACACGGATCTTCAGCGCTGCCCTAGCTGGTCTCATCCTGGGTCACGTGTGCTCGGTGGGGCCTCGCTCTCGCGGCGTGCGTCGGGTCGACCCCCAGCGATCCCGGAGAGGTGGCGTTTCTGCGGCTAGAGATTGCGCATCAGGGCACGTCCGGAACTCTATCGGGTGGATGCGCCACCCTGGCCCGTGAGCGCGTATGCGTCCCCCGCGTCACCCTCGACGGGCGCCGGCTTTCCGATCTGGACGTGCTCTTGCGATGTACGAAGCGTGTCCGCCGCCGCGAGGCATGCCCACGACAGTGCCCCGAGGGTCAACGCCGCGGCAGTATTTCCTGTCCGCCCGCGCCATCGAAGGCTACCGTCACGGCATGGTGATCGGCCGAGAACGAGAGCGCATCCTGCGCCGCTACCCGGGAACAAGCGCGGGACTCGCGTCCCGCCGCTGGCTGCGAGCCGAGCTTCCGAAGCACAGCGTCAAAATTAATGGCAAGGCGTCCACGTACTCGATCGCGGATGCGTATCCCGTCGGACCTTGACGCGTCCGGCACAACCCTGAACACAAAGGCGG
>QHBP01000293.1:0-9388 GCA_003244175.1 Chloroflexota bacterium | reverse complement strand
ACCGCCGGATCAATTCACTGTGTGCGTACGTCTGGGTCTAACGATACGCGTGGATGCCGAAGCCGTGCGCGCGGGGACCGTGCCCCTTCTGCGCGGAGGCGGAAACAGGCGTCGAGGGATGGAAGGTGTTCCCTTGCAGGGTGACGGTTGTGTCCGCCGTGGTGTCGATGGGGAACACAATGTACGCCGGCATGTCCACGAACGTGGCGATGGCGCCATCGATCGCGTTCTTGATGATCTCGTCTCCGTGTCCCACGTCGGCGATTCCGGCCTCGTAGCCCTTGGCGGGGATGCTACACGAGGGTGGTGTGGCGAAATCGCATGGCGGCTCGTAGCCGCTGGTGTTCGACGTAGAGCTGTTGGACACTGTATTGTTGCGCATCGTGTCATCCGTCTCCGTCGTGGTCGCATACGAGCACGTGGAGTCGTAGTTGTACATGCCGATGCCGACATCGTTGTTGGACACCGTATTGCCCGTAATCGATACCTCCGGGTCCAGCTGATCCCCGCACCCTCCGAAGATGAGGATGCCGGTGGCGGCGGCGTTGCCGGGACCAGTGTACTGGTTGGCGCTGACGATGCTCTTGGTCACCCCGCCGGTCGCGCCGCGCGAGATCTGAATGCCGTTCTGCGCGTTGTTGTTGACCTGACCGGCGCCGGTAATCGTGCTCTGACTGGTCGTGTCGCGTGATCCCGGCCCGTCGACCGTGATGCCGTTCTTCTCGTAGCCGGTGACCTGCGTGGACGTGATGGGGCCGGTGCCCACGAAGTTCTGAACGGTGTAGACGCCGTTGTTATCGGGCCGGTACTTGCGTCCCACCTGGATGCCGACGCCTTGCTGGCAGCCAAACAGGTTTGGATCGCTGGCCTCCGTGTTGGTCACGTCGTCGCTGGTCAGCACGATCGACCCACCGGCGATGACCAGGATGCCGTACATCTCGGTACTGCAGTTGCTGGCGGTGAACGGCCCCGCGAATGTTAGAGTCAGCACCGTGGCCTTCACGCCGTGACCCTGCACCACGAGATTCGCATCCGGGTCAACCAGGTTGTCAGTCGTGAACACCGCTGGAAGGCGTGAGAGCGGTACCGGGCCTCCGCTCGGCACCACGGTGGCGCCGGAATCGCCCTTCAGCGTCAGCGTCTTGTTGACCACGAGAGACTCCGCGTAGCTACCGGCGCAGACATGAATCGTGCTGCCCGGAGCAGCGGCGTCGATCGCCGCCTGGATGGAGTTGTAACCGGGCGAGGCACACATTACCCCGCGCGCAGGGCGGTCCTTCTCATCCTTTGCAAGGACCTCTGCGACAGACTGCCGTCGCGGATGGTCTGACGCATGATGACCTGCAAAGGTCACTCCAGCAAGATCGGAGAATCCACCAGTAAAAGCACGGACTGTCATGAGACACAACAAAACCCGATCCACAACGGATCGGGTTCATCGCCAGATGCACTGCGAACAGCGATCTGTGACTATGCTCCCCGTCATGAGGACTGTCCTCTTGCTACCTCATTCTATATTACTGATTCGCTGAAAGTCAATCCTCCATCCCCGACCCTTCCCCCTATGCGCGGGTCTGTACGCGGGGGAATGGTGCTCATGTCGAGCCAGGTTTCGCCGCGCCGTCTTTGCGGGATAGTCGTGCATGAGCGCGGAACGGCTACAGGACTTTCCCTGGTCCGCAAGAAGCGGTTGATGGAACAAAGCCTGCGCCCTCGCGGGTCCGGATCGAATCTTGCACCGCTGGAATCGGGAGCGTGGCGAGCTACGTGCGGAGGAAAGGAGAAATATCATGGCGACCTTTATATCTCTTGCGAACTGGACCGACCAGGGAGTGAAAAACGCGAAGGACTCGGTGCAACGCGCCGGTGAATATCGGGCCGCTCTCGAGCGGCGTGGAATCAAGATGCTGAGCATCTATTGGACCGTGGGAGCGTACGATATCGTTCTGACCGCGGAGGCGCCCGACGTGCAAACGATGACCAGCTCGCTGCTAGCACTCGCGGGGTTTGGCAACGTGCGCACGACAACGTTGACCGCCTTCAACCAGCAGGAAATGCAGACCATCATCCAGAACATCTAGCGAAGCTCCGCCGGTATCTCTATCACTACGCTCCCTCCCGGCTCCTTGCCCGCGAATGGTACACAGAGGGACCCTGCCCTCGGAAGCCGGGGAGGGACCACGCCCTTCTCAACAAGGTGTTGGCCGCGTGGTCCCTCTCCGGCTGGACCTGAGCAAGGGGCGTTACGGCCGTGGCATCTAACGACGTGTGGGCGGTGGGATATTACTGCGTCTCCGCATGTGGCACCTCCACAGAAAGCCATCGCACCCTGATCGAGCGCTGGAACGGCAGCAGCTGGAGCATCGTGACCAGCCCGAACCCCAATACAACATCGGACACCATCCTCCTGCTCCCGCGGCATTCTCTAGGTGTTCAGAACCGCTGTCCCGATGAAGACTCTCGAACAGCGAGCCGGCGCTCACGCGTCGGCCCAGCGACCTCACTATGGCTGGAAGTTTTGTGACGCCGCGGCTTTCACCCACCAGACACACGAGTTGTTCTGGACCTGCACGTTGAGCATGATGAGTCGAGCTCCGGATGCAAGTCCGGATGTCACGGTGTCACGATTACGCTGGTCCGGCTCCTCGCGCAGAATCAGACGATCGTTTGTGTCCTGGAGCTGGGTCAGCAAGAACGTCTCGCGATCCCGCACAATGTGCGCGCAGTCGAACTGAAAGCTCACCGTAAATGTCCCTGGGGGCGCGAACTTCCGCCGCCTGGGAGCCCGTCCGAAATTGGTCGTATAGAGCGTCGTTCCTCGTCCCCTGGCATAGAAAAGGCAGGGCTTGCGGCAGGCAATAATCTGGACGGATGGCTTTCTGGAGACCGTAGTCTGCTGGGATCCGCTGTGTGCGAGCTCGATCCGCCTGTCCACGACAGTCGCGAGGTGGACGACCGTGTTCTCGAGCGTTACAGGATTGGAGGACGGGCTCGCGTAAGCACGGATAAGGGTGACATACAAGCCCCGGCGTAAGGTCATAACGACCGCCGGCGTGTTCGGATGATTGCGAAAGGTCGATGGGAAGTAGCATCCATCGGCATGGTCGCCGATGCCGGGTGTCAGCTCGTGGTAGCCGAATATGTTTCCCTTGCTGCCGCAGCCACGCTCACTGGCGATAAGCACTGCCTCAGCGGCGTTCTGGGTGGAGTTGTACGTCGCGACCCAGTTCTCCAACTTCACGATGCCCGTCGTGCGGGACTTCCCCCTGAAAATCCATCGAGAGCCGGAAATTTGACCCTGGACGTGGCTGGCAAACTTGCCGTGTCGGATGAGCCGCAATCCGCCCCCCAGATCGGAGGCGCGAACGGCGATCTTCTTGAGGGGCTTCGGGGACGCGGCGTCGACACCAGGCGCAGACTGAGGAAGAGAGAGAGCCAGGGGTAGCACCAGCAGTAGAAGGACAATCGATCGTTTCATATGGTACCTGCGACGATGGTACACCCGTTTCTTGTATTTGACAAGCGATAAATTGGCGCGACTACCCACGCAATTTGTCCGGCCCCGCCAACTTCGAGCCGGGCAGCCGGGTCAGGACGGCCGAAGGGGAAGCGCCTGATCGATCAGGGGTGTCCCTTAAAGTTAAATCTTAAGGGACACCCGCGTGAATGTGGGCGGGGCGCTGCATTGTGGCCGAGACCCTGATATACTCTCGATGGTCTCCTGTCCTCTGTGCTTGCCCTTATTGACGGAGAATCACCGTGACAAGACGCGTTCTCGTGGCCTTCGCCCTCGTTCTCACTCTGTCCATTCCTGGCTGGCGAGTCGCGGCCATTCCGGTACACGCGCAAACCGTCATTGATCCCGCCAAGCTCCGCATACCCGCCGACGCTTTCTCACCGGCGACCGTCACCACGGACCAGGTGGAGAACAACGATGACGCGTCCAGCAACTACGTGGGCTCCCATCATCCCGGCAGTTACACGTCGCTGGGCCGCATTTCCGGGTACTACCAGAGATCGGTGTACCAGGGGGATGTCTACTTGCGCTTTCAATCGAGCACCTTTGCCAGCGAACAGGACGCCACGGACGTGCTGACGACCAGCATCAACTGGGCGAGTACCCATTTCGGGGGACCGACCGTGTGCGCGGGCCAGCAAGACGACACTCTGGACCCGAATGGGAACGTTATCGACAGCGATAACCCGGATATCAATCACGTCAACATAAACACGATCCCGGCCGCCAATGGCGACGACCTTGATCCGAGCTGTCAGCTTCCCGACTTTGCCGGCGCCGGATCGTCGGGCGACTGCGACGCGAACGACGCGGACGAGAATGGACAGCCGCCGGACGCCACCGATCAGGACCTGGGCTGTGAGCTGACCACGACCAACACCCTGGTCACGCCGCCGGAAGGGACGGGTACCACCGTTAGCGGTACGGACGACTGCAATGGACAACCCGACAACGACGACAACGGGTCCTCGCCCGGTACGCCGGACGCTGCCGGTGATTGCATCTTCCAGGGTGTGGTATCACCGAGCGCAGATCAGGTATTCGCGTTTCCTATCACGGTGCTTCCGGGCGACGTGGGAGACGACACGCTGCAGTCCCTCGTCGTTCGAGACTGCTCGCCCCTCGTTCAGGCCACGTGCCAGATGATTGGGTACGGCTATCAGGAACCCGGGATCGACCGCATGTGGTACGACGTCTATGTTGTCTTTCAGGTTCACCAGTGCCTCGGCGAGATCACTCTGACAAGCCGCCCCGAGGCATATGGGACGATTCAACCGGATGGAATCCTGACGGCGGCGAGTGCTGTGCTCCAAAAGACATGTGGCGGAACCGCGGCGAAGTAGGGTCCGGTCCGGCACAACCCCATTCTTCAGGCAAGAAACGCTAGATGCTGTCTACGGTGCGCCTGAAGCCACGCTTGCGGGTTGTGGATCCGCCAGCCAGTGGGAACGGGTGGCGCGGGGCCTGAGGCCAGGTTCGTACACTCCCGCCAACTCCCGCGCGACAGCCGCTCAGCGCCAGGGCACTTGAACGTAGGTGCAGGGCGCGCGTCGAGGTAACAAGCTGTCCTGCGGCTCTCCTCCGACTTCGCAAGGCGGGAAAAGATCGCACTCGTCGCTTCTCACTTCAGGCTTCAGATGTAGTCTCCACCGCGCCGTGCAGCAGGCTCCACCCGATCGGTTGTATCCTTATATTGTCGTCACGCGCAAGGGAGCGACGACAGGTTGAAACGGAAAGCACTGACGCGCAGGGTGTACCCGGTCACCTGTCCTGCGCCGAGCTACTGGTGAATCCGAGTCCGTTGGCTGGATGACCCTTGTGATGAAGGGGACAGACCATGGGACACCAGTATGGCCTGCGCATGCGCGCGGGAATGGCCGTGACCGTGTGTACGCTCGTGGCAGCCGTCGCGGCGGGCTCTATACGTGTGCACGTCGGCTACGCGGCTCAAACGTTGGTTGTCACCACGACCGCAGGATCGACTCCCCCATGTCAAGCATCTCAATACTCCATGGCTTGTGCGATAGGGCAGGCAAATGCGGATGGGTCCGGAGATACAATCACATTTAACATCCCGACGTCAGATCCCGGTTGCGCGCCGGCTAGTATCGGCGGTACGACTGTGTCGGTATGCAAAGTTGACAACAACGGACCGGCGCTGTCGGCTGATCTGACGACCATCGACGGATACACTCAGCCGGGAGCGGCCCCTAACACCGCTCCCGTTGGTAGGCGCGACAACGCGGTGCTGACAATCGAAATGACGAACGGGTTGGCTTTGGTCGGACAGTCGGCCGTCACGACCCGGGATACGGTAGAAGGGCTCTCCATCGTTGGCGGCTACTACGGTATCCAGGTGGGCTTGAGTGAGTGCTGCAACGCCAACGCGTCGACGATCAAGGGTAACTTTATAGGCGTGTCTCCCAACGGAGCCCGCTCGCCAAACGGTATGGGCGTATACGTAGTCGACGGTGGAGCGATAATCGGGGGGGGCGTGCCCGCCGATGCCAATGTCATCAGCGGCAACAGGAGCGATGGCATAGCTATTGACAACGGGAATGTCGAAATCTCCGGGAACTATATCGGCACCGCACCCAATGGTAGTCACACGCTAGGTAACGCGGGCGTCGGCATCGACTTCTATGGAGGCCAATGTGCTAATGGAGAGACATGCACTAATGGAACTGGGGGCGCGAGCGGGAACGTCGTCGGGGGTAACGGTGGGGATGGCATTGACGTAGGTGGTGTAGCAACGCCGGCAGGAGAACAGTGCGGTACCTCGATTGAGGCGAATTACATCGGTACAAACGCTCTCGGTACCAGACTGGGAAATTTGGCCGACGGAGTGCACGTAAACGGCGGTTGTGGAAATACGTCTGACAACACAATTGCTTATAACGCCAAGGATGGCGTTCAGGTCGATTATGATCTGAACGCACAATACAATTACGCGAATAGCCCGTACGAACGGATTTCTTCTGACTCTATCTTTAGTAACGGTGCCTTGGGTATTGAGACCCCGATTGATGTGCCCGTTCCCGTGATCTTGGGGGTTACGACGGGGTCTATGACTGGTACCGCTTGTGTCGGGTGTAGCGTAGAGGTTTACGCTGCAACTAACGAGAGTGACGACCACGGCGCTGGAGAGGGTAAGACATTTCTTGGCAGTGCGCAGGCAGACACGGGCGTTACAGCTTCGATACTGGGGTCGCGGGAGCCGGTTCTAAAACTGGCGTAGCGGGGACAGGGACATATCCAGGTAGCACGGGAGTTGTCGGGACGGGGACGACGGGCGTCTCCGGAACATTTGATCCTAGCGGTACTGGTTTGCATGGCGGCACCGGCGTCTCCGGCCAGGGGTATACCGGGGTCTACGGAGAAGGTAGTAAGTATGGGCATCCCTCTGAACGTGGGGTGGGGGTCTTTGGCAGTTGCCCTGACCTCAGCGGACCCGGGGTGTTCGGAATGAGCGCTGCGGGCTTAAGTCCATCAGCTCCACCGGAAAGTGCTACTGGCATCATCGGATTCGGCGACAATTTCGGAGCTCAAGGCTTAGCATCGGGGGCCACTACCGGCAGTACTGGTCTCTTTGGCCAAGCTAGTCCCGGCACTGTCGGCGGCACGAGTATCAATGGTGTCGGAGTTCATGGCGTCGCAACCACGGGCGTCTGGGGTGAAGGCGTTGCAACATCCGGTGTCACGCAGACGCCGGGTGTGTATGGACAGGGAGTCCCTGGCGTCCTGGGCACGAGCAGCGGTGCATCGGGCGTTGTGGGTCTGACGGGATCTGCACTGTCCACTCCTACTCCTGTCGTCGGGGTCTACGGCTCAGGGTCCAGCGGATCGACCAGCAACCCGACGAATCGGGTTGGCGTGTGGGGCGACAGCGATACGTTCGACGGCGTGCATGGCGGGAGCATCACGGGCACCGGCGTCCGCGGCGTATCCACGAACGGCCGTGGCGCGGCGTTCCAGGGTGGTGTGGCGGCGGTGCGCCTGGTGCCGTCGACGGCGGCAAAGCACCCCACGAGTGGCCTGGCCGGCGATCTGTTCGTTGATGCGGGGCACCGGCTCTGGTACTGCCTGGGCGGGATCGTCTGGAAGCTGCTCGCCTAGGGAGGCCTTCCGCATCAGGGAGCATTGTCGCAGCAATCAGCCGCTCTAGTCTTGGATCCGCTGCACATGGTCGAGAGTGGGCGCGGTGGCGGAATAGCCGGGATCTCGCGTTCAACACGCTCGAGATCAATGCCCGACTACTTTCTACGTCTCGAAGGCGTACAGGTTCCCCGCGGTGTCCGCGTGATAAAGAATGCCGTTGGAGATCGACCCCGCCCCCTCGAACGCGTCCCCCGTGAGAGCCGTATTGGTATAGGTGAACAGCGTTGTGCCTGACGATGCCGCCAGCACGACGACTGAGCTGTCCGCCCCGACCTCTGCCACGCCCGGTACCGCCGTCACGGCCCCCAGTACCGGCCCCGTGGATAGGCAATCCTGCCAGATGAAAGCACCGGTTGCGGGTGCGACGGCTCGCATGCTTCCCGGACAGCTCGCCCCCATGATGGTGGTCGTGCCTCCCGCGACGTAGAGCGTTCCTCCATCCCACGCGCTCGGCGAGACACTTCCCTGTCCACAGCCCGGACACGCTCCCCCGACGGCGATGGGAATTTGCCAGAGCGGACCCGCGGGAACATTAGCCCGGTCGAACGCGTAGTAGATGCCGTTCTTGTTGGCAACGCCGGTGTACCCGCGCGGCCCCCAATGAGCACCATCGGGGGGCGATCCACGTCATTTCACTCTAGACAAAGACGGGGTGCCCGCCGTAATACTATAGGAACGACGTCTACGGGGAGCGGGGGAAGGGAACGTCATCCTTGGTCGTGGGCGCGAACCATCCCTTTTTGCTGCATATGCAAAGCCGAGAATATTGCCGGTTGTCGCCAGTTGAGGGAAGGGAATTGGACTGGTAGGCCTTTGGTCCGCGGTCACGGACCATGTCCCAGCGCGCATTGGGGAAGCGGCAATGAGGAGAAAGATGAAGCGTACATTGATCTCTAAAGTTTTGAGATTTTCGCGGCCGGGCCGGATCCTTGTCTCGGCCGTGATCCTGCTCGGCGTACCGTTGATGAGCATTGGTGCCGACTGGCCGACGTACCTGGGAAACGTGCAGCGCACATCCTCCGCGGCCAACGACACGACGCTGAACGTCGGCAACGCTCCCACACTGCAAAAAATCTGGGGATTCGGGACAGGCAGAGTGGTCGCGGCCTCGGCGACGATCGTCAACAACGTCGCGTACGTTGGCTCGTGGGACGGCTATGAGTACGCGATCGATACCCGCTATGGGGTGCAGCTCTGGCAGACGTATCTTGGCCAGGACAGCTCGTTTGGCACCTGCGGTGGTGCGCAACCACAAGGGATCACGTCGACCGCGACCGTGCAGAACGGAGTGGTGTACGTGGGAGGCGGAGGTGATTACTGGTATGCACTCAGCGCGGCCAGTGGACAGATCCTCTGGCAGGTTTATGTGGGGGACAATACGACCGGACATTACAACTGGTCCAGCCCCGCCGTTGCTGGCGGCAATGCGTATGTCGGTGTTTCGAGCCAGGGCGACTGCCCTCTAGTGCAGGGCCAGCTCCTCGGCATCAACCTGGCCACGCATCAGGTGACGAACACGTTCAACGTTGTGCCAAATGGACAGCATGGTGGCGGGATTTGGGGATCGCCCGCGATCAGCCCAGATGGGCAGTTCCTGTACGTGGCGACGGGGAACGGAGGGGCGCCGCAGGCTTCAACACAACCGTACACGCGCGCGCTGGTGTCGCTGACGACATCGACACTGACACCGCAAGGGTCGTGGCAGGTGCCGGA
>QHBP01000260.1 GCA_003244175.1 Chloroflexota bacterium | reverse complement strand
AGGCGGAGCTGGGCTCCGCTCCTCGCTCCGTCGGCACGGCGATGATGTGCACGGCGATGTGCTCATCCCGCAGATCCTGCCAGCGTGTCGTGGCGCGTACTGGAGCCGAATGGTTCACCTCGCGATCAAGGGGCGCGATATCTGTAGAGAGAAAACGTCCCTCCATGATCTCGCGCACGCGCGTCTCCGCTATGTCGTAGCCGACGCACCGCACGCCCTTGCGACTGAAGTGGTACATCGCGCTGGCGCCGATGTGCCCGCAGCCCCAGACTCCAACCGCCATGTCGCCGGATCTCAGGGCACCGATGGTGCGGTCACCTGTTTCCAACTCGCTCCTCACATGTCCTCCTTGTTGAGGCGGCTGCTGGCATGTCCGCCGAACGTGACTCGCCAAACGAAGCGCGGGATGGCCATCATGCGGCGCCACCGCCATGGTTGCCTATACAGGCGCCACAGCCATTCCATGCCCCGGTCGCGCATCCACGCGGGAGCGCGCCGCGCCGTACCTGCAACATAGTCGAAGCTTCCACCCACCCCTATCGCCACGCACGCGCCCGTGTGAAGGAGATTTTCCGCGATCCAGAGATCCTGCCGGGGCGACCCAAAAGCAACGAAAAGAAGATCGGTCTGAGAGCGCCGGATCAAGTCTACAATGAACGCCCGTTCAGACGGCCCGGGCGAGCCGGCCCAGGTACCGGCGACGGTCAGATTCGGATTTCGGGTCTGCAGACGGGATGCCGCGCACTGCGCAACCCCTTCGGCGGCTCCAAGAAGAAAGACTCGATGACCTTCGCGCGATGCCTGCTCGCTCAAGGACCAAATGAGATCGGATCCTCCCACCCGTTGAGAGACATCTTCCCCCTGACGCCGCATGGCCCACAGGATGCCTGCGCTGTCCGGGGTCGCCATGTCCGCCGTCTGGAGCACGTGCGCGAACGCGGAATCTTTATACGCGTGCATCACATATTCGACGTTGACGGTCACCACCCTAGAAGGAGTGTGCGTTCGAATACGCTCCCGTACGAAGCTCAGTGCATCCGGTTCCGTCACAACGTCAACGGGCACGCCAAGGATGTCAACCCGCCGCGGCATTCCTCAGCTTAGCCGACGTCCCGCTCTCCCGGGAGAGCACCTCAGCGGAATTGGTCCTCGTTCTTCTCGAAGTACTCAGCATTGAGCAACGTGAACCGCTCATACTTCGGCGGTACCTCTTCCTCGGGGAAGATGGCGTCTACCGGACATTCCGGAACACACACGCCGCAATCGATGCACTCGTCGGGGTCAATGAAGTACATGTCATCACCGGGCAACGTGTGGATGCACTCCACCGGGCACACGTCCGCGCATGATCCATCCTTCACGCCCACGCAGGGCTCGGTGATCACATAGGTCATCTTTAAACTCCTCGAGCTGGGTGAGATCCCTCTCACCTCCCATCACACAATCATAGGGGAAGCAATGAGAGCGGGACTCACCCGTTGAGGCCAGACGATGCGCGCTGCTAGCATCAGCTGCACATACTCCGTGGGCAGGAGACCGATATTGTTGCTCCTTCGAGCGCTGGCCAGCGGAAGCTCCGGCAACGCGTACGTCTTGAGGACGGACAGAGTCACCCTGCTGTTCGACGCGGGATTGCGGATCCCGAAGCTGGAACGAGCGCTCCAGTGCGAGGACATGTGCATCGGCGCGATATCCGCCGTCCTGATCAGCCATGAACATCGGGATCATTGCCTGGCGGCGCGCGAGCTGGCGAGCGACTACTCGGTGCCGGTCCTGGCCAATGAACAGGCGCTTCGGGCCGCACACCTTGATAACCTAGCGCTGGCTGAGGTGCTGCCGGTCGGCAAGCCCGTCAGGCTGGGGGATGTGGAGGTTACCACTTTCTTGGTCAGCCACGACGCCGCGCGTCCGGTGGGTTTCCTGGTACGTCATGGCGGGAAGACGGTTGTCATCGCAACCGACCTCGGTGTGGTCACAAACAACGTGTGTGAGATGGTGCGACTCGCCGACCTCGTGATCTTGGAGTCAAATCATGACCCGCAGATGCTGCACAGCGGGCGCTATCCCGTCCACCTGCGTCGCCGCATCGGCGGACCCAGAGGCCATTTGTCGAATGCGCAGGCCGCCGCGGTTCTCGTACGACAGCTTCGAGACGATCACGTGGACGTGTGGTTGGCGCACCTGAGTCACGAAAACAACCGTCCCTCGCTTGCCCTCGAGGCGGCGCGCCGTACGTTGCAGCGCGCGGGTATGGGGACGGTCAGGGTCGCGGTCGCACTTCGAGATCGGCCGTCACTGCGGTGGACCGGGTCTCAGCGAGCACGTCAATTGGGGCTGTTCGAAACTCAGGGAGTCTGAGGCCATGGAGAGCTTCACGGGTGCAGAGCGCACCACAAGCTTCACCGAATCGGTCATCAGGGAGATGACACGCCTTGTCAACCACCTGCATTCAACCGACGGGATTAATCTGGCCCAGGGCTTCCCCGACTTTTCGGCGCCGCGGGAGCTCAAGGATGCCGCCTGTCGCGCCATACAAGATAACGTCAATCAGTACGCAATCACGTGGGGCGCCAAGAATCTGCGGGACGGCATCGCCTGGAAGACTCGCCATTTCCTGGGTATAGACGTTGACCCCGAGCGCGAGATAACGGTGACCTGTGGTGCCACCGAAGGCATGGCGAGCGTTATGCTCGGGCTTCTCAACCCGGGCGACGAGGCGGTCATTTTCGAGCCCTTTTATGGAAACTATGGTCCGGACTGCGCGCTCTGCGGAGCCATTCCTCGCTACGTGCCGCTCCTGGCGCCCGATTGGAAACTGGACCGCGACGTCCTGTCAGCCGCCTTTGGTCCTCGGACTCGCGCGATTGTCATCAACACTCCGAACAATCCCACAGGAAAGGTCTTCACCCGAGACGAGCTCCTAGCCATTGCCGAACTTTGCGAGCAATGGAATTGCCTGATGTTTACCGATGAGATTTACGAACATATCCTGTACGACGGCGCCCTGCACGTCTCTCCGGCCACTTTGCCCAACATGAGGGAACGCACGGTTATTGTCAACGGTCTCTCGAAGACGTACAGCGTCACGGGTTGGCGCGTCGGGTATGTCATTGCCCCTGCTCAGCTTACGGACGCGATCCGCAAGGTTCACGACTTTCTCACGGTGGGAGCAGCCGCTCCCCTCCAGGCGGCCGGTGCCGCCGCCGTGTGCTGGCCCGAAGCGTACTACCAGAAGCTGCGGGACGACTACCAACAACGGCGCGACTACCTGATCGATGTTCTCCGAAAGACAGGCCTGGAGCCCATCGTACCTCTCGGCGCCTACTACACGATGGTGGACATCCGCCCCTTCGGCTTCCGGGACGACGTGCACTTCGCCCAGTGGTTGGTTGCCGAGCGAGGGGTTGCCGTCGTGCCCGGCAGCAGCTTCTACAAAGCGCGGGGAGCCGGCAGCAATTTCGTCCGATTCGCCTTTCCCAAGCGGATGGAGACGTTGGAACGCGCGGCTCCCCGGCTACTCGACCTGCCGCGCGAGAGCGAGGCAGGCTAGATCTAGTGCCCGCTACGCTCCTGTAGCGCGCGGACAAGGGGTGAGGAGTGCCGAGACTCATTCTCCTGCCGCATTACGCTTCCGGCCGGCGGCTGGTACAGTGCATCCGCCAGGACAAGACCGTCCGGACTGCCGGTCGCGAGATGCATCAGGGCAGTCAGTGTCGGTGCGAGGTCGACCAGACGCGCGGGATATCTGGATGTCGCGCCCTGCACGATGCCATGTCCGGCCAGAATGAACGGGATATGCAGATTCGGCCACTGCATACCCATTCCCCCGTTCTGTTCAGGAAGGCGGGACGCATGGACTCCAAAAGTGGACACCCCGGGGGAATAAACGAGGACAATGTCCGGAGAGGTAACGGATGCCATAGTCCCCACGACGTCGCTTTCGGCGGCAATGAAGCCGTTGGACAGGGATCGGAGCGCCTCCGCACGGTAGCCCTCGCGTCCGTGAGTCCTCACTTTCCTGAAGACAATGTCGATGTTGCCGCGATCGACGCTCCTCAGGGCCGCTGCCACCGGCGCCACTTGAAGTGGGTCTCGCACGCCTGCTGCAGCGGACATATCGGAGGCGAGATACGTCTGTTCCCCTCCAGCGCCCAGAATGGCATCCGCGATCCGCGACTTTTGCAAGCGCTGGGCAACGGAGGCGAGAGCCTGGTCGGAGGTTATGACGAAGACGCTACGGTCGAACGTGCCGTTGACACGGGTGGCGGCCACGACGCGGCCGATGTCGCGATCGACACCGCGCAGTAGCCCCCGGCGAATGTCACCGTCATTCCGCGACGGAGCGAACCGTAAAACCTGCTCAATCTCTGGAAAATTCAGGATCGTCAGCCGGGGTTTCTCGCGCGCCAGCACGGCGAGGGCGCAGCGAGCAACCCAGTCATCCTGAGTGCCGACCTGCCACCTCTCCGTCACGGCGCCGAGAGCCCGTCCGCGAAGCACCGGTACAGCCAGCCCAGGGCTGTTCAGTAGCGCGAGTGGAGGGGCGTGACCGGTAACGCTTCCTGGTAGCCATTCTTTGCTCTGCCGGCGCGGGCACAGGACGTAGTCCGCCGTCCACGTACCGGCCGCATCGGCGACCCCACACTGACTTCCACTGATGGACACGACGTGATCGTTGGGGTAGCGTGACTTAACGCGCGACGAGAGAGAGTCTCGCGAGTGGGACTGCATCACCTGGTCGAGACTGCCGAGCTGCACTTGCGTCGGACTCGCAGGCGCTACTACCTGGGCACTGTGCGGCGAGGACCATTGCCAACCGACGACACCGTCATTACTGGGAAAAAGCCCGGTCCCGATGCTCGCGTTCGACGCGAGGGAAGAGGACTCCGCCTGGCCCACCCATGCACTGGGGTAAGAGATGCCCTGCTTGGCCAGGTGAGCGATGTTTGGGGTGGTAATCGACGAAACGTCGGCTGCCGCCATCCCATCGACGACAAAGACGAAGGCGTAAGCGGCCGGAGCTGGAGGTCGAGCCGCCGAAAGGTCGGAGCGCCCGTGGAGGAATATGGCGAAGGCAGTTGCGCCTACCAGCGTCAGGAGTATCAGGGCGGCAAGGACGCTTGTTCCAGATGAGTTGCGCAGGCCGGCACGCCTGGCCGTTCGCGGACGACGCTCAACTTCGCCTAGATCTTCGAGAGACGAGGAAGCCCGGCGACGCGGAAGTCCTCTGTCCGAGCGGCGAGGCGGGCTGCCTCTGTCCGGCCGGTGCGGCGATCCGGAAGGACCCTCGTTACTCATAGGCTGCGTATCGGCCTCACCACAGCCAGACGCGCTCGAAAATGCTGAACATGTGCTCCACCATACATGCAGCACTTTGAACAAACAAGGCCTTGAGCACGTGTCTCTATGAGCGGGCAATCAGACCCGCGTATACTCTAGGGAATCAGCGAGGGCCAACTAGAGGAGAATCGATGACCACGTCGACGACTTTCATGCAGTCGCCACAATTGTTC
The DNA here is from genome assembly GCA_003244175.1 of Chloroflexota bacterium. GTDB lineage: Bacteria > Chloroflexota > UBA5177 > UBA5177 > UBA5177 > QHBP01. Next base: position 6,714 of record QHBP01000260.1, on the reverse strand, counting down.
TTTACGTCAGAATCCGTCACGGAGGGACACCCGGACAAGATTTGCGACCAAGTTTCGGACGCAATCCTGGATGCGATAATCGAGCAGGATCCCTATGCCCGGGTCGCGTGTGAGACGGTAGCGACCACCGGATTCGTGCTGGTACTAGGAGAAATCACGACGAGCGCGTCATACGACGCCGCCGCCATCGCGCGTCGCACAATTGCTGGGATCGGATATGATCGCGCGAAGTACGGGTTCGACGCGCACACCTGCGGTGTCTCCGTGGCACTGAAAGGGCAGTCACCAGATATCGCGGTGGGGGTGGATCACTCGCTTGAAACGAAAGAGTCCGACCAGGCGGTGGACGAGATCGGAGCCGGCGACCAGGGTATGATGATTGGCTTTGCGTGCCATGAGACCCCCGAATATATGCCGTTGCCGATCTCTCTCGCACACCGTGTGTGCCAACGGCTGTCACACGTTCGGCGAGAGGGGCCTCTCAACTATCTGCGGCCTGACGGCAAGGCTCAAGTGACAGTGGAGTATCGATTCGGGCGCCCGCGACGGGTCGACGCCGTCGTGGTTTCGTCTCAGCACAGTGACACTCTTGATCACGGTGAGATAGAGCGAGATATCATCGAGCACGTCATCAAGCCCGTCATTGACGCCGTGGATCCGATTTTGTTAGACGCCGATACCCACTACTTCGTGAACCCCACGGGCAATTTTGTCATTGGGGGTCCTCAGGGCGATGCGGGATTGACGGGCCGGAAGATCATCGTCGACACGTACGGCGGAATGGCTCGCCACGGTGGGGGTTCGTTTTCCGGAAAGGATCCGACAAAGGTCGATCGGTCCGCGGCGTATTACACGCGGTACGTGGCCAAGAACATCGTGGCCGCGGGGTTGGCAGACAGACTCGAAATCCAAGTCTCGTATGCCATAGGCGTGGCGCACCCGATGTCTATCATGATCGAGACGTTTGGGACGGGTCACGTGCCGGACGACGAGATTCTGGAGCTCATCGCGAGTCACTTCGACTTCCGTCCGGCGTCCATCATCCGCAATTTGGGCTTGCGGAGGCCTTTGTACCGGCGCACCGCCGCCTACGGTCACTTTGGGCGGGATGACCTCGACGTGCCTTGGGAGCGCCTTGATAAAGTCCAGCAGCTCCGTAAGGCGGCGGAAAAGCCACTGGAGGCATCTCCCGTCTGACCGACCCTATCGCCCACCGGAACGTCCCTGAGTGCGGAGCTGAAGGGTGCAAAACGATGCGCTGCCTGCTCGTCCCGGTCCTGCGGGTGGAATGCGCCGGGTCGTGGGAGCGGTGCGTCTCGTCCATCCCTTTCCCGTCGGCGCCGTTGTCCTCACCTCGGCACTTCTCGTCGTCGTGGCTCATCGAGGCAACCCAGGTCTTTTTTTTCTCACTCGCGCCGCGCTCGTCGTCCTTTTGAGCCAGATATCCGTTGGGTCGCTCAACGACTATCTGGATCGAGACCTGGATCGGCGTGTCCAACCCGAAAAACCAATCCCGTCGGGGGTCATCTTACCCGGAACTGCCCTGTTCATTTCACTTGCCAGCATGGTAGCGCTGGTACCAATGGCCGCGACCTTCGGCACTGTAGCCTTCGCATTGACCGTTCTAGGCACGGCCGCCGGCCTGCTGTACGACCTCTGGCTGAAGCCCACGCCTTTCAGTTGGGTGAGCTATCTGGTCGGCTTTATGTCCCTCGTCACCTGGATCTGGGTTATCGCAGGCCACCTCACTTCGGCTTTCCTGCTCGCCTATCCCGCCGGCCTCCTCCTGGTCCTGGTGGCACACCTGGCTCAGTCCTTTCCCGATATTGAGAGCGACCGCGAAACCAATCAACTTGGTCCCGCGGCTCGGCTCGGTCCTTCGCTCACCTTCTCCGCTATTGTCGTCGGTCTGGCCTGCGCCACGATCGGAGCCCTTGCCACCGGTCTTGTCTGGAGGTCGGTACCAGGCATCCTCCTGGATTCCTTTGGTGTCGCTCTAACCATCCGCATCGCCAGCCTTCGACGCTTTGCTCTGACAAGCAGGAGGGCCCGCCTCACCGTCTTCCACCTGGCAGCACCGGCCGTTGCCGTAACAGCCGTCGGAGCGCTGCTCGCAGCAGCGGCACACGCGTAGCAGGCCGGTGAGTACACCGGACGACTCTGGTGCCAGCGAGTCGAACAGGCGATCAGACTGTGCAGCTCCGACTTTGGCTCATAAGGCGTACTTTCTCGGGTGGGTCCGAGGGCCGCAAGCGCACCGGTGAGGGCCATAAGCGAAGTAGAACATGAGTGCTATAATGCGCCTCGTAGTCCACACAACTATCGGGGGGCAGTGATGGTTTGCGAGCGAAGGAAGTGGTCGAGTGACAGCGACTGCCTTTACACGGACGACCGACGAGTCAAGGATCTGGCCGTAACATCCAACGATATGCGAATTGTCGCGCGCTACTTTCGTACCCCGGAGGAGCGCCACCCATTCGCGTGGGATATCATCGCTCCCCGTGATGTGATTGCCGACGTGGAGGCAAGGTATGGGCGACGCTGACAGTGAGGCCGGTACGAAAAACAGGTGGCATAGGCCGCCCTTTCAGCTTTGGCTACAATAGGTCATATGCACAATCGAGGAACTGACCCTGCCCACCTTTGACGAGCTGTTTTCCGCTGCTAAAAGGAATGTCGAAGAGGTTTCCGTTGCCCAGGCGTCCGACGATGTGGGGAAAACGGAGGCGTCGCGTCTCATTGACGTGCGCGAAAAAATCGAATGGGACGAGGGCCACATCCCCGGCGCGATCCACGTGCCACGAGGGTACCTCGAGCTGCGCATTGAAAATGCGGTGCCGGACAAGCGAATGCCTGTCCTGTTGTACTGTGCTGGAGGAACCAGATCGGTCCTGGCCGCCAGAACTTTACAGGACATGGGGTACGAGGATGTTCGCTCTTTGCGGGGCGGCTTCACGGGTTGGAAGGATGCTGGACAGCCCTTTGTGATTCCGCGCACGCTCTCATCCGACCAGATGCATCGTTACAGCCGCCACGTGCTCATCCCGGAGGTCGGCGAAGAAGGCCAGTTCAAGCTTCTCGACGCCAAAGTTCTCCTCGTAGGCGTGGGCGGGCTTGGCTCGCCTTCGGCTCTCTATCTGGCGGCGGCGGGCGTGGGAACACTTGGCATAGTCGACGCCGATGTGGTGGAGGAAAGCAATCTACAACGCCAGGTCATACACACGACCGAACGCGTCGGGATGTCCAAGGTGGAATCTGCGAGGCAGTCAATTGCGGCGCTCAATCCGGACGTCAAGGTTGTCGGATATGAGACCCGCCTTGACGCGAGTAACGCCGACGACATCCTCGCGGGGTACGACATCGTCATCGACGGCGTCGATAACTTTGATACCCGCTATCTGTTGAATGAGATATGCGTGCGACAGGGCACGCCCAATGTTTCGGCAAGCATCCTGAGCTTCGACGGCCAGGTGTCGACTTTCGTGGCGGGAGCCGGGCCGTGTTACCGTTGCGTCTATCCAGAGCCACCACCACCGTCGCTCGCGCCCACCTGAGGCGAAGCGGGAGTTCTGGGCGTGCTTCCCGGAATAATGGGCCTATTGCAGGCAAACGAAGTGATCAAGTTAATCGTTGGCATCGGAGAGACACTCGTCGGCCGTCTGCTGATGTTCGATGCCCTGAGCTCGTCATTCATGGAGCTCAGGCTGCGTCGCGATCCGGACTGCCCGGTCTGCGGATCGGCGCCGGCACGCTCGCCGGCGGACGTCGCCGCGCTCGCGGGGCAGTAGGACACGACGCGAACCGTCACGGAAGGATAGAAAGGTGAGCAGAGTACGCATACCGCCTGTACTGCGAAAGCAAACGGGCGGCTCACGCGACGTTGAAGCGGATGGTGGAACCGTAGGCGAGGTCCTGCGGAGCCTCGTAGATCAGTTCCCCGCTCTCGACGACCAGCTCTACGAGAATCAGGAGCTCCGCCGATTTGTGAACGTGTATGTGAATGACCAGGACATCCAATATCTGAACAAGCTGGACACGGCGGTCGGTCCGCAGGACACCGTGATCATCTTGCCGGCGATGGCTGGTGGCAACCCGTGACCACGCATAGGGAGAGGGCGTGAGCGCAGCCTCACCGTTAGTTGAACACGAGGCGCACAGCAGCATCCTGGGCGCCATCGGTAATACACCGGTCGTCGAGTTGCGGCGACTGAATCGAAACCCCAATGTACGGCTCTTCGCCAAGCTGGAAGGTGCGAATCCCAGTGGCAGCGTCAAAGACCGCGTCGCAAAGTACTTGATAGCGGAGTACGAGAGACGAGCTGAATCGGCCGACTATATCTTGCTCGAGCCCACAAGCGGCAATACCGGAATCGCTCTTGCCATGTTGGGGCGTGTCAAGGGCTACCGCGTTGTGGCGGTCATGCCGCAAAACGTCACCCCCGAACGGCGAAAGCTGCTGCAGATCTTCGGCGCCGAAATCGTCGAGTCCCCCGCCGCCAAGGGCACCAACGGGTCGATAGAAGTGGCGCAGGAGCTGGACAAGCACGAGCACTACTGGATTCTCAACCAGTACGGAAATCTTGCGAATCCAACCGCTCACTACGAGACGACCGGACCTGAAATTCTGCGCGATGTACCCGATATAACGGTGTTCGTGGCAGGACTGGGAACCGGCGGCACTCTCACTGGCGCCGGCAGGTACCTGAAAGAGATGAGATCGGACGTCGAAATCGTCGCGGCCGAGCCACTGCCCGGAGATCTCGTGCAGGGCCTGCGCAGCCTTGACGAGGGCTTCGTCCCTCCAATTTTCGATCCCTCGATCCTGGACGCCAAACTGCTGATTACCAGCGTTGACTCCGTTGTGATGATGCGGCGTCTGGCGGCGGAGGAAGGCATTTTCGCCGGAGTTTCCTCGGGGGCCATTGTTGCCGCGGCTCTGCGTTATGCCGGCAGCCTCGACAGCGGCGTAGTTGTCGCTCTGCTCCCCGATGGCGGCTGGAAGTATCTCAGCGGAGACCTGTGGACCGCGCCCATCACCACCCTGGAAGACAGTCTGGACCACGCGTTTCTATGGTGATCTCGCGTCAGCACGTGCACGAGATGATCGAGCACGCCCGCGCGGGCTTTCCCAACGAGGCGTGTGGACTCGTGGCATCCACGGAGGATAGAGCGGTCAAAGTGTACTGCATCGAGAACTCGGACCCCAGCCCGGTCTTTTATCACATGGATCCACAGGAACAGCTGCGGGCAATCATGGAGATCGACGACGCCGGCTGGGATCTGGGCGCGATCTTTCACTCGCACACACGGACCAGCGCGTATCCCTCACAGACGGACGTCGGTCTCGCCCACTATCCGGACGCCCTGTACATCATCGTATCCCTGGCGGCCGAGCCTGATCCTGAGATCAAGGCGTTTCGCATTAAGGACGGCGGGATCCGCGAGGCGTTCCTCGAAGTCGTGGAGTAGCTAGTCGGACACGACCGTGAGCGTTTGCTCACGCATGAACTGCTCGATGTAGTACGGCCCCAGAGCCGATTTTCCCGGTGAGCCGCTGGCTTTCCAGCCTCCAAAGGACTGGACCTTGGGCCACGCCCCCGTCGTCGCTCCACCACTGCGGTTGACGTAGGTGACGCCGGCTTCGATACGGTCCTGGAACTCGCGGACCTCGTTCTCGTCCTGCGTAAAAACTCCGGCCGTCAGACCGTACTCAGAGTCATTGGCGAGGTTCAGGGCCTCATCAAGGCTCTGCACGCGAGTGACGCAGATGAAGGGAACGAACAGCTCCTCGTAGAAGTAGGGGTGAGTGGACGGCAGCACCGCGATTGTGGGCGTGCAGTAATAGCCGTACCTGAGATCCTCGTCCTGTAGTATCCGTCCACCCGTGAGGATTTCCCCGTCGCGTGCAGCTCGATCGCATACCTGCTGAAACCGCTCGTATGCCTTGCGATTGATGACGGGTCCCATAAAAGTCTCGGCGAGGGTGGGATCACCGACGATCAGCTCCTCCGTTCGCGCCACGAACCGGCGGACGAAATCGTCGTAGACGCGTTCGTGGATATAGGCCCGCGATGCAGCACTACATTTCTGCCCACTGAATCCGAACGCCGCTCTCACCGTGCCTTCTACCGCCTTTTTCAGGTCCGCACGCTCGGTGACAATAACGGGGTTCTTTCCACCCATCTCTGTTATACATGGGCGCGGCTGCCGGCGGCTGAACTCGGCATAAATGTGACTGCCCACCGCGCGCGAGCCGGTAAAGACGATCCCATCGACATCCGCGTGGCTGGACAGCGCCTCGCCGATTTCCGCCCCACGACCTGTCACGAAGTTGATGGCCCCCGAGGGAAGGCCCGAATCGCGCAGGCATTCGTACACTTTGACGCCCGTCAAGGGAGTCTCCGGCGAAGGCTTGTAGACGGCAGTGTTACCGGTGACCAGGACGCCCGCGATCATTCCCGTCGTGAGCGCGACGGGAAAGTTGAATGGGGCCACGACCACCCACACGCCGTACGGCTTCAGGACACTGTAATTGACTTCTCCCGGCGTTAGCTGCTCGAGCCTCACGACGAACCCGTCTCGTTCCGTCATGTAATCACAATAGGCATCGAGGAGGTCGGCCGCCTCTTCCACTTCGCCCATCGCTTCGAGCCGCGGTTTACCCGCCTCAAGGCTCAGCCAGGCCGCGATTGAATACTTACGCTCGCGAAAGAT
>QHBP01000400.1 GCA_003244175.1 Chloroflexota bacterium | reverse complement strand
TAGCCTCTGCTGCGCTATGACCGGCCAGCAGCAGCAGCCCTACAATGATGAGCACTCCGAGTTTCCGCATGGCGCCGCATACTATCGCATTCCCGTTTGATGTCGAAACGGCGCCGCGAAAGGGCCACATGGACTCTCACATCGATCGCGATCTCGTGATCGACCTGACGCGAGACCTGATCCGGTTCCGCTCCGTCAACCCTCCCGGCAATGAGCAAGAGGTTGCCGAGTTCCTCGGACAGCGGATGGAACAGCTAGGCCTCGAAAGCAGGCTCGAGCCGCTCGAACCCGGACGCGCAAACGTTATAGGCCGCTTGCCGGGGAAAGGCGCCGGGCATCTCGTCTTCACGGGTCATCTGGACGTTGTTCCGCCGGGGGGGCAGGAATGGAAGCACGAACCCTTCGATGCCGAGCTCATCGACGGGAGGATCTATGGTCGGGGAAGCTGCGACATGAAGGGGGGTGTCGCCGCTATTGTGGCGGCAATGGCAGCCCTTCAGCGCCGCGGGTTCAGGCCAAGAGCGGACGTACTGATCGCGGCCACAGCGGGTGAAGAGGCCGGCATGATTGGCGCTCAGGCCATGTCGGACCGGGGTTCGCTGAAAGGGTCCGGCTATCTGGTGGTGGCCGAGCCTAGTGATCTGGACGTCTTCATTGCCGAAAAGGGTGTGCTGTGGGTCAGAATACGCGCGCTCGGCCGTACCGCGCACGGTTCCATGCCGTGGCTGGGGGTCAATGCCGTTAGCTTCATGAGCCGTCTGATCTCGCGCCTGGAGGAGCATTCGTTTGACTACATGGAAAGTGAGCTTCTGGGCAAGCCGACACTGAGCGTCAACACTATCTCCGGTGGAAACAAGATAAACGTCGTGCCGGACGTCTGCGATATCGAGGTCGACCTGCGCACGCTGCCATCGCAGGACAACGACGAGGTTATCGAGATCATCCGCGAGCTTGCGGAAGGGTTGGCCGCCGAGTTCCATCCCGACCTTCGTGTTGAGGTGTGGAGCGATCAAAACAAACCGCCTCTGGAAACGCAGCGCTCGGAAAAGCTCGTGGAGGCGACCGTCGAGGCGGTGCGGTCGGTGCGTGGCGAACCGGCGGTAGGAGGCGTGACGTACGGGACCGACGCCGCTGCCATCTGTCCCACATACGGGATTCCAATGGTCATTTGCGGCCCCGGCGCTCCCGGCATGGCCCACCAGCCGGACGAGAACGTCGAGGTCGAGCAGCTGGTCCAGGCAGCCGACATCTACGCTCGCCTGGCTCGAATCTTGGTCGGCTGAAGCGCGCCCGTGTCCCTCCCGCGCGATCCGGTCATCCTGGTGGCGAGCGAAGACGGCGACGACAATCATCGCATGGCAGAGGCGGTACGGCGGGAACATCCGCGACTCACGGTGAATGAGGCGACGACGTTAGACGAAGTGCGCAGCCATATCGGCGACGCCAGTATCCTGTTTGCATCACGGCTGGCCAACCCCGCTCTTGCCGAAGGAAAGAAGCTGACATGGTTCCAGACCATGAGCGCCGGCGTGGAACGGGTCATCGACGCGCCGAAGCCACCTCAGCCGATCATGGTCACCAACCTGAAAGGTGTTTTTGGAAGCGCGATGGCGGAGTATGCAGTCGCGTATATGCTGGCACATACGCAACGTATTCGCCGTGTGGTCCGCGCTCAGAACGATCGCGAGTGGTCGCGCTTCACGCCTGACTTACTGGAAGGGCAGACGGCAGGCATCGCCGGGCTTGGCTCCATTGGGCGGGTAGTGGCCAGGCGTTGCGTCGGCCTGGGCCTGCACGTGATTGGCTTGAAACGGGAGCGGGGCGATGTCTCCGAGGTCGAGACAACATACTCGGTCGATGAGATCGAGCGGTTTCTCCCCCAGTGCGATTTTCTCGTACTCGTTCTTCCGCAGACGCCGGAGACCGCGGGCCTGCTCACACCGGCGCGTCTGCGTCTTTTGAGGCCGCACTGCTTCCTGATCAACATTGGACGGGGAACGGTCGTCCGTGAGGAGGATCTCATCGAGGCGTTGCAGACCGGCGTCCTCGCCGGGGCCGCTCTCGACGTCTTCCAACGTGAACCGCTTCGACCCGAGAGCCCACTTTGGGGAATAGAGTCCGTCTATATCACACCACACATCTCCGGCGTCAATCGCCCGGAGCAGATTGTTGGCGTCTTCCTCGAGAACCTCGACCATTATCTCAGGGGCGATGCGCTGCTCAATCAGGTTGACTTCAGCCGGCAGTACTGAGCGGCGTTTCCGCCTCCGTCAGATAGTGTCCGTTGCCCATGATCTGGGTGCCGTTCGCCCACACATCAGTGCTGCGAGAGATAGCGTCTATGTGTGTCGCACACGCCCAGGTTGCCCCCGTCAAGGACGGCAGCGGGTTCCCAAAGGCGATGTGTACGCCCGGAATCTTCTCATCCTGGAGCAGATTGCCGATCATCTGGGCAATAGCGATGTTGGTGCCAAAGGCGAACTCGCCTACTCGATCACTGTTTGTTTCAGCATGACAGTAGTCGAAAAACTCTCGTTGCAAAGCCGCGTTTTTGCAGTGGGCAGCTCGCAGCACGCCGTCCTCGATTTCCAACACAAGCGGCGTAGCCGATATCTCCCGATACTTGCGGCAAAGATAGTCGCCAATGGTTCCGTCGACGACGAACACGCCCTTGACATCATCGGGGACGCTCCACACCTCCCCTCCGGGAAGGTTGGACCAGTACATTGGGCTGATCAAGCCGCTCGTCTTGATCCAGAGATGATCTCGACGGAAGGTGGCTTCGATATCGGTTCCCGCCGGGCTTCGAACCACGACACGCTCGGCGCCACGTACACGGTCAAGAACCCAGTTGCTCAGTCTGTCGACCGCTTGATAGTCGGCTCGCATCGCCTGCCGCATGATCGTGGGTGTGATCCAAACCATGTGCGCATATCGAATTCGCTGCCGCTCCACGAGGTCGATCAGCTCTCCTCGGCTGCGGATTTCTCCCTCTTGAGGCTGGATGCAGCAAATGATCGCGTCGCTCTCGATGGCAGCACCCAGGATTCGCGGAGGGCAGCGGTCGAGCGGACGTTTCCCCTCCTCCTCCAGGACGAAACACTCGACTATGGCGCCTATTTGTCGAGCCACCGTGAGAAGGCTTGCGGCGATTTCCGCGGTTGCTACGTCCGTCACCATCGTCAGACGCTCGCCCCGCTTCAAGCCGAGACACGTTGTGACGGCATTGCGCGCCCCAGGCATCAGATCGAGATCATACAGGATATCTCCGCGCTCGAGTCTGTCTCGAATGACCATGGGCCCATCCTATACGACACCTGTCCATACGCATAGAGCGGAGCGGGCGCCACGAGCGAAGCCCTTTCACCGCGTGTTCACTCGGGACACACATGCCTCACGTCGAAAAATGCGAAGCCGCTAGGCGGGTAGCGACACGCTGTCCTGGCCGCGGTCGTACTCCACCAGACCTTCCTCATGCAGCGCCAGCACCAACCCGCGCACACGCTGCTCATTCTTCTCAGGATACGGAAGCTCGCTCAGAAGCGCGGGTACCGATAGCGCCGGGTGCCGGCACAGTGCATCGACAATGCGGCCGCGCCAAAACCGGTTGGTACTGGCGAAGGGCTCGGAGATCTTGTTCGTCCGCCTGGCCCTTCCTCTTGAAGCCAAAGCCCCGTAGTCCATCAATGCCTGATTCCAATCGGAGGCTCGTCCTTCGGGAAGCAGCCGCTCCGCCAGCTCCTCCGTCTCCTTCTCACTGAGCCGGCAATCCGCGAACGCGGACAGAACTCGCCGCACATTAGTGTCTACGACGGCAACCTGGACATCGAAAGCGAAGCACGCCACAGCTCGCGAAGTGTAACGTCCGATCCCCGGCAAGAGCTCGAGCTCCAGCACCCCAGTAGGCAAAGAACCTCCGCACGTCGTGCCGACCACCTCCGCCGCCCGCTTCAAATTGATGGCGCGGCGATTGTACCCAAGACCGTGCCACGATCGCAGCACGTTCGCGGGGGAAGCATCGGCCAGAGAGCGCAGCGTCGGGAAGGCACGAAGGAAGCGATGATATGCCGGAATGACGCGCTGTACCCCGGTCTGCTGCAGCATCACCTCGGATACGAGAATGTGGTATGGATCGGGGTCCTCTCTCCATGGCAGATCTCGCCGGTAGGCGCCATACCAGTCCAGGACATGTCGCTGGAAGGAGGCAAGGTCGAGGTCATCGAATGTCTTCCGGTCCGCTCGCGTCTGTGTCACGCCCTTATCGTAGTTGGGCAGTGTCACGTTCTCGACGCAGGAACGGTCGCGGTCATGCGGTGGCGGCGACGCGGTCCAGAGCCAACCAGCCCTCGAGGTCGGCGGCGGCCATAGGACGGGCGAGGTAGTACCCTTGTACCTGGTCGCAGCCGCAGGTGGCCAGCATCTCGAGACTCGCCTGATTCTCTACTCCTTCGGCCACGACCTGAAGATCCAGGTTGTGGCCAAGATCTATGACGGACTGCACGATCGTGGCATCGTTCTCATCGGACGCCATCTCCATCACGAAGGAGCGATCGATCTTGATTTCATCGACCGGTAGACGTCTGAGGTACGCCAGCGACGAGTACCCCGTACCAAAATCGTCGATCGCGATGCGGACGCCCATGTCATGAAGCTCGGTCAGGACCAGCATTGCCTGCGCGGGATCCCCCATCAACGTACTTTCGGTAATCTCAATTCCGAGGCTTGTGGCCGGCACGTCATGATGCTGAAGAAGGTCCATCACCAGCGACGGGAGCTGCGGATCACGCAGGTTGCGAGCCGAGAGATTCACGGCAACCGAGATATTGAAACCGGCCCTACCCCACCTCTGGCATTGCTGTAGAGCCTGACCAAGGACACAAAGCGTTAGCGACTTGATCATCCCGGTTTCCTCGGCGAGACAGACAAATTGGTCCGGAGGAATCATGCCCCGACGGGCGTGTCGCCAGCGGACCAGAGCTTCGACGTGGGAGGTCGCTCCGGTGCGAAGGTCGACTTTGGGCTGGTATTGCAAAAAGAGATGCTCCTCCTCGATCGCCTGGCGAAGCTCCCCGATAAGCGCCAGTTTCTCGGGCGTGTGCAGATCTTGCTCCGCGGTGTACACCGCGTAGCGGCGGTCATCTCCGGCACGCTTGGCTACGTACATCGCGACATCGGCACGCCGAAGGAGAGTACTGGCGTCGTCTCCATGGCTGGGATACAGGGCGATGCCGACGCTCGCATCAACATGCAGGCTTCGCGATTCCACCACAAACTGCTCCTTAAAGGAGGCGATGATGCGACGTACGGCCTGGGTACTCCCGACCTCGTCCGTAGCCGGAAGGATGATCGCGAACTCGTCGCCTCCCAGGCGAGCGACGGTGTCCGACGCCTGCAGCACTCGACACAAGCGGAGTCCCACTTGTTCCAGCAGCAGATCGCCATGGTGGTGTCCGAAGGTATCGTTGACGTCCTTGAAGCCGTCAAGGTCCATGAGAAGGAGCGCGAGCGACGTGGCGTTTCTGCGGGCCGCTAGAATCACTTGCTCGAGACGGTCGTTCAACAGCGTCCGGTTGGGCAGCCCGGTGAGGGGATCGTGCAGAGCCTGGTGCTTGAGCTGGTTTTCGAAATTCTTGCGCTCCGTGATGTTCTGAGCCAGCACGAGCACAGCATCGCGTCCCGCGAAGTGCAAGCTGTGCGTGGCGACCTCGACATCGATAACTGAACCGTCCTTAAGTCGGTGCTGGGTATGCGAGCACGTGGATGATTGAACCCTGTGCATTGCGACACCCCGCATCATGTCGGGAATCCACTGCGCAGGCCTGATATCGGTGATGCGCATGGCGAGAAACTCTTCACGTGAGTAACCATACAGTCGTACAGCGGTGTCGTTTACCTCGCAAAACGAGAGGGTCGCGATATCGTAGACCCACATGGGATGCGGGTTGTCGGCGAACAGCAACCGGAAGCTTGCCTCCCTTTCCTGCAGTTCTTGGATCATCGCCTTGTGCTCGGTAACATCCTCCACCAGGGCAATCCCAAACTGTGCCTGGCCGTCCTGGTCCCACACTTCCGTGACGGTTTGCTGTGTCCAGATGAGAGATCCATCTTTTCGAATCTGGCGTTCCTCGATCTCGTACTGCTCGATATCTCGAGCCAATAGGAGCTCATCCAGACGGTCTTCTTCCGCGACATTGTCGGGATGCGTCACCTCGGTCCAGTGCCGGCCCTGCAGCTCGCCTGGGTCATAGCCCAGCATGCGTTCCGCCGCCTTGTTGGCATCCACCAGATATCCCTCCATATCAGCGATCTGTATGCCAATCGGCGCTCGATCGAAAATGGCCCGGAAGCGAGCCTCGCCCCGACGGAGCTCGTCGGCCATCGCCTCCGCTCGCGCATGCGCCTCGCTGAGCCGGACAAACAGCCGGCCACTGTTGCGAAGGGTGACCGCGAGTCGAGTGACGGTGAACAAGACCATACAAACGAGGCACCGCGAGTAGATCGTCTCTGCCTCCTGAGATAATGCGAGCGTCTCGAACGAGGCGAGATAGACAAGTGCGGTCCCGACGGTGATCAGCAGCGGCGTCACGGATATGAGGCCACCAATCCCTGATGGGCAACAGGAACACGGCGAGACTCAGCGCGCCATAGAGGACGGGGTATCCCATCACCGTGACTTCCCCTAGCCCCGACAAGCGGGAGTGTTCAAGGTCGCCCCAGAAGATGGCGGTGAAAAGCACCGCGCAGGCACACATCAGAATGCCGATGTCCAGACATAACAGGGCGCGTGAGAGGCGATTGCCCTCGCCGATAAACATCAGGCCCAGGAGGCACGGAATCACGAATCCGAGATAGCCGGCGTCGATTAGGGTCGGAGCAACGGCAACGCGGGATGTGAGATCGAAATAGTTCCACGCCATCTGCCCCGTGCACCACGCCGCACAACCTCCCGCGAAAAGCAGCCAAACCACCCGGTCCTGGCCCCGAGCTCGCGAACCCGTCCGCGCACACGCGGCCGTGGCGAGGAGACCGGAGAGCGTCCAGCCGATGTCGCTCGACCACTTCAATCCTGCGACTCCGCCCCAGCGGAGCCCTTCGGCAAGAACGATGCTGAGGTAGATCGCGCCGAGAATCGGAAGCGCCACATGCGAGCCGGCGCCATCCAAGAGCGAGCCCTCGGCCTTCGTGCGACTGGTAGCGTTAAGCACGGTCTTCTCCACGCGTTTGCACGCGGTGGCAGGCACGTCTGAAAGTAAGGAGTCAACCCGAGCATATGGATGGCAGAATTGCGTGGCAATTCTCCCTACGGACGAGAGGAGAGTACTCCCAGGCATCACAGGCTGTCCCATCGCCGGGTGAGAGGATGCGCAACGATGACAGGCATGACCCGAGAAGACTTTGAGGCGGCGACTCAAGAAATCGCGGACGCGTGGAGCGCCGCGCAGACGCGCGATGACGGACTCCGGGTCATCGTTGAGCTTGGTCAGAAGTATGGCTTCAAAAACGTGATTGCCGCGATTCAAGGGAGAGTGCCCAAGAGATTCACTCGCGAGAAGCCGATTTCTGAGTGGATAGACGAGCGACATCGCGAAGAGAAGGAAGCATGAACGTCTTTTTTTGGCGTCATCTCGCCGAAATCGTGCAGCGTGGTGCTATGATGGTCTCTGGTAGACGGAGAGTAAGAGGAGGTCGAACATGCCCGTAGGCAAAGCGGAACTTGAGCAGCAGGTTGCCGACGACGCCAACCTGAACAAGGCGCAAGCCAAGAAAGCCGTCGATGCGGTCTTCCGCTGCATCACGGACACGCTTCGCAGCGGCGAAAAGGTGAACATCACGGGCTTTGGCAGCTTCGGTGTTACCGAGACGGCCGCCCGACAGGGACGCAATCCCCGTACCAACGAGCCGCTGAATATCCCGGCGGGCAAACGCCCGTCCTTCAAAGCCGGTTCACAGCTCAAGAGCGCCGTGGGCGCTGCCGGCAACAAGGCATAGATCTCGTTAGCATCGTCGCTGCCGGGAGGGGTGAACGCACCCCTCCTTCTTCATTTCACCGGCACGGAATACTTGCGCGCCAGGTAATCGAGCACCACCCGGTCCACCGCGACTTCGTCACGCCATCGGCCCTCGAGATTTTCCGTGCCGCACAACGCGCGGAAAGCGTCCTGCGTTTCTTCATCGTAAGCGCCCGTCGGCGGCGTCGACCGGTGCCCGGACAGTCGCAGGATTTCCTGTATGTGACGGGCGCGATGCTCATCGATCGGCAACACATCTTCCGCGCCGGTCTCGCCCATATACAGCCAGTGCATGTCGAGGAGCCGCCTCAGCTCCTCGATGGGCGCGTGATTATCGTCAATGCGCAGATCGATGGCGCGATCATTGAACCCGGCGTACCCCCCAGCCGCTCGAGCAACATAGAGCGCTGCCGATTGCTGGCCGCGGCGATCGCCGCCCGCCTGCTGCGCCGCGGCCAGAGCCTCCAGGAGGCGTCCCGCGAATGGGCCGGAAGACGCCGCGAAGGTGTCCGCCAATGCATCGACCACCGCCGGCCTGGCGAGAATATTGCCCTGAGCCGCATAATACTCTCCGGCGCGTCCGCCCGCCCAGTCGTAGCACCCGGAGCCGGTAAATGTCGCGCCGCGGCCGCGGGCATCCACGATGCCGATCTGCCGTTGATCACGCTCTCCGTCGGCCACTGTCAGGCCGTTCAAAGTTTCTTGAGCGCTATAGCCCTGCGCCAAGAGCTCCAACCCGGCGGGTCCATACGTCGTATTGGCATGTGCCTGAGTGGCGATGGCGCCAACCCCGGCGCGCACCCACGGAACGACCGAGCCCACGGCGAGGAACTTGGAGGCCACGGCGACCCCGCACTCGCCCGAATCCGGATCGCAGGCCACGATTGAGAAGGTCGAAAGGCTGGTGATCGCTCCAGTCACGGTTGGCCTCCTAAGTCTTCCCCGCATGCTACCGCAAGGGTTCCGGCGCCAAATTCATTTTGGTACAATTCGGCGGCGGCGCGGGCTCCAGAACACCGGCAGCCTGGAACCGAGCGCGTTGCACTTTCGACTTTTTGCGGTGGGGCGTCGCCCTGCCCGGGAGACGCGCATGGTTGACCTCGAGCTCACCTCCGACCAGCAGCTGCTAGTCGAGACCGTCCGCGAATACATGGCGAATGAGTTCGCCCCGACCATCCAGGAAAATGACACCAACCACTACTACGACCCCGGGACGTTCGCGAAGCTCGGCGAGATCGGACTGACCGGCATCTGCTTCCCCGAGAAGTACGGCGGAAGTGGCATGGACTATGTGAGTCTCGGGTTGGCATCCGAAGAGCTGGAGTATGTCGACCATTCCTTCCGCACTATCCTGTCGGTGCACATTGGCCTGTGCGGGTGCGGCATTTTCGTCTGGGGAGCCGAAGAACAAAAGCAGCGTCTTCTCCGCCCCCTGGCCTCCGGTCAAAAGTTCGGGGCGTTTGGACTCACCGAACCAAACGCCGGTTCGGACGTCGCCGGACTCAAAGCAACGGCAAGACGCGACGGCGACTCCTACATCCTGAATGGTGAGAAGACCTGGGTTTCGTACGCCGACTACGCCGACACTTTCCTGCTCTTTGCCAAGACGGACCCGGACGCGAAGCATCGCGGCATTAGCGCATTCGTGGTGGATCGAGATGAAGCGGGAGACGGCTTGACCACCACCCCAATCAAGCACAAAGCGGGCATCAATGCCGGAGACACCGGGAGCATCTCTCTTCATGACGTGCGCGTTCCTGTCGAGAATCGCCTGGGCGAAGAGGGTGAGGGCTTTGCCATCGCCATGAGCTCGCTCGAGAACGGCAGGTACACGGTGGGAGCGGGCGCCGCGGGAACAATCCGCGCCTGCCTGGACTACAGCGTCAAGTACGCCAACGAGCGGCAGGCCTTCGGCGAGGCCATCGGAAAGTTCCAGCTGGTCCAGCAGATGATCGCGAACATGTACGCGAAGTACGAGGCCAGCCGTTTGCTGTACCTCAAGGCGGGGTGGCTCAAGAACAGGGGTGAAAGCTCGAATCGCGCGGTTTCCCTGGCCAAGTGGTACGCCTGCGACGCGGCCTTCCAGGCAGCCTCGGATGCGGTCCAGGTACACGGCGCGTACGGATACTCCGACGAGTATCCGGTATTCCGCTACCTGCGGAATGCAAAGGCGCCGGTGATCTATGAAGGTACGCGTGAGATCCACACGGTGATCCAGGGTGAATACGCGCTGGGCTACCGGCGGGACAGGACGCCGCGCTGCACCCTTCCCGGGTACGAGCCGGAGCCGGAAGGGGTTTTGGTCTAGACCTTCCAGCGGCGTGGCTGGATCATCAATCAAGAGCGACGAATGACCGTCGATAGCAGCCCGTCTGTCTTGGACGAGATTGCGGCGCGGGCTTCGGCCCCTCGCGTCAGCGTTGTCGTACCGACCCGAAACCGGGCAACGCTGCTGTCGCGGCTTCTTTCGGCGCTGGACGCCCAGACGTACGCCCACTTCGACGTGTGGGTGATCGACGATGCCTCCAACGACGCCACGCCCGACCTGCTCTCGGCGTGGGCGCGTGAAGATCGCATGACCCTGCGGAACCGCAGCTCGACGGGCGCCTACGCGTCGCGGAATCGTGGATGGCGCGCGGCGTCCGGAACCATGATTGCCTTCACCGACGATGACTGCTTTCCGGCTCCCGACTGGCTCGCGTCGCTCGTCCATGCAATGGGGGGTCCCGGGACGGTGGGAGTGCAGGGGGTGACACTGCCTCAACCCGGGACGCCCACACCCTTTACTCATCAGATCGAGCAGCGCCGTCCCGGTACCCCCTACCGGACGTGCAACATTGCGTACCGCCGCACAACCCTGGACGAGCTGGGCGGCTTCGACGACAGCTTTCGGCACGGCGCGGACACCCTTCTGGGCCTACGGGCGCGCGCGTGTGGCTCTATCGCCTTCGCCCCCAATGCCGTGGTGTACCACCCGCCGCGCAAAAAAGACTGGAGAGACCGCGCCGCGTGGGAGCGCCGATTCCGTGAGGATGTGCGGTTCCGCCGGGAGGCTCTGCGGTTTGGCATTATGCCGGACGAGCGACGCGACATCGAGCCCTACGTCGTACGCGGGCTACCGTTGCCGGTCGTCATGTGGATCATTCGGCCTCTCCAACATCAGCTTCGGTTCCATCTCCGATACCTCCTCGCGCACCCCCGTGTGTACCTGCGGGGAGTCCCCTCCCTGGCGCGCGAGCGGTGGGAGATGCTTCTCGCGCTGGCGAGCTTCTGGCTGCGTCTCCAGTAAGTCTCGCTTGCCATAAGGCGACGTTTGGGGTAGAAAGTCCTATGCACGCAGAGGCTTAAAGTCCCTCGCGTACGTTTTGGAGAACATCGAGTGCGCGGGAGTCCCACTCACATGCCACCAGAGGAGCCAGCAAGTGCAGTACCTTCCTCGTAAGACCCGTCTGCGTCTCACCCGCGGCCGGATGAGCCATCGTCTTCTACCACTGTTCGTCCTTACGGCCGCACTTGTCGGTCTCGTGTCCGCTCCGCCGGCACTCGTCGATGCCACCATCGCCAATGGCGCTGCCGACCACGTCTGGGGACAGCAAGATCTCTCCTCAGCGGGCTGTCATCTCTCCGCCACGGGCCGTTCCACGCTGTGCGCTCCGACCCGCTCGGCGGTAGACGGTCAGGGCAACCTGTGGGTCGCGGACTGGTGGAACAACCGCGTTCTCATGTACCCGTATGTCACGTCCCTCAGACGGCCGAGCCGGGACGCGTCGACCGTGCTTGGACAGTACGGGGACCTGACCGAGCGCCTCTGCAATGGGCCGGCCGCAACGAGTGGCGAAGGTGTTCCGAACGCGTATACATTGTGCAATCCAAACGGCATCGCGATCGATCGGCACGACACACTCTACGTCTCCGACCAGGGCAACAACCGCGTGCTTGTCTATCTGAAAATCGCGGACAAGATCCGGCGGGGACGGGCGATCGCCGCCGACGCGGTGCTGGGCCAGTCCGACTTCGCGTCCGGTGCGGCGAATGTAACCGCTTCCTCCGCGCTCGCAAGTGGATGTGGCTCGCCGTCTCCCGCCAGTGCCTGCACTCTCAACTCGCCGGAAGGTGTCAGCCTCGATTCTCACGGTGATCTCCTGGTCGCGGACACGTTGAACAACCGGGTGTTGCAGTGGAGCGAAGCGAGCCTGGCCGGCATTCGCCGGCGCATCTGCCTCGGCGCATGCCCCATAGCGGCGAGGAGAGTTTGGGGTCAGAACGGCTCGTTCACATCGAGCTGCCCGAATCTCGCAACCTCCATTGGTGGCTGCTCCGCCTACCCCACGACCCCGGTACCTCCGGGCGCCGCGACATTGAACGGCCCCGAGGACGCGGTTGTGGATGGCAAGGGAAACCTGATCATTGCCGACACCGGGAACAACCGAGTCCTGGAATACGACAACGCTCTCCGCTCCGGACGGCAAGACGCGACATCGGTCTATGGACAGGACGGCAGCTTCGTCACCGGTTTCGCGAATCTTGGCTCGGTCGCCGCCTCACCAGCGTCGCTCTCCGGCCCGACCGGACTCGCGCTGGACTCGTCGCATCAGCTATGGGTGGCGGACGAAGGGAACAATCGGGTGCTGGCATTTCCGTCTTCCAACGATATGAGCGCCGTATCCGACCTGGCCACCAGAGTCCTCGGCCAGCACGGGAGCTTCACGTCCTCGCAGCCGGGTTCTGGAGCGGACGGCCTGGATCATCCCTACGGCGTGACTTTTGACGCGAGTGACAGTCTCTACATTGCCGACCATGGCAGTAACGATAGGGTAGTCGAATACGCCGGCTTGTTTTAGTCACCAAGTGTCCGTACAGATTCTCTCCGTGTTTTCTACCTCCACAAACGAACCCGCAGCGGAGGCCTAGCCCATGTTGCGAAAAGCATTCAAAAGCATTCTGTGCCTCCAGATATATCTGAGTCGCGAGCTTGATCGACTTCTCCCCGCGAAGTTTCGGCAAGACGGGATGCGCGACTTTGTAGACTCCGTTCTTCCGAAATACTTACGGCGCAACATGAAGATCTACGACATTGGTGGAGGGAGAGTTCCCGCAATCGACACAGACAGGAAAAGGGCTCTAGACGCCTATGTCGTGGGCATTGACGTTGATCAAAATGAGCTCGATCAAGCCCCACCGGGCTCGTACGACGAGTGGGTGTGCGTAGACATCACGCGCTTCGAAGGCAAAGAGGAGGCAGATCTCGTCATTTGCAAAGCGGTATTGGAGCACGTGAGGAACGTGGATGACGGCTTTCGCGCGATTTGCAGCTCGTTGAAGGTCGGGGGGAAAGCGGCGGTATTTGCGCCGTCTCGTAACGCCGTCTATGCCAGGCTCAATCTCCTCTTACCGGAGACTTGGAAGAACTGCGCGCTTCAACGGCTCCAGTGTCAACAAGGCTTCCCTGCTCACTATGACCGTTGCACTCCCAGGGACTTTAGGTATCTTGCTTCGCGGCATGGAATGGAGGTCGTTGAAGAGAAGGTGTACTTCATGAGCAACTACTTCCAATACTTCTTTCCCCTGTATTTTCTTTGGCGTCTCTGGACGTTGATATTCTACTGGTCGTCGAAGAATCAGGCGGCGGAGTCCATGAGCATGGTTTTCGAAAAGCGGTCCTGCTGACGCCCCTTCATCGCGTGAAGGAGAACGAGCCCTGAATGCGGCTGCATCGTGTAGGTAGAGATGGCATTCCCATACAGGTCCTGGTACCTGCCGGCGGGAAGCGAGATGGTGAACGGCGAGCGGCTAGACGGATTCACCAGCGCCAACCCGTTGCTGAAGTCCCGCATGTACACGTTCTGACTGGCATAGAAGTCGTCCGCCGGCGATCCGATCTGCGCCTCCTCTTCCCGTTGCAGAAATGGCGCGTACCCGTACTGCGCAGCCCCGCCCCACCAAAAGTAGGTGTGTTTGTACTTCACCAAGAGATAATTTGCCAGTGCCCATTGCAGATCGAATCGCGCCTGGCTGTTGCTATCCGTCATGGACGACGAGACCGTGTACGGCTCCTCGTTGTCCAGCATCAGCTCCTTGCCCTGGCTTTTCTGCATGCTGGTGTACGTCTGCATCTTCTGCAGCCACGAGTTCTGGCACGTCACGTTATGCGCATTGTCACTGCGGGGGTCGCTGGTCGTGTACTGCGGACTGCTGCCGTAATTCGTGAAGCCCTGCTCATCAAAAATCATGTCGACGCCGCTGGAAAACGCCAGCGGCCAGTCCGTCATGTTCCAGATGCAGTCCCGCCCTTGATTGAGCCCGAAATGGGCATTCGGATAGGACGCCTTGACAGAGTTCACGATCTGCTGGAGCGCAGCCGCGTTGGCGGCGGCCCAGGTGTGGTCACTGACGGAGCCACTGTACTGTTGTACCCATGTCCCACCGGCGCTGTAGTGCCCGGCGGCATCCGTCACGTTGTACAACGTCGAGTCGTCAATGTCGATCTCGGAGAATCCTCCGCCAAGCGCGGGATCGAGATACGTGCTCACCATGTATTGCTGGACCGCCGGATTGGTGTAGTCCAGGGTGGGTCTGTTGCCACTTGCCCCCGCCGAGCC
>QHBP01000146.1 GCA_003244175.1 Chloroflexota bacterium | reverse complement strand
TGAAAGCCCCTGAGGAGTGAAATGCATCATTCCCCCTCTCTTTAAAGGAGCTTTCCCTTGTCATTCCCTATTCTCTTTCCGCACCTCCACGGGTTCCGCCTGCGCTCCTCCCACAGGGAGACAGGGCGTCTGGTCCTCATCTGTGAACGGGTCACCCGTACCGCCCTCTGCCCCATATGTGGAACGTTGGCGCACCGCATCCATAGCCGCTATGAACGCACGGTCTGGGATCTCTCGCTTCAAAACGTGCAAGTCATCCTGCATCTGCACGTTCGCAAGTTCTATTGTGATCAGTCGAGCTGTCCGCGGCGCATCTTCACTGAACGGATCCCCCAGGTGACTTCGCCTCATGGTCGCTTTACCTTCGGTCTGCGCCAGTTCCTCGGTCAGCTTGGTCGAGAACAAGGTGGGGCTCCAGGCGCACGTAGTGCCAAACTGTTGGGCATGCAGGTGACTTCACGAGCCATCTTGCGCTTCCTGCATACTCTTCCTCTGCCTCCCATCGTTGATCCTCGGATCATTGGCCTCGACGACTGGGCCTGGAAGCGTCGTCAACGCTATGGAGCCATCGTAGTGGATCTTGAACGGAAGAAGCCGATTGCTTTACTCCCCGATCGTTCACAACAGACGGTCTCGCAATGGCTGAAGCGTTACCCAACGATTGAGATTGTTGCGCGAGATCGAAGCAAGGAGTTTGCTGCCGCGATCACCGCAGCCCTTCCCAAAGCCCTGCATGTGGCCGATCGGTGGCACTTGGCGAAGAACCTGACCGAGCACCTCGATAAAGTCGTTTCTGCTCGTTGGAAACAGCTGACCAAAGCTGTGGGCGAAGCCGAGACGCCGCCTGTACCCGTTCCCGCCTCCCTTCCGGCACGTCGGCCCCGCCAGGCTTCTGGTGAAGCACGTTATCAACAGATGCTCGCCCTCGCTCAGGCCGGCCTTCCAACAGCGACCATCGCCAAGCGGCTGGGAGTTGAGGCACGGACGATTCAGCGCTGGATGGCTGAGGGGCATGGTCCCTATGCCGGGTCACGCAAACCGCGACGCAGTCCGCTCGATTGGTCGGCGCGGTATCTGCGACAGCGCTGGGACGCCGGTGAGCACAACGGCACTGTTCTCTGGGAGGAATTAAAGGCTCAGGGTTACCGCGGATCGATGCGCAGTGTCTATCGGCGCCGGGCCAGCTGGCGGGATCATCCACGGAAGCTAGGATTGCCCGTTTCGCCGGGATCGGTTCCTCGCTCTCCCCTCGAAGACGTGACCCCAGGACAGGTTATCGGGTGGATGTTGGCCCGTCCGGAAACGCTGAACCCACAGTCCGAGGCACAACTCGATCATCTCTGTCAGATGGATAGCCAGCTTGCGCAGGCACGTGAGTTGACGCACGGCTTCTTAGATCTCATTCGCCACCACAGTGGTGAGGGACCGGAGACCTGGCTCAACGACGTACGTGCGTCCACCATCCGGGAATTTCTTCCCTTTGCCCGTAGTGTCGAGCGTGACAAAGCCGCCATCCTTACGGGACTCACGCTGCCGTACAGTACAGGGCCGGTGGAAGGACATATCAATCGCCTGAAACTGATCAAACGGCAAGCGGTGCGCCGTGTCACGCGCAGTGGTATCACTCCCGCAGGGAGTCAGGATTAGGAGGAAGTTATCCTGGGGTCATCTGAATAACCTTGCGCCGAAAGGCAACGGGGAAAGCAGCATTTCAGAAAAGCGGCTCAAGTGCAGAGGTAGGGCGTACCGACGTGCCGCAAGACCCGCCTTATATGGCGAAAGCTCGACTGCTTGAAGTCTAGTCCCGACGAGATGTCGCGTTTCATCCGCTGGAAACCTATCTGACGACCAGCGGCGGGCCTCCCAACATAATACATTTGGATGCTGGGAACCTCCTGACCCGCTAGAGCACCGGTGACGGTGCGTCAAGGGACGAACGGACCGCCTACGTAAGGCTCGACACGTACCACAGCGACGGAACACGGGATGGCCTACCGGGGGCGACCCCCAGGGCCACGGAAACCCCGTAGTACTCCGCGAGCGGGAGAGCCGCTTACATGGGGAAGGGGGTTAGGTGTCTCGGAGGATCAGGGTGGGAGGGAGGCACACTGCCGGTAACTGCAACACCCGAATCCATCACCCCGACAAGGGGCAGGAGATGCTGGAGAGCTGTGTGCCCGCAAACGGGCACGCACAGTTCGGGGAGGGGCGGTTGGAAAAGGGCCGAAAGGCACCTCGCTGGCCGCCTACTCTACTATGGCCGAGCCGGTCTTTCCTACTTGCAGCACCGCTTCTTGCCGGCTGTCTAAGCCGTATGGTAGAGTGAGTAAAAACGTACAGACGCTCGCGCTCGGAGGAAAACACGATGCACACCTTTGGACCCCAGGCACTGCCACGGACACAACGGATGGCCATTGCCCACGAGATTGCTGAACGGGTGAAGGAGCGTTTTCCCCTGGAGGTGTTCGCGATTGGCCTCTATGGGTCGCTGGCACGGGAGGAAGATGGCCCCTATTCTGATATTGAACTGTTTGGGGTGCTGCGGACTGACCATTACAAGCATCGCTATGAATGGTGTACGTCAGAATGGAAGGCAGAGGTGGATCTCTATGGCAAGCAGACGCTGCTTGAACGAGCTGCACGCGTCGATGACCGGTGGCCACTCACCCACAGTGCGCTCCAAAGCGTCCTTCCTCTCTACGATCCCGAGCAGTTCTTTGCAGAGGTCGGCACCATCGCCCGATCTGCTCCTGAAAGGCTGTTTCGAGAGACCATTGAGGAACTACTTGTGGAGGAAGTGCTCGAAGGGATCGGCAAAATTCGCAATGCCCAGGCGGAAGGCTCTCCAACCAGGCTCCCGGCCCTTCTGCTGAAGCTTGTCCAGGATGTGGCCATGGTCGTTGGTTTAGCGAACCGACACTGTTATACCACAGGAACACGTGTTATCTCGGAAGCAGTGGCC
>QHBP01000133.1:662-10352 GCA_003244175.1 Chloroflexota bacterium | reverse complement strand
ATGGTCTCGGCAAGCCATTCCGAGGCCCGGGCAGCGTTGCCGCCAGTCACGCAGACCAGCCAGCGCCGTGGCCAGCGCTTCTGAGTCGCCCGGCGGAATCAGATATCGCGTGAATTCACCGGTCAAGGCCTCAGGGCTTCCGCCCACGGCTGACACGAGGACCGGGCACTCAGAGGCCATCGCTTCGAGAGTCACTCGGGCAAAGGGTTCATCGGTGAGGCTCGGCAAGACCGTCACGTCCGCGGCCCGGTACAGCGCCTTCGTGTCGGGCACCCAGCCCAACCAAAGGCAACTCCGGGAATCAGTGCGCGCACGCAGGGATGCTGCGTAAGCGTGGCCCGCTTCAGGCTCTCGGTGATTGCGCGGAGCACCCGCCATCACCAGGCAGCCCCCGTCAGGCGGTAGTCCAAGGCTTTCATACGCGTCGATAAGGACTTCGATTCCCTTCTCTCGATCGAGCCTTCCCGCGTAAAGCACTAGAAACGCGTCGAGGGGGAGACAGCGCGAGTTAATCCGACCTGGTCGCGACGGTTTGCGAGGCGCCGAATCCGCAACGCAAGGTACATGCAAAGTGACCATGCCGTGAGAGACAGGTTGTCGGGCTGTACATACGAGGAAACGAACGTCGTCAACGGAAAGAAGCCCACACATGCTGTGAGTAGCAGGGCCCGGCTTGAAGGGAATCGCAGCTCTCGGGCAATCGCGTACGTAAGTATCAGGCTGCACGCTAAGAGGAGCACGGAGAACAAGCGAGCCGCGAAAAAGAGAGCCACGAGGCTATCCGTAACGTGGCTGATGAGCCAGATCCATCCGGCGAGGAGAGCGTAGAATCCGACCGGATTTACTTCCAGATACTGCGGAGCTCGCACGATCCCTCGCCTTACGGTTTGACGCGGGGCTGAACGATCGAGTGCCCGGTAGTACCCGCCACTACCGTAGGCACCTGAAACCTTTGCGTCTGGGTGAAAGGCAATGCGATGCAACATCGTCTGCCGTGCGAGGTACGTGCTGTACGCGCTGGCGTAGCCGTAAGTGATCGGGTTGTCGCGCGCGTTGAGGAGATGACCGGCGCTGTAGATGGCAAAAGCGTAATCGAGGTGACTTGGCTCGTCCGGAGCCTCATCGATCGGAACCAAAAAGACCCATCGCACGCACAGGATCACGGCGAACATCACGATGGCGCTCAAATAGAGCCTCGTCGTTCGCAACCTCATAGTAAACCGCACAAATATCCCATGCAGCAGCGTCCCGGTTTTACGGACCAATTTCACAGGCATTGTAATTGCCCTACAGTCGATACACAGGCCGCCATCCGTGAGTTGTGCGAGGAAGCCGGTCTGCAAAGTGAGGACAGAGCACGTGACGCCCTTAAAGCCGGTGATCCGAACTGGAAGCCCGCATCTATGTTTCTGGAATACCACCGGAAGCTCTACTATCGGAGGCTGGGATTGCAGCGATGGCGGGCGATCGCGCGCCTGCTTTTCCGGCGCAGCGGCTTGAACGCCTTCGACGACGCGGTCGATCGTTTCGCTACCAGAGTCTGGATACAGGCGGCGGAGCGACAGAGGTACAAACGGCGAGCATCGGTGATTCAGCAGGTGCCATGATGGCGAGACCAGATGTGACCCACCAGTATGCGCAGACAAATCTGCAGCTCTTTAATCAGATGCTCGCAGGCGGGTACAGCGATGCCGATCTGGAGCTTATGCGGCGCTGCTACGATCTGGCGATTCAGTTGTTTTCCGGCCTCTACCGGCCGACCGGGAAGCCATTCCTGTCGCATCTGGTCGGCACGGCAAGCATTCTGGCGGCGATGGAGACGCCCGCGCCGGTGGTGGGCGCCGGATTGCTCCATGCCGCCTACACCCACGGAGACTTCGGCATCCAGTTCCCCAGCCATAGGAGGCGCGAGCAAGTACGGCGCGGCGCCAGTCGGGAAGTCGAAGACGTGGTCGCAAGATACGGCAAGCTCACGTGGACGGATGCGTCGATGCGCGCCATTCGTCGTGATTTGCGCCCAGTCACGGAGAGCCCGGGCCAAGCACCCGAGCAGCGCAGCGTGATCCTCATCAGACTGGCAAACGAACTGGAGGATTCCCTCGATCTTGGCTTACTGTACTGTCTCAAAGGAGATGAGCGACAGCCGGCAAACGGGCTCTATGCGGACACGATTGTTGAGCTCGCTCGGGACCTTGGCTTTGCCGAGGTCGCCCACTCCCTGGCCCAGGCCCTGCAGGAAAATCGGGTGGGACCGCCACCGCCTCCCGCTCTGCGGACGGCGGCAACGTCTTCGTACACTGCGATGTCGACGTCCTATCGAATGCGGCCTACAGTGCGCATCGGTCGATCGCTCTTCGCGTATCTCCGCCCGATGCTCGACCGGCTCGCAGCTATCCGCACAGCGCGCGCACAGTGAGGATGGTGCTTGGCGGCGCGACCACCCTGCTGCTTGTGGCCAGTGCCGGTTGCACTCACGCGACATTGGCACCGCCGAGGCCGGCATCCGGAGTGAGCCAGTTCTCTCTGCCACACCCCGATAGTCAGCCGAATAGCATCACAAACGGGCCACATGGAAGTTTGTGGTTTAGCGAAGAGCGGGGCAATCGGATTGGACGGATTACCAGGAAAGGGGAAATTACCGAATTCCGGATCGGGACGCCAAATAGTGGACCTCTCGGCATCGCGGTCGGGCGCGACGGTAAGGTATGGTTCACGGAGAACAAGATTGGCCGAGTAGCATATCTCTTGCCGAGCGGAAGAATCATTGAGTTCTCACTGCCGGCTCACGACAGCTATCCGGACACAATGACGACTACGCCGGACGGGAGCGTCTGGTTCACCGAATGGGGCAGCGACAAGGTCGCCGACATTACGGCTCGGGGCATCGTGAAGGAATATCCTGTGCCAACGCTTAACAGTGAACCGGATGGCATCACGTTTGGTCCAGACGGCAATATCTGGTTTAGCGAGAGTGCCGGTAACAAGATCGGCCGTGTAACTGCTGGAGGTGTCGTGACCGAGTTCCCGTTACCGCACCCGGCAAGCCACCCGGATGGCATGACGCCGGGTCCAGACGGACGGCTGTGGTTCGTGGAGCACGGCGGCAACCGGATCGGCCGGATCAGCATGTCAGGGAAGCTATCTGAATATCCATTGCCGGGGAACGATCGAGGCCCGGATACGATCGTGGCGGCTCCGGATCACCATCTCTGGTTCACCGATTTCTTCACGGGACAGCTCACAACCTTCTCGACGGCGGGAGGAGCGCGCGACGTTTCTCTTGGGGATGCCAATAGCGGCCCGCACGGTATGGCACTTGGCTCTGGCGGCACTATCTGGTTTGTGGAAGAGCATGCAAATACGGTCGGACGCCTGGATCTGGCCCACTATGCGCATCGGCTTCGAGGCGGATCCTAGCGCGCATGCAGGTGCTCATCACTGCGGAGAACCTGGACCCGCATGGCGGTCAGCAACGGAGCCGGCTGGAATACGCTTCGGCTCTGGCGCGGCGTGGCCACGAGATCGACCTGGTCTATCGAGTCGAGGGAGCGATGCTGGCAGAGTACAGATCACCCGATATAGCTTCTCAACGCACTCTCTTGCTGCGTGGTCGCGACCGCGATCAGCTTGTCGTGCACCTGCAACGTCGTGTCGGCATGGACCACGATCGGCTTGCCGCCGCGGATCAAGAGGGGAATCGCCGTGTCTTCCGGCAGAGTCAAGTTTCCCATGGTCTCACCGGCAGCGGGAGACTCCGCGGAGACCTGGAGCTGGATAAACCCGACGCCCCCTTCTTGCAGCGTCAGCAGGTGCACGAATGGGTGCTCCGGGATTTCCTGCTCGATGATCGATAGGATGATCTGTGTCGCGCTCACCGTCGCGTCGATGCCCAGCTGCGCGAAGATGTGCTCGTTGCGGGGATTGTTGATGCGCGCCACGGTCCGCGGCACGTTGAATCGGCGCTTGGCGACCTGGGACACAATCAAGTTGTCCTCGTCGTGGCCGGTCACCGCCGCGACCACATCCGCCCGCTCGATCCCTGCCATCTGCATCGTAGCCACCTCGGAGCCGTCCCCCTGGATTGCCGTGGCGCCCAGTTGGGTCATGATTCTATCGACCTTTGTTCCGTCCTTTTCGATGACCAGGACCTCCTGGCCTTCGTTCATCAGGGACTTGGTCAGGTGATATCCGACCTTACCTGCCCCGACCACAACGATATACACCGTTAGTCTCCCCTGTCCTCAGCCACCACCAAGTCGAAGAGGGCTTGCGCGCCCGTCACCGTCGGGGATATGGTGGTTACACCGGACTCCGCAAAAATCTGACAGCGGACTGGGTCGTACACCCGGGCTATAACCTGGCGAACTCCGAGCTCACGCGCAATCTGCGCCGACATCAAATTCCGATTGTCTCCGTTCGTCACCGCGATAAAGGCATCCGCGTCACCCACGTTTGCAGCCCTTAAATCATCTTCGTCAATCCCGTTACCGACAAAAGTCGAACCGGAGAAGGACGCCGGGAGTCGATCGAACGACGCTTCCCGCGAGTCCATGATCGTGACTCGGTGTGTGGGACTCAACGCGGCGGCCGCCCTCGCCCCGACGCGTCCGCATCCCAGAATAAAAACCCGCACACCGCACCTCCAGCAACGATTATAGGTTCCGCTCAGAGAATACATTCGACGCTTTAGAATGGCCGGGATGCCCATCCGATGAAGACCGACGATTTTGACTACGATCTGCCCAAGCGCCTCATTGCACAGCAGCCGGCAGTGCGACGTGACGGTTCCCGGCTCATGGTGCTCAACCGCCAACGGCACAGTATTCAGCACGACTACTTTCACAATATCGGTGCCCATCTCTGTGCGGGCGATCTACTCGTCGCAAATCGCAGCAAGGTCATTCCCGCGCGGCTGCACGCGCTCAAAGACACGGGGGGAGCCGTGGAGCTGCTGCTGCTCCGACGGGACGGTGACCGGTGGATGACGCTGGCTCGACCGTCCCGCCGCCTTCAACTCGGAACGGTTCTGCAGGTGTCGAACAGCTCTCTGGAGGCGCGGCTCGAGGCACGGGCCGGCGACGGCCGGTGGCTCGTCAGCTTTGCGGGAGGGGAGGACATCGAGACCCAGCTGCGCGGAGCTGGGTCCATTCCCCTTCCTCCCTACATCAAGAGCCTCAATGGGCACGCCGGCCGATATCAGACGGTGTATGCCGACGACGAGGGATCTGTCGCGGCTCCCACCGCCGGCATGCATTTTTCACGCGAGCTGATCGCGTCCCTCGAGACACGGGGCGTTCGACTCGTGTACGTGACCCTTCACGTGGGTCTGGGGACCTTTCGACCTGTCACTGTCGACGTGATCGAGGAGCACGCCATGCATCCGGAGTGGGGCGAGGTGCCCTCCGAAACCGCGGGCGACGTCAACGAAGCGCACGATGACAGTCGAAGGGTCATCGCCGTGGGTACCACTACCACACGTCTCCTCGAGTCCGCCGTCAGGAACCACCTCGTCGGGGCCTTTCGAGGGGATACCGCTCGCTTCATCTATCCCGGCTTTAGATTCCAGGCCATCGACGGCCTCATTACAAACTTCCACCTGCCCCGCTCGACCTTGCTGATGCTTGTCAGCGCCTTTGCCGGCAGGCAGTTTGTCCTGGAGGCCTACCGGGAGGCGGTCGAGTGCGAGTATCGTTTCTTCAGCTTCGGTGACGCCATGTTGATTCTGTGAGCCCGGATGGATATGCCCGCCGAGGTGACTCGTCTCGCCTCACGACTTTCCCGTCCGACGGAGTCAACACTTCCACTTTCCTATCGGGAGTCCGCGGTACTCGTCATTCTGTTTCCCGGCGCCGATGGCCCTGCCCTGCTGCTGACCGAGCGCCCCCACTCACTTTCGCGCCACCCGGGACAGGTGTCGTTGCCGGGCGGCGGCCAGGAGCCCGGCGACGCCGGTCTCCATGCGACAGCCATGAGAGAGACCCGTGAAGAGCTGGGCTGTTCGGTCGGCCATCTTTCCATACTCGGTAGCCTAGACCTGGTCGACGTTGGCGTGAGCAGATACCGCATCACCCCCTTCGTGGCCTGGAGCCCGCTCCGCCTGGACCTCTCGCCGGACCCCGCCGAGGTCGCGTCGGTCCTCGAGGTCTCGCTACACACCCTTCTGGACCCCGCCTCGCGCCACCAAGAGACGTGGGAGACACGTGGAGAATCCCGCCAGGTGGCTCTGTATCGTTTTGGAGAGTACGCGGTCTGGGGTGCGACGGCTCGGATTCTCGGCGACTTGGCGCAGAGATTGACCGAGGTGGTGTCATGACCCCCTCACCGTCCTTCCGCTCCCCGGGTGCCCAACACCTCCGGGCTCGGCTACCGGATATCGGACTGCATTATGTCGAGATAGCGGCGGACGCTAAGCCTCTCATCTTGCTGCACGGAATCGGCATGGACTGGCGCGTATGGCAGGCTCTCTCGCGGCGTCTCGCTCCATACTTTCATCTCTATATGCTTGATATGCGCGGCCACGGAGCAAGCGACAAACCACCCCACGGGTACACTCTCGCCCACTACGCAGCTGATATCGAAGACCTGCTAGATCAGCTCCACCTGACGGACACCGTCATCGTGGGGAGCTCGCTGGGGGCCATGGTGGCGGCGGCAATCGAGGCGCCAATTGACGTGGTGCCGTACCGGGTGCTTGTTGATCCGCCCATGACCGGCGGACCCATTCGCGATTCCACCATGTTGACCGACATTCTGCACCTGAAGCACGAGGGTGTGGTTTCCTTGACGGACTATCTCGCGTCGTACAACCCGGGAGCGGGCCGGTTTCAGCTGCGGTCGATGGCCGAGATGTGGAACGAGGCCGCGGATGGAGTCATCGAAGACCTTCTGGCACGCCCGAGCGACTACTTCGCCATCGACACCGCCCTGCGCCACAACGAGTCCAAGACGCTCATAGTGCAAGCCGATCCCACTAAGGGAGGAGTGCTCCTCGACGCGTGGGCCGAGAGAGCCCTTGCCCTTCTGCCACGCGGGTCGCTGCAGAAGTTTCCGGGCGCGGGTCACGCCGTTCATGCGCACGCGCCTAGGGAGTTCGTGAAGGCACTCTTCGCCTTCACGGACACATCCGACATTCAGCAGGGTGTGGCGGGGGATCGCCGACTGCGCCTGGTGCGGGCTCAGAGGGGCTCGTACAATAGGTCTACGCGCGCGGCGGTAGAGCCCTGATGCGAAAGGACAGACCCGCTTGAGACAGCTGAACTGGACGCGGACGCTTACCATCCTGCTCGTCATCCTGGCAGCGTACGCGCTCCTGTACGTCACGTTCTCGATCCTGTTCCGCTTCAAGCAGGCCATCCTGCTCTTCGTGGTAGGCGCGATGCTGGCGTACATCCTCACCCCGGTCGTGAATCGGCTGGAGGCGGCACTGCGATATCGGTGGCTTGGGATCGTCCTTTCGTATTCCGCACTTGCTACGAGTCTCTTTGCCCTCGGATTCATGCTCTTCACGCCGTTCATCGACCAGAGCAAATCGTTGGTCGACAACCTCCAGAATCCAACCGCCAGCAGCCTGAAGACGATCACGCGAGTGGATAGAGACGCCGCAAAACTGGAACACGCGCTCCAACTGCAACTGTCGACGGTACACATTGTCGGGAGTCTGACTCCCACGGACGTGTCAGGGATCCGGGGCCAGATAGGACAGATTCAGCGGGACATCATCGACTTGAAGAAGGGCACGGTCTCGGGAGCCTCACACACACCACGGTTTCCCAGCAAGGGGCCGGCTCACGGCGTGCCGCCCTATCCACAGCCGCAAACGAGCGTCCCACCAAGCTACGCGACAGCTCTGTCAAAACCGCTCGATGCCTTGATCCGCGTTTACTCCCAAGCCACGAAGGACCCGAATACCGTCGACGCCGGGTTTCTCACCCGCGCGCACACCGATGCAAAGAATATCAGAGCGGCGGGGAAGCGCATCTACCACACCATGGCGACCACGCCGATTCTCTTTCTCCGCTCTCAGGCCTGGCTCGACCAGCACGGACTGAGCGTGGACGTTTCGGCCAGGCTGGGACAGGCAGTGCAGAGGTTCAGCAACCAGGGCACCCTCGTCCTGGACAACGCCATCACGATCCTATCGGACACCGCCAACGCCTTGCTCAGCCTGATCCTGACCCTTATCATCGCGTTCTACTTGCTGCTTGATGGGCGACGCATCGTCCATCGGAGCATCGAGCTGATTCCTTCCGGTTACCGGCAGCAGGGAACGTTCTTCCTGGACAGCGTTGACCGGGTCCTGGGAGGATACATTCGCGGCCAATTATTTCTCTCGGTCCTTGCCGGCGTACTAGGCGGGGGAGGGGCAGCCCTCCTGGGCGTCCCCTATCCGTTGCTGATTGGGATCGTCACTGCCATTCTGGAGGCGGTCCCCGTGATAGGGCCCATGGTGGCCCTGTTCCCGGCCGTGCTCATTTCCCTCTTCTTTACCCCTATAGTGACGACGCTGATTCTGCTCGTCTGGTACATCGTCTTTCAGCAGATCGTGACAAACATTCTGGGCCCCAGGGTCATGGGCATGGCGGTCGGGATTCACCCGCTCGAGGCCCTGCTGGCCGTGCTTGTTGGATACCCCATCGGCAGCTTTCTTGGTGCCTTTCTGGCCGTCCCCGTCGCCGGCATTCTGCACATTTTGGTGGTTCAGGCCTATCACTACTTCACCCCTGTCGCGTCGCGCCCGCATCCGGTCGCCCTCGCCCCGGAAGAGAGTGAGTCCGTGCCGTCCGGCAGCGTCCCCGTGCGACGGCGAACGAAGGCTGACGTAGCCAGATAGGTGGACGTGTCGGTTCTCTCCTGCGTGCCCCCGGTTCTCTCCTGCGTGCCCCCTCTGATATGTTGACCTACAGCCTGGAGGCATACGTGCCAGTTCAAAAGGGTAAGCGCCGCAACCGGCAGCGGAGGCGAGTCGGCGCCGACGACCGGGGCCCGGAGCTGACCCCTTCCTCGTCGATCACCGATCCCACCAAACGCAATTCAGCTTCGCCCGCGCGCCGCGGATCGTCCACTCGACGGCGCGCGCAGATTCCGCTGTGGGGCAATGTGGGTATCGCCATTGCAATCGACCTCGTGGCCCTCTATCTCTTTCTATCGCCCTCCCGCGGCGAAGGGATGGGACAGAGGCTGTTGTTTTTTTTCGGATATCTCGCCCTCTCCGTCTTCTACTGGTGGAAGGCTTTCCGCCAATACCGGGCGCGGCGACTAGCACGTGAAGGATAAGCCCTATTGCTCTACTAATCAGATAAACCTACAATGAGGATGTCAAGGTTTCCCCATTGGAGGTGGGGCATATGAGACGATCTACCTGGTACGGGCGGGACATCAGTCTTCAAGTTCGCATGGCGCTCACGATGCTACTGCTCACCGCCGTTTACCTCATCTTTGCCACGGTCCTGTTCCGCTTCACGCGACTCGGGCCCCTGATCTTTTTCATCCCGCTCGTTGGACTTTTCATCCAGTACTGGTTCTCGGACAAGATCGTGCTGGGAAGCGTCGGCGCACGTGTCGTCGAGGCCCAGCAGGCGCCCGAGCTGTACTCAATCGTGCAGCGTCTCGCGCAACAGTCGGACCTGCCGATGCCCCGCGTGGCGCTCATGAATTCGCCGATGCCCAATGCCTTCGCCACCGGGCGAAACC
>QHBP01000133.1:0-592 GCA_003244175.1 Chloroflexota bacterium | reverse complement strand
TACGTCGTGCAAATGGGCTTCTGGTTCGGCATGATTGGCGGCGGAGGTGGCCGTGACAATAATCGCGATGGGGGCGGCATCTCTTTCATCGCCGTCATCCTGATCAGCCTGGTAGTGTCCGTGATCAGCCAGATTCTGGTAAGCACTCTGTCGCGCTACCGGGAATTCGCGGCGGATCGCGGCAGCGCAATCCTCACCGGAGCGCCGGAGCAGCTCGAGGCCGCGCTCTTGCGTATAAGCGGGACGATGCAGCGCATTCCCAGCCGCGACCTGCGGGAGGCTCAGCCTCTGAGCGCCCTGTACTTTGCTTCACCGGCAAAGGTGGTCGGCGGTCTTTTTGCGGACCATCCCACCGTCGAGAAGCGCATCGAACGCCTGCAACAGCTGAGCCAAAACATGGCTGCCCGGTGAGCTGGTTGGATTCCATGCTCGGCCGGACGAAGCCCGTTCGGTCGAGCCTCGATCAGCTCTTCGGCATGTCGACGGCCCAGCTCACGCTGCAAACGGAGTTCGGTCTGGATGCGACCAAGGGCGCCGCCATAAGCTTCCGGCCCGTCAGCAGTGGCCAATTCGCCGAGCTGGAGCGCGACAT
>QHBP01000354.1 GCA_003244175.1 Chloroflexota bacterium | reverse complement strand
CGCGATCGTGCGTGCCAAGCCTACGGGCGCCAGGGGAACGTACGTTCGTTCCGTGTCCCTCTCCCCCACCATGGGACCTGGAATTCCGCTCGACCTGGCCGCCACAACCGCTCTTCACGCCGCATAGTGTTGGACTTTCCCGCTAGCCATTTGCGATAATCCGCTGTCAAGTCGATAGCCAAAGACAGCAGGGGCGCCAGGCGCGTAAAGATCCTGCCGAGGTAGACTTTGCACCGGTTATAGACCGGCGTGCTTCTGTCTCGGCCGCGAACCCGGATCTAGCTGAGCAAGCGCTCCAATCCTGAAAGAAAGGAGGGAACGCATGGCTACAGCCGAGGAACCACAGGCGGAGATTCGACCGACGCGCGGCACCGCCGACAAGACGAACAAAATAGAGGCCCTTGCTCAACAGCTTCGCGACAGCAAAGGCTCCGTTCTGCTCGATTACCGAGGACTGAACGTCGGGGACATCTCGAAGCTGCGCAACGACTTGCGCGAGCAGCAGGTGGACTTCCACGTGGCCAAGAACACCCTGCTCCGCATCGCCGCCGATCGCGCTGAGGTGCACGTCGCCCCCGAGCTGCTCGAAGGACCAACCGCTATCGCGTTTGGGCTGCGGGACGAGGTGACGCCGGCGAGATTGTTGACCGAGTTCGTGCGGCGGAATCGTGTGGTGTCGATCAAGGGCGGCATGATCGGCGGACGGTCGCTGAACCAAGAACAGATCGGACGTGTTGCCGAGCTGCCCGCCCGTGAGGTGCTGCTGGCACAGCTGCTCGGCGCTCTGCAGGCGCCAATGACGCAAGTGCTCGGACTCCTGCAGGCGCCCGCCAGGGAGGTCGTCGGCCTGGCACAGGCTCTTGCCGACAAACTAGAGGGCCAGGGAGACGCCGGTGCGCCCGCCTAAACCACGTCAGAGACGTCCGCCGGCCTACATCAACCCATTCGCATACCGAGGAGAGACATCGTGGTAGCAGAGAAGCTTTCTACTGACGACTTGCTGGGACAGTTCCAGAACATGACCATACTCGAGGTGTCGGAGTTCATCAAGGCCTTCGAGGACCGCTTTGGTGTGACCGCAGCGGCTCCGGTGGCGGCCGTGGCGGCAGGGCCGGCTCCCGCACCCGAGGCCGTGGTAGAAGAGCAGACGGAGTTTGCCGTCGTTCTGACCAACGTGGGTCAGCAGAAGATCAACGTGATCAAGTCGGTTCGCGAGATCACGCAGCTGGGCCTCAAAGAGGCCAAGGAGCTGGTCGACAACGCACCCAAGCCGGTCGTCGAGAATGTCGCCCGCGACCGTGCGGACGAGGTTGCGGCCAAGCTCAAGGATGCGGGCGCGGAAGTCGAGATCAAGTAACCGAAACAAAGCGCATCACTTCCCGCCTCATCTCCGCAGAAATCCACGCACCTGCCATAGCTCCGGAGCTCCCAGAAGGAACGTGACCAGGCCGAACGTCGCCAGGCCGAGAAGGAGCTCCACGGCGACGGTCACGAGCGCTCCCACACCGTGCTGGGCGAAAATCGCCGTTAGCGGATCGAGCGCGACGTAGAGAGCGAAGCCCATCGCGGCGCTGCCAAGGGTGGCGTCGCGCAAGGTATACAGCAGATTCGAACGGCCGATACCGTCCAGCCGGTCCTCCAGGGCGAAGGCCAGCCACGTCGCCTGGACCAGACTGGCCACGGCGGTGGCCAGAGCCAGACCGCCCTGTCCCGATGACCGAGGAAGGATCCTGACCAGGGCGATGCTCAACACCGCGTCCAGCGCAACGGCGCCGATGGCAATACGCACGGGAGTCCGCGTATCCTTCATGGCGTAGAAGACCCGAGGGAGAACCTCGATCGCGGCTAACGGCGGTATCGCGAGAGCGTAGAAAAGGAGTGCAAACGCGGTTTGCTCGGTGTTGTGAGGGGTGAAGCTGCCGTGGTTGTAGAGGAGATTGACGATCGGGCGGCGCAACACGATCAGGCCCACGGTTGCCGGCACCGATAGAAATAGGACCAACCGGAGGCTCCGATTGAGGGTACGCCGCACGGCTGCGAAGTTCTCGCCGGCACTGAGGACCGAAAGCGACGGGAAGATGGCGGTGGCGGCCGAGGTGCCGAGGGCGCCAATCGGGAACTGGATCAACATCCAGGCAAGATTGATGGCGGTGAAGCTGCCCGTGGGCAGACCGGATGCGAGAACCAGGGTGATCAGAAGCATGATGCGGAACGCCGCAAGGCCTACGACCCGCGGCCCAAGCAATCGCAAGATTTCGCGAGCCGCCACCGAATGCCAGTCGATATGGAAACGGAACCGCTGATTGCGGGCGAGGCTGGGGAGCTGCGTTGCAAAGTAAAGCACGGCGCCCACCACAACCGACCACGCAAGCGCGCTGATGCCGTGCGAGCGAAAGGCCAGAGCACCACCGATGATGGCGAGGTTGTACACGAGGGGGGCGACCGCCGTCGGCGTGAACCGGTGATAGGTCTGCAAGATCGAGCTGATGATGGCGGCCAGGCCCAGAAACATGGGCTGGAGAAGCATGATACGGGTCAGCTCGGTGGTCAGATCTCGCTCGGCCGGCGTAAAGCCGGAGACGAACGCCGTCATGAGGAGAGGAGCAAAGACAAATGCGACTGCTGCCAGCGCGGCAAAGGCCAGGAACACGGTGTTGAGCACCGTACTCGCCACATTCCAGGCCACATCGGCATCGTCGCGCTGCAGGAGGCCCGCGAAGGTGGGCACAAAAGCCGTCGCCAGCGCGGCTCCGGAGACCAGCGTGAACATGGTGTCCGGAATGTTGAAGGCGGCGAAGTAGGCGTCGGTGGCCCGACCCTGACCAAAGCTGTAGATGATGACTGAATTGCGCAGGACGCCGAGAATCCTGCTGACCACGAACGAGCCGCTCAAAAGGAGAGCCGCTGTTGCCAGGCGTCCGGTCCGCCGGCCAGGAATGGTCGTGGTCGGCCGCGTGGTGGGTGCAGTCATGGCGCGAACGTCATTTTAGCAACTGCTCCGGTGACCCGGCCGTGCGCGTATAATTCGGCTGCTTTATGCCCGTTTCCGTTCAGCAATGGGACGATGCACCGTCCTGGAATGATTTCATTACTCACGCTCCCGATACGCACTTTCAACAGAGCTGGGAGTGGGGAGAGTTCGCGCCGGAGCTGGGAGGACACGCGGTCCGATTCGCGGCGGTCGAGGGGCGGCGGATCGTGGGCGTGGTACAGGCCTTCGTCAATCCCATCAGCCACCTGGCTCGGACCCACCTCTACATTCCGCGGGGGCCGGTGGTATGCGACCCGAGGCTCGAGGTTCTGGGACCACTCCTGGATGCGTGCCGCGCCCTCGGCGATCAGGAACGGGCACTGGGCATCCGCATCGAACCGAACGTTCCCGCGCCATCACCACTGTGGCATTGCTCTCTCGAAGCCCTGGGGCTGCATGCGCTCTACCCTCCGAGTCAGCCACGAAGCTCGTGGATGCTGGACCTGAAGCCGGAGCCCGACGCCTTGCTGGCCGCGATGAAGTCAAAGACGCGGTACAACATTCGGCTCGCTGCGCGAAAAGGCGTCGAAGTTAGAGAGGGACGCGAGGACGACCTCGATGCCTTCTACGATCTGTATAAAGTGACCGGCGCGCGCGACGACTTTTTCATTCAGCCCAAGTACATCTACCGGCGCATGTTCCAGCTCTTCCGCAACGCCGGGCGGTTCTGCATGTTGCTGGCCAGGTATCGGGGCGAGCTCATCGCGGCCGTCACGCTCATCCGTCAGGGCTCGACGTGCTGGTACATGCATGGTGCATCCGACAACACACATCGGAACCTCATGGCCACGTATCTGCTTCAGTGGGAGGCGATCCTGTGGGCTCAACGCCAGGGCTGCACCATATACGACTTTCGCGCCGTGCCGGATACCTTGCGCGAGGATCAGGATATGTATGGGGTCTATCGGTTCAAGGAAGGATTTGGAGGGTATCATCGCACCACAATGCACACGCATGGCACGGCCTACGCACCCGGGCTCTTTGGCCTCTGGCAGGCGTATTTTTCGGGGCGCTTCGCGCTGACGCAGCGGAGGCGCCGCCGCGAGGGTTTGCCGCTTCGGCAATTCGCCTAGATGCCCGCCTTCGACTTTGTGCTGGCAGGCCGTTACCGGCTGGTAGCGCCGCTCGGAGAAGGCGGCATGGCCGCGGTGTACCGTGCTCGCGACCTCCGCCTCAATCGCGAGATCGCGATCAAGGTCCTGCACGACGACCTCAATCGAGACCCCGACTTCCTGCAACGCTTCGAGAGGGAGGCGCAGTTCGTGGCCTCTCTCTCTCACCCCAACATCGTTCCCGTATATGACGTGGGGGAGGAGCATGGCACCCACTTTATCGTCATGGAGTACGTGCCCGGCCGAACACTCAAGGATGTGCTGGACCGAGACGGACGTCTCGGTCCCGAGGGATCGGTGGCCATTGTCCTCCCCGTTCTCGCCGCCCTGGGATATGCGCACGAGCGCGGCTTGATCCATCGAGACGTCAAGCCGCAGAACATTCTCGTGTCGCCGGACGGGACGCCGCGCTTAGCGGACTTTGGGATCGCCCGGATGGTGGATGGGTCGACGTCGCGGACCGCCGCGATACTCGGCTCGGCGCATTACCTGTCTCCGGAACAGTCACGCGGCGAAGAGGCGACTGTTCAGTCCGACCTGTACGCCTGTGGCGTGGTCCTGTATGAGATGCTAACAGGACATCCTCCGTTCGACGGTCCAAATGCGCTCGCCATCGCCAACCAGCATCTGTCTTCGGAGCCCGCCCCCTTGACCACGGGAAGTGCGGAAGTGGATGCGGCATTGGATGCGGCGGTGCGCCGGGCGCTCCGCAAGGACCCGTCCGACCGGTTCCCTGATGCCGGCTCCTTTGCCACATCTCTGAAGTCGGGTGTCTCGGAGGTCGAC
This sequence comes from Chloroflexota bacterium, assembly GCA_003244175.1. GTDB lineage: Bacteria > Chloroflexota > UBA5177 > UBA5177 > UBA5177 > QHBP01. The sequence continues at coordinate 5,494 of QHBP01000354.1, read as the reverse complement.
GGCACAGCCGTGCAACCCCTGGGGGGCGAGCAGACGGCGCTAGCACTGCCCATCGTGCGGGACGAGCAAGCGATCGTCCCCGCACGCGTGGGGAATGGTGCGCGCCCGGCACACAAAGGGGAGACGGGTCTGCTGGTACGCAGATCCTCCAGAAAGAGCGCTGTCCTGGCGGTCGCGGGAACGGCCGCCGTTCTTCTCGCCGCGCGTCTCGGCGCGGTCCACATCAACGGCTACGGTCTGCCGAGCTATCCCTCGGCGCCGTACCTTCTCGTGCCGGCCATCGTGGCCGTCGTGGTCCTGGTATTCTGGCTCTACACCCGCTCGTGGGTGTACACGATGAACGACGACGCGGCGGTTGTGCAGTGGGGTCTGGTGGGCCATCGGCGCTTTGGCGTACCCCTGCGACAGGTGGCAACGCTGGAGCTGCGGCAAAGCCTCATCGACCGCGCCCTCGGCGTTGGCACCGTCGAGCTCTGCGCACGGGATTCCGCTGGAGAGGAACGGCGGCTCGTGATGGAAGACCTCCCGCGACCTCGACAGACATACCAGGACTTGTTGCGCATGCTCGGTCGGTCCATGCACACGCGGGCGAATGAAAATATGTAGGATCAATGCCTACGTCCTCTCCCCCAACAGTTCTGCCGTCCAATCGCGATTGAAAAGGTTCATCGCCTCTTGAGCGTCGCGGGTGAGGAAAGCTACGACGGCGTCCGATGCGACGTCGAGCAGCTGAGGCAGGAAAGCTTCCTGCTCGCGCGAAAAGCGTCCAAGGACATGTCCCACGGCCGAGCGCGCGGGCCTCCCGACACCAATGCGCAGACGGGCAAACTCGTTGGAACCGAGACTGCGGATGATCGAATCGAGTCCCCTCTGCCCGCCCGCGCTTCCATCTGAACGGAACCGAAGCCGTCCGAACGGCAGATCCATATCGTCACAGACGACCAGCAAGTGGTCGAGATCGATCCGATAGTAGTGGACGAGCCGGGACACGGCGTTTCCGCTCTCGTTCATGAAGGTGAGAGGCTGCGCCAGCAGGACGGGGATGGTGTCGATCTTTCCACGGGCGACATCCGCTCGCTGCTTCGATCCCTTGAACGCCAACCCATACCTCGAAGCGAGCCTCTCGACCGTCATGAAGCCGGCATTGTGACGGGTCTGAGCGTACTCTCGCCCCGGATTACCCAGCCCCACGATTAACCGCAGGGAATCGTCCAGGGGAGGGGCGCGATGGGACCAGAAAGGCATGGTTAAGCTTGTGCCCGAGGCTGTTGCCGCCACACGTCCGCGACCCGCAGCCACTCGTCAACCGACAACGTCTCCGCCCGCCTCGCCGGGTCGATGGACGCGGCTTCAAGGAGCGCATGCGCGGCCGATCGATCGAGCTCAAGCCCGTTTGCCAAAGCGTTCGCGAGCTGCTTTCGCCGGGTACCGAAACCCGCTCGTGCCACCGTGAAAAATGCGCGGACCGCTTCCGGTTCGTGTCTCTGCCCATGCGGCTTCAAGCGGACGATGGCCGAATCCACCCGAGGTTTGGGGAAGAAGGCGCCGGAGGGCACCCTCGCCACGATCGCAGGCCGCGCGTAGAGCTGCACGCTGACACCGAGCAGGCTGAGCGAACCCGGAGAAGCCACAATGCGCTCCGCCACTTCGCGCTGAAGCATGAACACCAGTGTCTCGGGGACGGGCGCAGCCTCCAGAAAGTGCCGGAGCATCGGCCCCGTCACGTAGTACGGTATATTGCCCACGACCTTGTACGCGCGTTTGAAATACCCGGAGGGGTCGATGTCGAGACCGTTCGCGTGCACTACCTGGACGTTCGTGTCTTTGTAGCGTATCGCCAGGAGGGTGCAGAGTTGCGCGTCGAGCTCGACGGCGACGAGCCGTCCCACCTTCTCAGCCAGCGCGTCCGTGAGAACTCCCGTGCCAGGACCAACCTCGAGCACCTCGTCGCCCTGTGCGGGCTCCAGCGCGTCGACTACCCGCTCGCCGAACCGGCGGTCCTGCAGAAAGCTCTGCCCCAGCGACTTGCGCGGCCGCAAGTTGTGGGCGCGGAGGACATGCGAGGGGGTTTCGCCGGACTCGTGGGCCGGCATGCCGCGCTACGCGATCGCCTGTCGAGACTTGAGAAGTGCCTGGACCACCAGGCGCTGGGTATCGACCCAGTAGGGCTCACACGAAATCAGAGTGACGATCGCCTTTGGTGATTGGTTGAGCACGCTAACGTCGGACGGGTCAACCGTCAGCTGATCCGTGACGACATACACATAGACCGCGTGGCGGGTACGAAGCTGCACCTGATCTCCCGGCTGCAGCTCGCCAAGGCGCTTGAACACCTCTCCCTTGATGTCGTCGTGCGCCGAGAGGGCGTTGTTGCCAACGCCGCCCGGATTGGGGCTGGTCGATAAGTGCCCGACTGCCCAGTCCGCAACTTCCCATACGCCCGCGACCGGCGCCGTCTCGACGACCGGCGCATTGACGCCGATGCGCGGGATGATGATGCGCGCGGCGGGTTCAGATCCGGGAGGCGGCCCGGAACCCGTAGTGAACGACGCGTCCTGCACGCGATTCCCGAGGGTGGAGGCGATTTCCCGTCCTTTCGCCTGCTCGGCAGCGCTCCAGGAGGAGGCGCTGGCCTGGGCCGGAGAACCTTGACGAGACTGCACCCAGGATACACCCACGTACGCAAGGAGAATCATGCCCGCCACCGTCAAGAGCGCGCCGGCGACATTAACTGTTCTCTTCATCGGCACCTACAGGATTTGAAATCACACAAGTATATCGCGGCCCTGCATCCCCGTCAGATACTTGACGGCGGCGCGCAGAGCCAGAGCTCGGTGACTGACATCTCTCTTCTGTCCCTCCCGTTCGCCCGGGTCTTCCCCAAAGGTCCGATCGAACGGCGGGTAGAAGAAGATGGGGTCGTATCCAAAGCCGTTTGATCCACGGGGTTCCTCCGTGATCAGCCCCTCCACGACTCCCTCGAAGACGCGCGTCGTCTGTCCCGGCGTGGCCACCGCGATCGCCGCGACGAAGCGCGCCGTCCGCTTGGCCCGTGGTACACCACGCAGCAGTGAAAGCACAAGCTGGTTTCTGTTGTCGTCGGTCAGTCCCTTCCCGCCATATCGCGCCGACAGGAACCCTGGATCGCCTCCGAGCGCGTCTACCATCAGTCCCGAGTCGTCCGCCAGACTGAGAAGGCCGGTACGCGCGCTGAATGATTCCGCTTTGAGGACCGCATTTTCGGCAAAACTCTCTCCCGTTTCCTCGACCTCGAGGCGTACATCGAGATCCTCGGGAGCAAGCACCTCGAAATCGTCCCCGTCCAACAAATCGCGCAGCTCTCGAATCTTGTGCTGGTTGTTTGACGCCAGCAGCAATCTGATCGCCACGTCGCCTCCTCTTCGATAATTATGTATAGTCCGAGAGATGATCGAACACCTCTACGTTCACATCCCATTTTGTCCTCGCAAGTGTTCCTACTGTGCCTTCGTCACCCACGTGGGCAGTCTGAAGCTAATGGAGCCATACCTGAGGGCGCTGGCGCGAGAAGCGGAGAGTCAGGCAGAGGAGATGCCGGGAGGACCTCTCTCCACGATCTACTTCGGCGGCGGGACGCCCAGCATGATGTCACCTGAGCAGCTCTCACGGCTGCTTGCGACCTTCGAGTCTGTCTGGAGCTTGACTCCGAAGCCGGAGATTACGATTGAAGCTCACCCCAGCACCGTCGACGCGGACAAGCTCGGAAGATACATGCAATCCGGTGCGAATCGTTTGAGTTTTGGAGCGGAGAGCATGCAAAGCGGCGAGCTTAAAAGCCTGGGCCGCCAACATGGAGAGGATCGCGTCCGGGAAGTTGTGGAGATCGCCCGCTGGGCGGGGTTCTCCAGCATCAATCTCGACCTAATGTACGGGATTCCCACGCAAACCCGCGCGAGCTGGCGTGACAGCCTGCACAGAGTCGTGAAGCTGCGTCCGGACCATCTGTCCCTTTATCCGCTGTCGATCGAGCCCAAGACCATCTTCGCTCGCGCCTGGCGTCAGAATGCCCTGCATATCCCCGATGATGACCAGGTTTCGTCGATGTATGACGACGCCTGCGCCCTGCTGACAGCGGCGGGTTACATCCACTACGAGGTCGCAAATTGGGCCCTTCCCGGCCACCTCTGCCGGCACAATCTCGCCTACTGGCGGAATCGAGAGTATTACGGCCTGGGAGTGGGAGCACACGCGTATCTGCGACCTTACCGCATACGCAACGTCGAACATACCAGACCGTATATCGATCGTACGCTTTCGCGCGGCATGGCTCGTTGCGAGTCGGTGTACCTGGACGCGGACTCACAGCTGAACGAGACGGCGATGCTCGGCCTTCGCCTTCTACAGGAAGGCGTCAATATACGTGACATACGCGAAAAGCACGGTGTCGACCTTCTGGTCAGAGCCGGACAGGAGGGGAGAAGGCTTCTGGACGCAGGCATGTTGACCCAAAGAGGAGATCGCCTCCTTCTGTCCGAGAGCGCGGTACCGGTTGCCAACGAGATCTGGCAGACGTTTCTCTCTACCTCTCCGAAGGTTATGTCGAATACCCTGTCCACAAATTGACAAACCCTGGGGAAAACTGTAACGTTGGTCTTGCGTGTTGGCCCGAACTCTCTGAGTGCGGAGCTGTGCCCCTAGGGGGCGTGGGTCCGCACCCCCATTTTGTGTGGCGGGAAGGTGTGTATGCGCGTTCCGTTTGTGCTCGCGATAGTTTGTGTATGTGCCGCGCCGAGCCATGTGAGTGCACAGAGTGCCGGAAGCTCCCTTCGCTTCGGGCACACGGCTCTAGAAGCGAATCAGCAACAGTCGTTGAAAGTGGTGGCACGCGACTTGTCCGGATCTGCTCTCGCGGGAGCAGCGGTTACGGCCTCCGTTCGCTATGGCAAAGTCCCCAGGACGTACCGGCTCCATCGCACCGACAGTAGCGGCGACACGTACCTCGCGTTCCGCGTACCGGCGCATCCCGGGACCTCCATTGCCACTGTCGGTGTCACAATCTCCAACGGCTACCTCGAGCAGGCGCTATCCGGGTCTTTTCACATCTTGGGTTTTTCTACGCCCGCTGCGGGGCCGGCACTACGAGTTGCGACGCGTCTGCTCCCCAGTGTGGTTGTGGCGCCCGAGCCCGCGTACATAGTCGTCACGGCTGAAACCAGCTCGGGACGACTGGCCCCGCACACCAATGTGTGGGCCGCCGTGTTGTTCGCTGAAGGACCTGTCCACTTGTTCGCCAGGGCGGATAGCGCGGGACTCGCAACTTTACGGGTTCCAACTACGAACGTGCAGGTGACAGAACGAGTGCGTGTGAAGATTGCAGCTCAGTGGGGAAGGAACCGAGGAGCGTTCACCTCGACGCTCATGGTCGAAGCATCGGTCGCGACTCCGGTGCCCACCGCTGCGGCGATTCCCGCCCCGACCGACTCTCCCACCCCGACTTCACTGCCTACGCCGACGC
>QHBP01000178.1 GCA_003244175.1 Chloroflexota bacterium | reverse complement strand
TCGGCGGTGAGCAGGGTGACTCCGCGCTCCAGATCGCCGAGGGCGACCATGCTTCCCGTCTCAACCAGAATGCTCTCCCCGGCGATGCCGTCTTCGAGATGAGAACCGAAGTGGTCGCGCATGGCGGCATAGTGCGGGGTGAAGAGGATGGAAACCGCGTTGCCGTCACGGTACTTGGAGTCCGGATGGATGCGGTGGTGCACGTCGACCACGCTCTGCTCTGGACCCCGTGGCGCGATCATTCCACCCTCAGCCAACGCAACCATGGGGATGGAGACGATCGGTGTTGGGTCGTAGCGTTGACGACGGGGTGAAGCCTCGACCTTGAGCGAGGACGTCTGCACCTGGAGACGGACGACAGTGCCGATCATATCCATGGATGGATTTACTCCTTGATCCACTGTTGATAGCGCTCGGCGGAGCGTTGGAGCGCAGCCTTGCCGTCGCTGGCGACAACCCGTTCCCACCAGGCGCCGTAGATGCGCTCAAAGGAAAAAGGCGCAACGGCATCCACGATTTGGCGCACCGCCTTTGCCGGCAGTGGGATCAAGTTAGGATAGCTGCGCATAAAGCTTACCCAACGGCGGTCGGGAACAACCTGGATGATGTCGCCGCTGAGTAATGCTCCCTGGCCCCGCATTCCATTCGGCCAGTGAAGAACGGTACCACCGGCGAAGTGGCCTCCGCAGCGGATGAGCGTGATGCCATCGTGGAGGGCGAGCGTCTCACTCTCCCAGAAGTGGATAGCCGGATCGGGTCGCATGACCCACTGGTGATCGTCCGCGTGCAGGTAGATTGGCGCATCGAACGTGTGCGCCCACTCCACCATCGATGAGTAGAAATGAGGGTGCGAAATGGCGATGGCGGCGATGCCGCCGAGGTCGCGCACGGCGGTGATCGTGGCGTCGTCGAGGAGGGAGATGCAATCCCAGAGGACATTGCCGGCGGGAGATTGAACCAGCAAGGCACGCTGGCCGATGGCGAACGACGGTTCGGCGCCGATGCCCTGGAGATCGGGCTCGAGCTCTCGGATGTCGTGCCGGTGATCCGCTTGCAGATCACCGAGAGTCGTCCACTGCTGCCCGTCCCAGCCAACGTACTGGCGTTCATCAGTACAGATCGGACAGCTTTCCGGGGGATGGTCGGTCTCGGCGAACTGCGTGCCACAGGTGACACAGATGGAGTGTGGCATACTGGCCTCTTCATTGTTCTTGATCTGTCGTGCGGGGACCTACGGAGTCTACCCTGTCACCTGACCTTGTCCTCACGAACTACCGGTCTAATGTCAAGGACAGCCGATTTAGTGCGCGAGATCCCCGTGCGGTACCGAACTCCTCGGCGGTTCACGGGCTACTGTATATGTATTAAGGAGATGGAAACGCTGCACCTAACACAACAAGGAGTGTGAAATGGGTAAGTGGAATGGGCGACGCCGCAGGACAGGGCGCGGCGGAGGGAAGTGGTCGATTGCCTCGTGGCGTAGCGTGGCCAGCTTTGGCAGCATCTTCAGTCTGGCCGGTATTTTCTCCGTGCTGAGTATCAATAGCGCGGGAAGCATCCTCTCAATTGGCAGCGCGGGGAGCATTCTGTCGATTGGGAGTGCCGGGAGCATCCTCTCGATAGGGAGCGCCGGAAGTATCCTGTCGATCGGCAGTGCTGGATGCATTCTCTCGGTGGGTGGCAAGGGACCGACCGACAAGAAGTGAGCCGGCGAAGGAGGGTTCCTTCGCCGGCTCAGGGGAACGTCGCGTGTGATGGTGGTTAGCTGCTGCCCTGCCCGCCCAGGCGATTGAGCTGATCAACATCTTCCTGGCTCAGGTGGATGCAGGCAGCTTCAGTGTTCTGCTCAAGATGGGCCACTGAGGAGGTGCCCGGGATGGGAAGCATTACCGGAGACCGTTGGAGCAGCCAGGCCAACGCAATCTGCGCCGGCTCTGCGTGGTGTCGCTGGGCGATGCCGGCCAGTGGACCACCCGGCTCGGCCAAATCACCGGTGGCCAGCGGGAACCAGGGAATGAAGCCGATGTTCTGCTGGGTGCAGGCATCCAGAACATCCTCCGCTTCGCGGTCGGTCAAGTTATAGCGATTCTGTACCGACACGATGGGGACGATGCGTTGCGCCGTGGCCAATTGTTCGGTGGTTACGTTGGAAAGCCCGACATGGCGGATTTTCCCCTCGCGCTGTAGGCCGGCCAACGTGTTCACCGAATCTTCGAAGGGAACGTTGCGATCGGGACGGTGGAGCTGATAGAGGTCGATCCGCTCCAGGCGCAGACGCTTGAGGCTGCCCTCGATGGCCTCACGCAAATGCTGTGGGGTTCCATTCTCCGGCCACTGACCGGGACCGGTGCGCGTGAGGCCGCCCTTGGTGGCGATGACCAATCCCTGTGGATAGGGATAGAGCGCTTCGGCAATCAGTTCTTCGCTGACGTACGGCCCATAGGCATCGGCGGTATCGATAAGGTTAATGCCCAGATCGATGGCGCGACGCAGAACGCGTATGACCTCGTCGTGGTCCTTTGGAGGACCCCAGATGCCGGGTCCGGTGATCTGCATAGCCCCAAAGCCCAGGCGATGAACCGGTAGATCCCCACTGAGTTGAAACGTTCCGCTCTCCGTGGCGGGCTGCTGAGTGGATGTGCTGGTCATGAAGTCTCCTTTGTGCAAGGGCGCGGCAAATGTGCACGCCCCATGAGTTACAGATGGACACTCCGCAAGGTTTGGGCCAGCAAGAAGTGTGATTGGGGTAGGGGCAGTCCCATGGTGAATACATC
>QHBP01000005.1 GCA_003244175.1 Chloroflexota bacterium | reverse complement strand
TTTTCAAGCAGGCTCTTAGAGACAAGACCCTGACTCTCCGGGACTGGCATGCAACATATTGCACACCGCACTTTGGATATTTGTCAAGGGATGCTTCGCCGACACCAGGGCGGAGAGGAAGGCGAACGCGCAGGCAGAGCGCCCGCGCTAGCCGGAACCCGGGCCTAGGTCACGGCTCAGCTGGGCGGCTTGACGCCAGGGGAAAGAGAGTGCCCGAGGGGGACTTGAACCCTCAGCGAGGAGGGTGCACGGGGCGCACCGGCACACGGCAGTGGACCCACCAACGGACATCGGGGCGTGACCTACTGGCTGAGCGCATTCGATGGCGGGTCTTGTGAATGGCTTTCGAGCGGTGTTTTCGAGAGATGAACAGTAAGCGGCGCAAGCCGCTCCGCCGCCTGCCTATAGCCAATGCGGAATGCAGAGCGTCCAGGAGCCATATCGGGCCAGGGCGGAGCACACAGATCAGATAATCTGCGCTGCTCCGTAACCGGAATCTGCTGGCAAGCACCACGCAAATATTCGGCGATCTGGTCGGCACGCGGCGCCACGGCCCAGTCTGTGTCGCTCACGCTCGGTGACAGCGATGTCGGGCCGCCAGGTTTCGGGGCCGACGAGGGCCAGCTGCTGGTTACCGACGTCAGCGATGATCTCCAGGCGGCCGCCGAGGGGCCTCCATATGCTCGCCAGCGCGGGCAGCTCGCCGCGTCGTCAGCCTGCCACCAGGCCAGCCCGAGCTCGCGGCGTCGTTCCTGAGTCTGTCGGTCGAATGCTTCTGCTGCAGCTCTAGCTGGCGGGACTGGATCTCGAGGAGCTTGGCCTGATGCCGGGTTACCTCCTCCTGATCCTTGACCTGCTGCTCGATGGCGGTGACCTCTTGTGACTGCTTGCGAAAGGTGAGGCCCGCGAGGATGGCCGTGGCGACGTCTTCCCGCCCAGTCCGCCAGGCGCTACTTCCAGCGATTGATGAACCCGACCGCCGCCGTGTTGACGTCATCGGGGTTTGATGCGCTCAGGAAGTGTTGGCCGTCCTCGACAACCCGCAGCTCAGCGCCGACAGAATTGACGAACCGGCTGATCCCGTCCTCGGCGTTGGCCACCGAGTACACGGGGTCCGCGGTGCCATGCATCCACAGGACCGGACATCTCACGCTGTCCAGTCGAGCGTGCAGGCCGTCCCGATCGCGCAGATTGATAGTGCTGATCCGGAGCCGCTGCCGCCCCGCATCACCAGTGTAGTTCTCCTGGTATGTCGCATGCCAGAACGCGCGCTCCTCGGGCGGCACGTCCTCGCCCAAGCCCTCCATAAGGACGGCGTCGACGAGCTCGACCGGGATCACCCAGTCGTCATCGACGCTCTCGGCGAGTGCGTCGATGGCCGGCGTGCAGAAGCTGATGCCGTCCCAGCAGCCCAGATCGCGGCTGCGCTGGCTCTCGAAGTCCATCGAAGTGCCGAGCGGCATGATGCCCTTCACGGTGCCGGGAGCGAGCATGGCCATGCGGGACGCCACCCATCCGCCCTGCGACGTGCCCTGCACGAACGCCTCGGGGATGCCGAGCGCGTCGAGAACCTGCAGGTTGGCGATGGCCGAGTCCCAGTAGGTGAACTGCTCGTAGTTCGAGCGGGTATCGCCGTGGCCGTACGGCTCGAGAGCGAGCAGGTTGGCGGTGCCGCTGAGCTGCTCGTCCGCGAACTGGGGCCGGTACTGCTCCACGGAAGTGGTGAACGAGTTGACAAGGACCAGCGTCGGGAGCGAGGCATCGTAGGGCTTGCCGAACTTGTAACCGATGGTCGAGCTGCCGAGATGGGGCACAGTGACCGTCTGGACTTCGTTACTCATCATTCTCCTCGGGATGGCTGTTCACGGGCAAGGACGGATGCAGGATTCAGCGACAAGTCGGATCAGGCGCTTGGCGAGTCGTGGACGTGATCATGATAGTTCGTGCCGTGAGTCGCGCGACTGCAGTGCCTTCCGCAAGCGGAATCGGGGCAGCGTCCCCGTCGCCGTCGCGCCAGGGCGTCCCGCAAGACCGGTTCGGTGACGAATCCCAACGACGGGACGGGCATCCGGGACGCCGGCACGGTCGCGCGCCCGGATCTTGACTCGAAGTAAGGTTAAGGCTCTGGACTTACCGCACCACATCTGACCTGGTCGGGGTGGCCGGATTTGAATCGGCGGCCTCTTCGTCCCGAAGCAAAGTTCGCAAGCCCGTACGCTGGGCCGCGTTAAGTCTGACCTGTGTCACAGTGTCCGCCAACGTCCGCCGTCGTCCGGCGACACCAGTTTCGATTGTTACTCACTTAGTTACTCGCCCGGAGTGATCACGCAGGACGTGCTCTTGGTCTGCTATCTTCCGCGCCATGGCACAAGGGCAAGCAGCCAAGGTACTGCTCGGTGAAGCGGCAGAGCATCTGGTGCTGGCCAGGCTCATGCGGCGTGACTACGTGGCCAGCCAAGCCCCAAGGGCATGGAAGTCCGACGACATCCTCGTCCGCGACGGCTTTCGAATCCAAGTCAAGGCCACAACGAAGGGAACGCGCCAAGGCTGGATGGTCGGCGATGTCCTCGATGACCGGATCGCTTCTACGTCCTCGTAGGTTTCGCCGACGAGACCACTCCGCGAAGCTACGTACTCCCGAGTCGGATCATTCGTGACGCAGCGGAAGCCGCGGATCGTGAGTACCACCGTCTCCACTCCAACGCCCAGCAGACGGCGATGCGCAAGATTCAAGACCCCTTCCCCTTCGCCGTAGCTGGCTACCCGCGGGGCCGGCTGCAACGGTTTCACGAGGCGTGGGGGATTCTTCCCGCTACTCATTGACACTTACATGTCAATAGGCTCACGGCTCCGGAGGCGGTAGATGCTTAACTCTGTGAGCTGCGAGAACCATATATTTGGATCATCGATGGACCGCATGTGGACCACGACGAGCGCCGTACCGTGGCCTCTTCGTCCCGAAGCCAAGTTCATAGGTCTGCACGCAGCCGCTGTCGGTGGGGCTGGTCTGCTGAGATTGTCCATGGGTGTCCGTGGGAGTCCGTGCATGACCGAGACGATCGTCACTCAGTTAGTCACCCAGTCGGTTCAAGGAGGTCCGCAAGCCGGTGCCTTCCCTCGTCATTAAGCTTTCTCCATGGATGCGACCTCGGCGTGGACAGCCATCGGGTCGGCGGCGGGTGTCGCCGGGGTCGCTGTGGCGGCACTCGCGGCCGTTATGCAAGCGAGGTCAGGGCGAAAGTTCACTTCGAGGGTCACCGCAGAGCTCGGACTTGCTGGTTGGTCGAGCTTTGAGCGTAAGCATTCACCTCGGTA
>QHBP01000398.1 GCA_003244175.1 Chloroflexota bacterium | reverse complement strand
AAGAACATGGCGAACATGCCGGCACCGCCAAGTCCGCCTGCGAAATCCGCGACGGCGACGTTGCGTCTCTTGAAAATGTCCAGCTTCACCAGCGGTGACGCACTTTGCATCTCGATCGCGACGAACGCCACCACCAGAGCTATCCCGACCCCCAGGAAACCGAGGGTCGTGGCCGAGCCCCAGCCGCTCGACGGCGCCTTCACGACACCGTAGACGAAGGAGATCAGACCGGCCGTAATGGCGAGAGCTCCCAAAATGTCGAAGCCCTCACGGATGGCGGCGAGCCTGTCGGGAGCGATCAAGCGGACGGAAGCGAGGGCGGCGAGGATACCGATCGGCGCGTTCACAAACAGAACCCACTGCCAGCCGAAATCCTGGGTAAGGATGCCGCCGAGCAGGACGCCGACAGCGCCGCCGGCACCGGCGAGGGAGCCAAAGATGCCGACCGCTCGGTTGCGCTCGGCGCCCTGAGCGAAGGTGCTGCTGACGATGGCCAGGGCGATCGGGGAGATGATCGCTCCTCCCAGGCCCTGTATGCCGCGGGCAACCACCAGCCAGCCGGCCGAGTGGGCAAGACCACCGGCGAAGGAAGCCACGGAGAAGAGGACCAACCCGATGATGAACATGCGCTTGCGCCCGAAGAGGTCTCCGGCGCGGCCGCCCAGCAGGAGGAACCCTCCGAACATCAAGACATAGATATTGATGACCCACTGGAGATCGGCCTGAGAAAAATGCAGGCCACGTTGAATGGAAGGCAATGCGACATTCATGATGGATGCATCGAGCACCACCATGAACTGCGCGACGGCTGCCACGGCGAAGGTGGCCCAAGGATTGATGGCGGGAGATTCCGCTCTGGACTGTGCTATGGTTGCCATTGCATCAACTCCGCGCTATATTTGCATCACGTGACGCCGCAGACCATGCACACGATCCTGCAGAACCTGGAGCAGAACGGGATGATCGTGCGCGAGCCGCATCCCACGCAGGGGACTGTGCTGCGGGTTGCGGTGACCGATGAAGGACGTGAATGCCTGGAGGATGCCACGGGTCGCGTCGAGGCGGTGCAGGAGCGGATGTTGAGCTATCTGAGCGTAGACGAGCGCGAGACGCTGGTGGATCTGCTGGGCCGGTGTATGGCCGCGCTGGAAGCCGGCGGTCTTGCCAGCGCGGAGGGTCCTCCTTGCGTGGATTGACCGGTTTCACGACTCCGACAATTGCTGCGATGTGCTACTCGTGGTGAAATCTCGTCCTGCTGTCTTCAGCGTGGGGAGGACTCCGGAGAGGCCGACGCAAGCTGTGCTCCGTCCAGCAGTCTCTGAACGAACTCCTTTGCGCCCTCAGGACCGCGAACATGTAGCGAGACGGGTCCCTCATTAGGCATGAACGTCAACCCAAACGTGAAGAACAGGCAGCACGCACGTTCCGCGACGATTATATCCACGATCCGTGCGATCGACTTCGCGTTTCCGGGAAAGCGCAGGGAATAGCCGTCGGGTAACTCCGCCGCTTCCAGAGCCTCGGCGGCCAGCTTGTCAATTCCCGCTTTCCGCTCCATCAGGGCGGCCTCAGTCAACGTACAGACGACCGGCAGATCGAGGATCGCCTCGTCAGGGACGGGGTGGCCGTAAGCGTTTTTCATGATAAGCAACTGGTGTGACCCCGGTGGATCAAAACTGCCGCGCGCCATCGGCGATGAAGCGATAGGGATATAGGTCGGCCGACTGGCTCGCGCTGCTGAGCTGCTCCGTCTGCTCCGGCGTGAGCTCCCAGCCGGTGGGCTTCCTCCCAGCTCTCCTCGGCTCCGGCTATACGACTGTTCTCGGGGGGGTTCTCACCCCGGCGGAATTTCCCGGAAATGAATCCGCCGCCCAGCGGGCTCCAGGGCAGGAGGCCCAACCCGGCATCGGCCGACGCCGGCAGAACCTCGTATTCGATGTCGCGCTCCACCAGGGAGTACTGCGGCTGCACCGAGATGGGGCGCTCGAAGCGCTTCCACTCACTCAGACACACGGTCTTCGCGATCTGCCAGCCCGTGAAATTCGAGAGGCCGATATAGCGCACCTTCCCTTGACGAACGAGATCGGTCAGGGCCGACAGCGTCTCCTCGATTGGCGTGATCTGATCCCAGTTATGGACTTGATAGAGGTCGATGTACTCGGACCCAAGTCGCTTCAGGCTGGCTTCGCATCCCTGGAGGATGTGCTTGCGCGAGATGCCCACGTCGTTCACACCCGGCCCCATCTCACCTCGCACCTTGGTCGCCAGCACAACGTCGTCGCGGCAATCGCGAATGGCCCGGCCCGTGATCTCCTCCGACAGCCCCTCGTTGTAAACATCGGCGGTGTCGATGAAGTTACCACCCGCCTCGAGGAAGCGACCGATCATCTGCCGCGACGTGCTCTCATCGGCCTCGCGTCCAAACGTCATGCACCCCAGGCATAGCTCCGACACCACCAGGCCAGAACTCCCGAGCTGTCGATATTGCATTAAAGCCTCCCTCTCCCTGGTACAAAATCACCGCATCCATCAGCACTTGAGCGCTCCGCCAAAGTTGAACGCGCCACCGAGGTACTTGGACACAATCACGTAGAGCACGACGACCGGAACGGAGTAGAGTATCGAGTACGCCGCCAACTGGCTGTACTCTACTGCTCCGTACACGCTGAAGAACTGGAAGATTGTGACGGAGGCGGGCTGATTTGACGGCGAGACCAGAAGAATGAAGGGGACAAAGAAGTTTCCCCAAGCCAGGATGAAGGTGAAGATGCCGACGACCCCCAGGCCGGGGAGCATCAGCGGCAGGACAATGTGCCATAGGGCAGCGAGGCGCGAGGCTCCATCCGTGTACGCGGCCTCCTCGAGCTCGTATGGCACGGTGTCCATGAAATTCTTTGTCAGCCAGATCGCATACGGGAGGGCGGTAGCGGTGAGAAACACGATCGTGCCCCACATCGAGTCGATCAGGCTGAGCTGAACGAACAGAGCGTAGACCGGCACCATCACGGCGGTGAGGGGTAATCCGGTAGCGAAGATCAGCGAGTACAGAAACGGCTCCCGATAGCGGAGGTTGTAGCGAGACAGCGGATGGGCCGCCAGCGCACCAGTGACCATCGTCAGAATCGCCGTACCGCCGGCCAGCCACAGCCCGTTGAGGAACGGCCGCCATCCCGTTCCCTGACCGGATGAGAGCACCGTCTGGAAGTTCGACAGGGTCGGATGCGACGGGACGGCCGTCTGGAGCGTGGCGGTGGGACTGAACGCGGCGAAGATCATCCACAGAAACGGCACGAGAAAGCAGAGGCCGATAAGTTAGGACGAAGTAGGCCACCCCCGGACCCACGATGCCTCTGTGCGTTCGTAAGGTCGCCATCCCCATGCTCATACTTCTACCTCCAGGAACTTCAGGTAGATCAACGAGGCGAGCGCACCGATGAGCAGCAGGATGAGGGCCACGGCAGCGCCGTAGCCGAGCTGATAGAACTTGAAGGCTTGCTGATACATGTAAATCGGGAGCGTCTGGCTCGCGGTTCCCGGACCCTCCCGTCAGAACAAAGATCAGGGCGAACACGGCGAGCGTCTGCAGGGTGATGAGGATGAGATCGGTCAAGATCGATCCCTTCATGAGAGGCAAAATCACATGCCACAGGCGCTGAAGGGGCTGGCGCCGTCCGTTCGAGCCGCTTCGAGAACGTCGGGGGGTACCGAACCAATCGCCGCGGAGAACACAAGCATGGAGAAGGCGGTGCCGCGCCAGATGTTGGCCACGATGATCGAGAGCATGGGAGCGACAAAGAGCCAGTTGTTCGTCGGGAGTCCAACCGTCTTCAGGATCGAGTCGAGGGTTCCGTCCTTACTGAGGAACGCGAACCAGATAAACGCGGCGACGATCTCGGGCACCACCCAGGCGGCGACGACGATGGCGCCGAACACACCCCGAAAGATTCCGTTTCGGCCGCGCATCAGGAGCGCCAGGAGCATGCCGAGTCCGGCCTGTCCGATAATCGCCGAGCCGACGGCGAAGATGATAGTCAGCAACACCGACTGCAGGAACGTGGGATCCCGCAGCATGCTCTGGAAGTTCGCCACGCCCACAAACGTAACGCTGCGGGCTCCGGGACCGGTTAGCACCATATTGGTGAACGCTATATAGAACGTCCAGATGATCGGGCCCACGAAAAAGAGCAGCATGAGTCCCAGAGCCGGCGCCATGGGGAGCAGCCAGCGAAGCGTACCGCGGAGCCTGTGCCCCCTCGCGGCACCCAGACTGGGAGCGGGCACGCTGGTGCGAGCGCGGTCGCCAACAACCGAGCTATCGGTTGCTGCGCTGGACCCCTGCATCTCCAATCCCCTCGATGTGCTTCAGGTAGGCTGTGCACTGCTTCGCCGGCGGGCGTGCCGGAGTAGATGTTGTACGGGATCACGCCCGGCTCCTTGGCCTTGATCTGCCGAGTCGCGGCGAGCAAGTCGTTCCAGGTCTTGGGGTGCCACGGTACCGGCAGTCCGACCTTCTTGAAGATCGCCTTGTTGTACCAGAGAGCCCGGGTGTCGGTCCCCATCGGCACCCCATAGACCTTGCCGTCGGGAGCCTTCGGTTGGCACCCGCGACTGTGGGAAGAACTCCTTTGACCAATCCGGCCAGTGTTTCAGACGCCCGCCCAACGCCAGGAGGTAACCGGCTGCGACATCGGACTTGATCAGGAAGGTGTCCTCATAGAGAACATCAGGCGCCGTGGAGGAGGAGCGCTGCATCAGATCCAGCTTCGTGTAGTAGTCGTTCTCGGGTGCCTGGATGGGGTTGAGAGTCACCGTTGCGCCGGGATTCTCCTTCTCGAACTTTCGCTTCAGTCCGGTCGCCCACGTCATAAAGACCGGTCCGCCAAAGTCCTGGAACGCAAACGTGATCGTCTTGGTCCCCGCCGCCTGGGACGCTGTACCACATCCCGCGGTGACGGCCGCGAGGGCACATCAGTATCGCCGGGTACGCCTGCCCCTTTAGGTGTTTCCCAAACACGGGTCCCTCCTGGATCGCTCCGGCCGTTCGTCGGTCGGATGAATCTCCGTGGATCTGACGGCAAGATCCAGGCCATCTTCGTGCAAAAAAGGCACACGTCCCCGTGTCTGGGAGTGCCTCCCGCCGCAGACGATACGTCCTAGAGTCGTGCCGAGTTCAGCGGTTCCCGTCGTTCTAGGTCAATACGGATGGTGACGACGCCTTTCGGGCGAGCCTCGAACCGCACCTCGCCGTCGCTCACCTCCAGCCCTTGCTGAGGATCGTCAAGGAAGTTCACAATCTCCGCCGACCGCATGGGCCACAAGCACCGAAGCCTGCCCTCAATAGCATGGGACGTGGGGTTATAGCAGCGAACGACCAATACGCGTCCCTCATCGCGGTCGCGAATGGAGTTGAGCAGTAGCTCGGCAGGCCCTAATATTAGGAACGAACCACGAGCCGGCAGTAGGTCCAGCTCCTTCTCACGTGGCAACGGTTCCCACGGAATCGGGTTCTCCAGGTCGCCGGGCAACAGTCCCTCCGACGTACGACCCGTCATCAGGCGGCAGGGACTGGAGTACGCCTCCGCGTCGTGGATGATTTCCAGCCAGCTGCCGGCGTGCGGTGCCAGCGCGTAGTGGAACTCGTACAGGCCAAGACACTGAGCGTCCGGCGTCTCCAGAGCGTAGCCGGCGGGACCCGGGCGTGTCGAGAGATCACTGCGTGACAGCCACCCGACACAGCGCAGCAGGGTGAGGGCAATGCCGGTACCCTGTTTGCCCTCGAACGCTTCATACTCCGGCAGTCCGCGGTTGAATAGTGCCAGTCCAGCATCGCCGTTGGTCACGTCGACGAACCGACCCTGATGAGCTGTTGGGGAGGGCGGCTCCATCCAGTCTTTCCCTTCCGCCCGCGCGACCGGACGGGCAGTCACGTCAAAGTGACCGTCCACGTATACCGTGTCGGTCCGGATGGGCGTTGCGAAGAGCAGCCGCAACCGGTGGTCTCGCGCCGTGTTGTTGACGCGTGTCACAAAATCCAGCCGCCGCTCGTCAACCCCGAGCCAGACCTCAGTGTCGATCGTGTAGTCGACGGTCTCCTTCGCGCGTCGTAGCCGGTCGAGAGCCAGCTCTTTCGGCATCGGGAGATGGTAGCGGATGCGGAAGCCNNCCGGTCCCGCCGAGAGGGCCTCGATCTCGACGGTGGCATCGGCGTTGGAGAGGTTCCTGCCCTCCGGGGCGGGAGAATAGGTGTACTCGTCGCCGGCGTCGGCTGTGTCCTCGATGACGTGCAGACGGGAGTATGTCATTCCGGTCTCCAGGTCCGCGACATCGAGCGTCCCATCCTGGGCAATTGAAACCCGTAGAAACTCGTTCTGGATCGTCGTGCCGGACACGCATAGGCGGCCGGTCATCGTCTCCGATGGCGGACCCAGATGGAACGTGCGATAGCCGCATGATGGAATCTCGGGCAGGTCAATGGCCACGTCCACGAAGCGGGTTGGCCGTGGCCTGTTCACCTCCATGTCGACGCCCGTTCGCCGGCCGATCTCCTCATGTGGGACCACGTCTCCTCGCTCGTCTCGAATCGAGAAACTCTCCAGCTTCTCGAAAAGAGGGAGTGCAAGCGTCGCCACCATGGTGCCGCGGAACGGGCGGGTGTTGGGATTGAAGACGAACAGAGGCGTGGCGTCGCTATCGGGGAGAGCCACGCGATCGGTCAGAAACCGGAGCGCGTCGCGCACCAGAACAGAGCTCACCTGGTCGACGCGGTCGAACCGATCCTCCATCTGCTTGTGAACCGGGTCGACGCTGCAGCCGCAGATATCGTCGTGTGGGTGGTTCTTGAGCAGCTCGCGCCAAGCAAGATCGAGAAAGGCCCGTGGCGATTCCGCCCCAAGCACTGCGGCAAAGGCGGTGAACGGCTCGGCGAGGCGCTCCAACATGGTCTGACAATGAGCGTTGCGTTGCTTTAGATGGATGCGGGCCGAATACACCTGCTGCAGCACGTTCGCAACGGCCCCATAGCGCAGCTCTCCCGTGTAGGTGGGGAAGTCCTGACCGGTGGACAGCACATCCTCAACGTACTCCGGGAGCGATCCGATGTGGATCTCCAGACCCTCGATGCGGCGGTTGGCTTCCGCCACGATTTCCGGCAGGTGACGGTTCGCCTCCTCATGATCAACGCCGGCCATCAAGAGCAGGTAACGCGTGCTGGCGACCGAGCGCAGGTCCTCCACGCCGCTCTTGATCTGGCCGACCGCACGGTCGACACCAAACGGCATGTTGAGCTCATCCCCGCGGTCGGGATAGCCGAGATAGTTGAACTGTGAATAACCTTGTCCGGCTAGCCAAACTCCAAGTGCCCGCGTCCCGTCGGGCGCCGCCCACCAGAATGGCGTGCCGAGCTCGCGAGCCTCGTCACCCAGCCCGCGCCAGAAGACTACGTTGTCGATGCCGAAGCCGGCGACAATCTGGGGCAGCTGGGCAATGTGCCCGAAGGCATCGGGTTCGTAGCCAATCCGCATTCCTCCCCCCAGATCCTTCCCCATCCGCAGCCCAAACTCGAGGTTCCGAATGAGCGATTCCGGACTGACAAGGAACTCGTCAGGGAGGACGTACCAGGGACCGACCAGGATTCGGCCCTCGCGGACCAGCCTCGCCAGACGATCGCGCTTCTCCGGGCGGACCTGGAGGTAGTCTTCCACGACGACCATCTGTCCGTCGAGCATGAAGCACGAGAAGTCGGGATCACTGTCGAGCATGTCAAGTAACCGATCAACGAGCCGTACCAGACGGATCCGAAACTGTTCGAAGGGAAGGTACCACGCACGATCCCAGTGCGTATGGGCGACGAGTACGCCGACGTAGCGGACCCGATTTTGTGTCGCGACATCTCTCGTCTCGGACTTCGTCACCATTCCCGTTGCTCCTCTGCGGTGAAAATCCGCCCCCTCCGGTTCGACGATTGCTCTCGTGCGCCCACGCACACTTGCTCTACGCCCGCAAGATTCATTCCGAGACTGACGTTGACCTTTGAGCTCGTACTCGCGAACAGGGTAACAACAATGGGCCTCCTCCCATCCGGAAATTGGCGGACTGTGCACTGCGAGCGGCCCAGGTGTGCGAGGTACCGCGTCCTCCACTCGACCAGTCTCCCATCGAGCAGGGCCGGAATCGACGGTCTCCCCCGGCATGTCGGTCGGGGACGTGGGCGGCTCACGAGGAGGCTCACGAGCCGCCCCTACGAACGTCAAGAGGTTTCCGCTCACGTCACACGGCGCAGCGTGGAAGCCTTCCCCATTTGCCGCGGCTTCCAGCTTTCGTACCCGCGACTCAGCAGATACGCCGCAATGACCAGCATCGTCAGGACTCCGTCCACCGCAGCCGCGGACGCGGCTCCTGTGGCATTGTTCCGATCATGCGGGTCAGGTCGTGACTCGCGATCTCCTGATGGAGAGCGTCTGGTCCGATGCCGAGATCGAGAGCAATGTCATCGATGTCTAGTTCCGGTTACCTCCGCCAGAAGATTGACGCGCCATTTGAACGGGCACTGATCCAGACGGTACGCGGCGTCGGATACACTCTGCGAGCTGCGTAGTCTTCAATGTTCGACGCCGCTCGTCTCCGTCTGACCAGGTGGTACACTCTCATACTGGCCGTGGTTCTGGCGGTGCTGAGTTTTGCCCTCTATCACGTTGTACTCGCCGCGCAACAAAGCGAGCTTCGTTCGGGCCAGGGTCATCCCGGCAGCACCATTGCGCGAGGCTTCGCGCACGACGAGGTTGTCCTGGCCTACCAGATCACCGCGATCGACCTGGCGATGATGGTCCTGGCGGCCGCGGGTGCGTACTTCCTGGCGGGACGGACACTGCAGCCGATTCGTGAGGTGACGGAGCGTCAACGCCGGTTTGCCGCCGCAGCCTCCCACGAGCTGCGCACACCTCTCACCGGACTGCAAGGTACTCTGGAAGTCGCGCTCCTCAACCGTCGCTCGACAGAGGAGTACGAGGATGTCATTCGCGACTCAGTAGCGGAGACCGAGCGCATGGGCCGCCTTGTGAAGGATCTGGCAATGCTGGGGCAAGCGGACGTCGAGGGAAAGATCCGGCTAGCCGGAAAACGGGATCGAGGGCAGGCGGTCTTGATGATCCGAGATACCGGGGCGGGTATTCCCCGTGCCGAGCTCGCCCATCTGTTCGAGCCCTTCTACCAGGTCGACGGTGCGCGAAGCGCGGCCGGACATGTCGGGCTAGGGCTGGCTCTCGCGGCCTGGATCGTGCGCGCCCACAACGGCCGCATCGACGCCGAGAGTCGAGAGGGTGTGGGGAGCGTCTTCACACTTTCACTGCCCCTAGCCGGCTGAGAACGCGCCCCACGTCGTCATGAGCGTCGCGAGGCTGCCCGCCTTTGAGGGCGGCTCATGAACTCTTACGATCCGCCGAAGCGTTTCAACCCGAACATTTCGCCTATAGGAGAATGTCATGAAACGGTCACATAAGAAAAAAGGGAGGCCACCCTCACGCGTTCCATGTTCCAGGAGGGTCGCAACGACGACGTTCCGCTCAGAACGCATGGCACATCTCGCGACAGCGGCGCACCCGGAGGCGGGCGGACATCTCTAGAGATCACATGCCTGTTGCCGGTGCGGCGAATTCCGAGCTTGCGTTCCGGACGTGCCGGCTCGCGGTCACAGCGGCGGCAAGCAGCGCAAGACAGACGGCGATACCCAGAATCGTGGCCGTGGGCCCGAGAGTTTGCAGGAGGATGCCGGTCAGCGCCTGCCCGAGTGGCAGGCTGCCGTAGCCCAGCACACTGATCAAGCTGTTGACGCGCCCCTGCAGGGCGTCGGGGACGGCAGTGAGCTGGTAGCTGAGGCGGACCGTGTTGGAGACGCTCACCGTCGCGGACATGGAGGTGCGCACCAGCCCCAGGGCAAACGGATTGGGCGCCAGCGCCAGCAGCGAGTACAGACCCGCGAGGATCCACTCGCTGCCGATGACGACCTTCCCGAAACCGATGCGCTTCCGCACCCTTCCTGAGATCAGGGAACCCACGATGCCACCAATCGCCGCCAGCGTGAAGATCGAGCCGATGGCCAGGGGCGGCGCGTGCATGTACTGCCGAGCGATGACCATCGGAATCAGTCCGATGCCCGAAAAGAGGAAATCCCCGGCGGCAGAGACGAGAGCCACGGTCCGCAGGAGTGGCCGGCGCCACAGCCATGTCACAGCCTCCCACATCCCGGAAAACAACTTCCCCCGCGTTCGCGATCGCTCCCCC
>QHBP01000319.1 GCA_003244175.1 Chloroflexota bacterium | reverse complement strand
GTCATCACTTCGGCGAGCACCGTGTCGAGGGCCAGCTTGTCTCCGTCGAGCCAGGCGACCATGGCTCGGTAGGCGCGGGCTTCGTCGAACGGCAGACCCTTGGCGTCTAGCCAGCCATTGAGCGCGTCCAGCCGGTCGTCGAGCTTGCGGTTGGTCAGCTCCAGCCGCCTGCTCCTTGGTGAGGCCCTTCACCTCTTGGGCCTCCGCCTTGGACAGGCGCAGGTAGCGGGCCCAGGGCTTACCCTCGGTGCTGATCTTGGTCGAACGTCGGGCCATGGTCTCGATGCTCCTCTGTGGTGGTCCTATTGACTAGGACCCCGAGGGGAACGAGTTCTGCCTTCAATGATGCTCGCAGCTAATGATCGGGGCTGGTGCGCAGACGGCGCTTCGCGCAAAGCTTTCTGGACAGGCCACTAGTTCATGGCCACAGGGATCACGATCTGCAGAAGCGGGGGACACCGTTTTTGGTATGACAAAGACCGGAGGCTGTCGTTCGCCGCCCTCAGTAGGAATCCGACAGAGGAGACTCCCATCTACATCCCCGGCACTTGACAGCGGTACCGCACTCCGGCGCTCTAATCCCGTAGCGGTAGCAAAGGAGAGTCAGATGACACGGTACCGGATCTATCATGTCTCCACGTTCAAGACCCGCCCCGGCAAGCAAGCGGAGGCGGAGAAGTGGTGGACGGAGTGACCGCCGGGCTGACTATCAACTTCCCGTGGTCATGTATCAGTGGTCCTTCATGGCTGAATTGGTAGAGTGGCTGGTACGTGGGAGCGATGGGCCGAAGCGCCACTCGCCTCGACCTCCGGAATGGTGAGGGTGGAGCTCATCGTGCAAGGGCTCCTTGGAGAGCTGCAGGGACAACTTGTCAGAAAGAGGGTCGGAGGGTTTCGCCGTGCTGACACCTGACCAAGCGGTCGACGCCTACATTGCAATGTGGAACGCCGCGGATGAGGAACACCGTCGAAGGCTCGCCGACAAAGCACTCACCGCGGATGCCTTCCTGCTGTATCCGACGTTTGAAGCACACGGGCGGGTCGAAGCCGTGGCAACCGGCGAGCGCTTCCACCAGGATACGCCTGGGGTCCAGATCGTGATGTGGAGCGGCGTCGAGCAGCATCACGGGTGGGTTCGTGTGGCGTGGTGCATCGTGCATGCGGATGGGTCGTCCGGGCCCGATGGACAATCGGTGGGCGAACTGGGGGATGACGGACGGCTGCGCCGCGTGATCGGATTTCGCAACCCACTGCCTGCGACGTCCCCCGTCTAACAGCTCGCCTTCCCTGTGGCCGTGTACTAGCGGGGTTCCGCTCCGTGCTGGAGCTGGCGGTCGTACTCTGCCTGCGTCCTGACCTACGGGAGGCCGGGATTTGGCACTGGTTGTTTTGTCTGTTGTCGAGCAGTGGTTGGGTCGCCGGCCACCCGGGATCTGGTCGCGCTATCGCGGGGTCAACACACAGAACTCATGGCCATCGGGATCGGCCATGACCACCCAGCTGACCTCGCCCTGGCCGATGTCGATGCGAGTCGCCCCGAGGGAGACGAGACGGTCGACCTCCGTTTGCTGATCACCGTGGACGGGTGGAGCGATGTCGAAATGCAGCCGGTTCTTCCCGGTCTTCGGCATCAGTGGCGGACCTCCCCAGGTGATCTTCGGACCGCCGCGCGGCGAGCGAATCGCGGTCTCTTGGTCCTGATCCCAGACCAACGGCCACCCCAGCGCTTCACTCCAGAAGTACCCGACCTCCTGCGAACCGTCGCACGCAAGCGCTCCGATGAATCCGCAGTCGGCGAGGAAGTTGTTGTCCGGCTCGATGACGCAGAACTCGTTGCCTTCGGGGTCTGCGAGCACAACATGTACCTCCTCCGGGCGCTGACCAATGTCGATGTGCCGGGCGCCGAGTCCGAGCGACCTCGTCACCGTCTGCTGCTGGTCCTCGAGGGACGTGCTCGTCAGATCGAAGTGCAACTGGTTCTGGCCGGCCTTCTGCTCCTGAGTTGGAAGAAATCGGATCCGGAACCCGGTGTCATCGCTCGGCAGGAGCGCAATGCCGTCTGGGGGGTCGTCGGCCATCTCCCAGCCCAGGACGCCGGCCCAGAAGCGCGCGAGACGGAGCGGGTCGTTCGCATCGAAGCAGAGCGCGAGGAGGTGACAAGTCATTGGGTCGCGTACAGGCGCAAGAAGCATGCCCCGCTCGGCATCGGCGTGCAGGTCGGTGCCTTCTGCCCCGTGCGGCCCAACGTGGTTTGGGCCATCGACTTCCAGTTCGACCAGACCGACGACGCCAAGACCCTGAAACTGCTCAACATCATCGACGAGTTCACCCGGGAGTGCCTGGCCATCGACGTGGCCCCTCGATCACAGCCGACAAGCTGGTCTCCTGCCTGGAGCGTCTGGCCGCTGAGCGGGGCGCACCGGCCTTCCTGCGCCTCGACAACGGCCCCGAGCTCATTGCCTACGCCCTGGCGGACTGGTGCCGCTTCAACGGCGCCGGCAGCGTGTTCATCGACCCCGGTTGCCCTTGGCAGAACTCCTGGGTCGAGAGCTTCAACGGCCGGCTGCGTGACGAGATCTTGAACAGCTGCCAGTTCGGCTCGGTCCTTGAAGCCCAGGTGGTCCTTGAGGACTGGCGCAGCGAGTACAACAATGAAAAGACCGCACAGCGCCCTGCGCATGCTCAGCTCGGCTGAGTTTGCCCGGGCCTGGGTTGCTAGACAACCCCAACTACAGCTCCGATGAAGGGTGGACCACTTAACGGGGTCCCGTCAACTCGGCGATGAGCCCATCGTCGCCGATCGTCCACACTCGAATCCGGGTGCTTTACCCTGCTACCGCGACGGCTGGCGCCACCAGCTCGCCCAGACGAGTCAGATCGACGTTGCCGCCAGAGAGGATGGCCACTGTCCGTTTGCCGATTGCCTGCGGCACCCGGCCGGCGAGCAGAGCGGCCACCGCGGCCGCGCCACCCGGCTCGACCAGCAGCTTGGTCCGCTCCAGGATCAGCGCCATGGCGCGCACGATCTCCTCGTCGCTGACGGCCTGCTGCGAGGCTCTGGGAGACCGCGTCCGAGCCTTGCGGTTCGACGCCGACCAGTAGCACGCCAGGTATCAGCGCCTTCAGCGCTGTGGCGATACCGGAGATGGGGCCGCCTCCGCCCGCCGGCACCACGACAACCTCGATCTCCGGCAGGTCATCGGCGAGCTCCAGCCCGATCGTGCCATGGCCGGCGATGACGTGCGGGTGGTCGAAGGGATGTATGAAAGTCTGTCCCTTCTCGCGCTGGATCTCCTCCATGCTCTCCATGAGCCGGTGACCGTCCACCAGGACCACCTCCCCGCCGTACCCCGTGGTTGCGACCACCTTGCTACGGGGAGCCGTCTCCGGATGACAAGGGTGGCGCGGGTACCAGCCATGCGAGCGCCGAAGGCCAGGGCAGCGGCGTAGTTGCCTGCCGAGACGCCGATCACGCCTCGAGCACACTCCTCTGGCGTGAGCTGCAGAGCAGCGTTGATGGCGCCACGGGGCTTGAAGGACCCAGTCTTCTGCAGGTTCTCGGCCCTGAGCCACAGGTCCGTGCCGGTCAGCTCTGACAGGGTGGCACTGTGCAGGAGCGGCGTCCGATGATCGTGGGCACGAATGCGGGCCTGAGCAGCCTTGACGTCATCGAGCGTCGCGGTGCCAACCGCCATAGCGCACCTCCAGTCTGTGGCGTGCACCACCAGTATGGACGTTCCGGCCTGGTGTAGCGCAGCCTTCGATTGCTGGCTTCCAAATAGCGAAACCGTCCCGGCTCCTTTCGTGCGATCAGAGCACTCCGTGTCGGTCTATAGCGAGCGACCTCGTTAAGATCGGCCGGCGGGCAACGGAGCTCCAGTCCAACTATCAGGTGCCCTGAGCGACAACCTGAAACGATGTCCTGCAGAGTCGGCTCCGTGACTGCTCTGCCAGCGCCGCGACGATCGAAACCTCGACTACATAGCGCCAATGCTCTATGATCGTGTGCGATGGTGAGTGATCTCCCGACCGGTGTCGTCACTTTGCTGTTCACGGATGTGGAGGGCTCGACGCGGCTGCTGCATGAGCTCGGCGACGACTACGGGGGGACACTGCACGAGCATCGGCGGCGACTCCGCGCGGCGTTTGCGGAGCACGAGGGCGTCGAGGTCGACACGCAGGGTGACGCGTTCTTCGTCGCGTTCGCCCGCGCGTCGAACGCCGTCGCCGCCGCTGCGGACGGCCAGCGCGCCCTTGCCGACGGGCCGATACGGGTGCGGATGGGCCTGCACACGGGTGAGCCGCGGCTGACCGAGGAGGGTTACGTCGGCCTCGATGTACACAAGGGTGCGCGTATCGCCGCCGTCGGCCACGGCGGGCAGGTGCTTCTGTCGCAGACGACACGTGCGCTCGTGGAGGCGAACGTCCGCGACCTGGGCGTGCACCGCCTCAAGGATCTCAGCGCCCCGGAGCGCATCTATCAGCTCGAGATCGAAGGGCTCCCGAGCAGCTTCCCGCTGCTGAAGACGATCGAGGCGGGCATGAAGAACCTGCCGGCCCCGCGCACGTCGTTCGTCGGCCGCGCGTCGGAACTCGACGAGATCGACCGGCTGCTGGGGGATCCTGACTGCCGCCTGCTCACGCTCGTCGGGCCGGGTGGGGCGGGCAAGACGCGGCTCGCGCTTGTAGCTGCCGCGCGCCGGATCGAACGCTACCCGCACGGCGTACACTTCGTCCCGCTCGTCTCGGTGGCATCGCCGGAGTTCCTCGCGCCGGCGGTCGCAGAGTCGATTCAATTCGCGGTGGACGGCGCCCACAGCGGCTTCTCGGCGCAGGAACAGCTCCTCGACTACCTGAGCGAGCGGTCAACGCTGCTGGTGCTCGACAACTTCGAGCACCTCGTCGACGGCACGGACCTGCTCGGGGAAATCATCGAGCGCGCACCCAACGTCGAGCTGCTGACGACATCGCGCGAGCGTCTCAAGGTGCAGAGCGAATGGGTGCTCGACGTGCACGGCCTCGGCCTCATGGACAACGGGAACGGGGCCTCCGGCGCGCTACGCCTCTTCGTCGAGCGCGCAACCCAGGTCGAGCCGGACTTCTCGCTCGACGACGGCCAGCGCGCTGGGGCTTACCGCATCTGCATGATGGTCGAGGGCTTGCCCCTGGGCATCGAGCTCGCCGCCTCGTGGGTGTCGGTGCTCTCGTGCGCGGAGATCGCGGCGGAGATCGAGCAGAATATCGACTTCCTCGCCACGTCGATGCGCGATGTCCCGGAACGGCATCGCAGCCTCCGCGCCGCGTTCGACCAGTCGTGGAGGCTGTTGTCCGGCGAGCAGCAAGATGTTCTCGCGCGGCTCTCAGTGCTCCGCGGCGACTTCGACCGTGCGGCGGCTGCCGCGGTTGCGGGCGCCGATTTGCGCTTGCTTTCCGATCTCGTGTCGAAATCGCTCGTCCGTCGGTCGGACTTCGGCCGCTACGAGCTGCACGAGCTGCTGCGTCAGTACTCGGCCGAGAAGCTCGCCGCGACATCTCCCGACGCGCTCGCGGCTATCCGGGAGCGCCATGCCCGGCACTACCTCGGAGCGCTGGACGAGCGCAGAGGAGCACTCGTCGGTAAGGGCCTCGTGCAGGCGCGCGACGAGCTGCGACGCGAGCTCGACAACCTGCGGGTCGCGGCCGAGTGGGCCATCGCCACGTGGGCGGAGGACGAGGCGCGGGGCGTCCTGGCGGGCTTGAACGAGTTCTTCTTCGCGCATAGCTGGTTCGACGGCGCAGAGACGTTCGAGCGTCTCGCCAGCGTGGCATCCGACACGAGCGGACGGGCGGGCCAGATCGACTGCTACTCGCCTGTTGCGCTCGCGGCCGTGGCGCATCGCACCATGCTCGGGAGTTTGCTCGGCTACGAGGAGGAGCTCGATCGGCTCGCGCTCGAGTGCTTGCCTCGCCTCCGCGACCACCAGATGTCCCGCGAGCTAGGCACCTGCTTGCTTGCTCTCGGGACGAATGCGATGTACCGGGACGTCTACCCGGAGGCGGCGGGCTATCTCGAGGAGGCCGTCGGGACGGCGCGGTGCGCCGGTGACCGGCTGGGGGAGGGCTTGTCGCCCATCCAACTCGGTTTCGTGCAGCTGCTGCTGGGAGACCTCGGGGCCGCACGAGCTTCCTTCGAGGCAGCCCACACGACGGCGGAGCGACCGCGATGCGCTTGCACATGGAGGCGAATGAGCTGTTCATCGGTGTCGGGGACGCCGGCGGCGCCGGGTACACGTTGAGCCGCGCGAGCCTCAGCGCCTACGGCATGGAGGAGTACGAAGAGGCACTTCGGCTCGGTCGGGCCGGGTACGAGGCATTCAGCGAGGTCAACCACCGGTGGGGCATGATCGCCGCCCTCTGTCGGATCGGTTTTGCCGCGCTGGCGCTCGGTGGCGTCGACGAGGCGCAACGGACGTTCCGCGCGGCGCTCGAGCGGGCACACGCCTCGGCTGCGATCTCGCTCGAGTTGCTCGCGCTGAGCGGCGTCGGCGCGGTACTCCGCGCCACGGGTGAGCGCGAGCGGGCGGCGACGGTGCTCACCTTCGCACTCGGTCACGAGCAGCTCCCGCCCTCGTACGGCTTCGCGGCACGCCCGGCGCTCGAAGCGCTCGAGGCTGAGCTACCTCTCGAGCAGCTCGCCGCCGTCCGGGTCGCGGCGGCCGCGACGAGCCTTGAGGACCTCATCACCCAGGCCCTCGAGCCTACCGAGTAACGAGCCCGTCCTCCACGGGAGTTGAGGCTTGCGCACCGCGCAGTGGCCTTCTCCCAGTCAACCGGACTGACCGAATCCCACGGCTTTGTACAAGCCTTTGGTCTACGGCCATGTCCATGGGAACCGCGACCTGATCAAGTCAGAGCTCTCTATCCCACCACCCTCACGTGATTGCTTCCCAGGTAGCGCTGCCCCTTGAACACGATCGTCGTGACGGCGTGCAGTACCTTCCCCTTGAGGCCATGGGGCACGGCGAGAGTTACTGAGGCGATTCCATGGGCATTGGTGGTGCCGCCCGTGAGATGCATGACGTGCGAGCCGGAGCGGACGGTCGCCGATAGGTGGCCACCACCCAGCCCATGCTTGCCGCGGCTGAACTGGACGTAGAGGGTCTCTCGCTGTCCGGAGGCGGGGTGGAGGTTGGAGAACCAAGTGGCGGCCACCGGCACCTGCAGGACGTGGTGCGAAGGCGCCGCATGTACGGTGGAAACACTGAGGTAAAGGGGAAGAACGAGGGGAGGAAGGAGAGGAGGAGTCGTTTCATTCGCTGTTGTCTCCCGAAGGCGGACTCGATTGAGCGTATGGCGAGCAGGGGGTGGGAGGGAACCTCCCGGGTGCCCGGCGACCGCTTACGGTGTCGATCACGGCGAGCACGCCGAGTACCGCCGCGAGGGTGCAGAACCATCCGTACCACCGGGACCGGATGCGATGCTGGAATGTGGCGGCGGCGACGCTGCCGACTGCGACTGCGATCCACACCCCGAGGGTGGCGTTGGTGATCTGGGCGCCGTCGTTGAATGCTCGCAGTGTGTTGGGGTCGAGGCCGGAGCCTCCGCGCAGCGCGAGGACGGCGTAGAGGCTTTCCGCGAAGCCGGCGGTGGCTGACAACATCACCGCACCGTAGAGGAACAACGTCGACCACGACGTGTTGCGGCTGCGGTCCGCGGTGGCGAGAGTCTGGTAGACGCCAACCATGTACACGGCGATCGGCAGGGCGATCAACGCCGCCAGGACGACGTAGGCCTTGTGTGCAGAGCTGTTCGCCGCGAAGTACGTCGCGACCTTGGCGGAGGACGCGCCGAGACCTGGTTGGCTGCCGGCCCCTATTTGCGCTGCGACGCCGGTGGCGACCGTGAGCAGACCAGCGATTCCCGCGGCGCGTTGGAACGTGGTAGAGGTGCTCGGAGTCGATGGTTGCCGGCCGGCGGCCGGTGTTTGTGAGGTGGTGATCGGGGTGGCGGACATGATGGTCTCCTTGGTTTGTGATGAGGCGACTTGAGCTGTGAGGGGCGACGACGGATCGTTCGTGCGTGGGTCAGGCGACGACGCTGACGATGCCGCGGAGCGGGTCGACCTCGACTAGCGCACCGTCGGGGATAGCGGTGGTGGCACCGGAGGCGCCGATGACAGCTGGGAGCCCGAACTCCCGTGCGACGATAGCGGCGTGGCACATCGATCCGCCGTTTTCGACGACGAGGGCACCCAGGATCGGCAATATCGAGTTGTAGGCGGGGCCGGTGAAGGGCGCGACCAGCACGTCGCCCCCTCGAGCCGCTCGAGGGCGTCGTCGGCGTCGGTCACGACCCGGGCGCGGCCCCGGTAGGGCTCGCTCCCGATGCCCGTCCCGGTCAATGGGTTGGGGGATTGCAGCGCGACGTCTGCTTCCAGCATCGTCATGAGCGCTGTCGTGGCACGGGCCATTGCCGGGGGGAGCGCGTCGAGCGGCGGTGGCTTCTCGGGGTCGCCCAACCCGAGCGGCGGTCCAGCGGCCAGGACGCGGTCCCGGAACTCGGCTCGCGAGGCGACGACGGAACCGGCCGGCCCGCGGCCGGCTACCAGAAGCGGTTCGAGCTCGTCGGGAGCGAGTTCGACGACATGGTCGGCGTGATCGAGGGAGCCCTTGCCGGCTAGGCGCCGCCCTGCTTCGAGCAAGCCCCGTCGAAGCAGTCCGGTTGACCAGTTCCAGCGGATTCCCACAATGTCCTCGCGCTGGCGCAGCCCGTAACGGGCCTCGGCGAGAAGCTCGTCGAACAGCATTCTTCGGTCGAAAGGGATTTGCGCTCGTGTATTCGACGCGTCTGGTGCTTGTGGCGGCGTGATGGGGTGGGAGGCGGCGGCAAGGAGGGCGGCGAGCTGTGCCCCTGGGCGCTCGGCCAGGGTGGGCCGGTCGATGTCGTCGGTCGTGAGGGTCCGCCAGCCAAAGTGACCGAGCCAACTGTCAGCGCTGCTCCTGGCTTCGGCCCCGAGGTCTCGTACCGATTGCAGCGAAGTTGGAGGGCGGTCGCAGAGCGCGATCGCTTGCGCAGCGGGTGCGAGAACCTGCGAGGTTGCCGTGGTAGCGGGCGAGCTTCCACGCAGCAGCGCGGCCGAATCGGGAGGCGATGCCCCATAGGGCGCTGTGGGCGAGATAGTCGCCGACCGGAATCATGTCCCCGCCATGGTGCTCGAGGGTTTTCCGGGCTTGGAACGCGAAATGCGAGAGGAGCTCCGCGATGTGAACGGCGAGCGAACGGTCATCGAGTCCGATAACGTGGACCGACTGGAACCCGAGGTTCAGTGCGATGACCTTCTCGCGTTCGTGGTCGAACCAGCTGTCGACTTCGGTTCGCCACAGGCGGGAGGGCCAGGCGCGGTCGGCGGCGCGGTTGCGGCGCCGGAGTTCCGGGTGCACGCGGGCGAGGATCTTCATGATCGCCACCGGCGGGACCGGTCTGACCTTGTCGCCCTGGCCCACGCCGATCGGGCGAAGATAGAGGCAACCATGCACCAACCTGGCCCGAACCTTTTCGAGGGGCAGGCCATAGCACTCGAGAAGCATCGCTGTGCCTTCCTCGTGCGCCCGCCTGTAGGTCTCTGCAAGGAACCCGGAGAGCGGCCGTCGACCATGATGCCCGACTTCCAGCTCCCAAAATCCCGGCCTTGGAGGGATGAAGGACACTGCTGAAACCTCGAGATCTGATCCTCGACGCGCTGACCGATCTGCTGACCACTCACTACTCCGACGAGGTCTCGACCAAGCAAATCGCGGAGCGCGCCGGCGTGTCCCAACCGACGGTATATCGGCACTTTCCCGATCGCGTCAGCCTGATCGAGGGGCTCGCCGCTCGCATCGAGCACACCGACCCTGACTCGTTCTCGACCCCGCCGCAGACCCTTGAGGAGTGGGCCTCCTGGACCGAGAAGGGCTTTCGGGCCGGGGACAACCACCCGGTCGAAGCCACCGCCGAGGCAGTACTCAGCGCCGACCCGCGGCGCGCCTCGCGATCCCGCCGTGAACGCTCGCAGAACTTTCTCGACGTCGTCGCTCGATCACTCCCCGACCTCAGCGACCGAGATGTCCATCGCGCGGCCGCCCTGCTGCGGGTTCTCGGCTCCGTCCAGACGTGGCTACGAATGCGCGAGGAGTATGGAATCGACGGAGCCGAATCTGGGCCGCTCGTCACCTGGGCCATCAAGATCCTCGAGCGGGAGATCGGCGCCGGCAACCTCCCGGAACTCGAATAAGGCCTGCACGTGCTGCGGCAGGAAACTCTGTCCGCACGCGGATTTG
Source organism: Chloroflexota bacterium (assembly GCA_003244175.1). GTDB lineage: Bacteria > Chloroflexota > UBA5177 > UBA5177 > UBA5177 > QHBP01. Next base: position 13,374 of record QHBP01000319.1, on the reverse strand, counting down.
GGTCGTCCGCGATCTGCCCCTTGATCCAGCTAAAACGTCGCCGGCATCCTGCGCCTGGTCAGATAACGGTGAACGGCTACACCAGCCGAACTGGCCACCCGCCAAGTGCACCCGGCGTACGACCAGACGTTTGTGGTGATGGCCGGTTCGCTCGTATTAAGCGTCGATAGACATTCCATGACGCACCGACAGTCTCGTGCGCTGCTCTCGTCCAGCTCGTCCAGCATGGTGATCTCGGGAGAGCTGGTCACTCCCGCCCGAGCAATCACCTCACTTTCCGCTCATTCATCGTCGCGACGCTCCACTCTGGCAGGCTGGTCAGGCCGGAACGCCTGGCAATAGAGGGCCGTTGACGCGGTGGCGGCATAGAGCTTGCCGTGTCGCTCCAGGATGCCGACCGCCACGAGCGCATCCAGCAGATCCTGGGTGCCTTGGATCTTGCACTTCATATGCCGCGCTAGAGCAAGTGCATCCAGCGGCCCATGCGCGAGCATGGCAAGCATGTCGATTTCGGCCCGGGTAATGTACGGCCTGGAGGTCCAAAACGCGAAGCTCTGCCGGGCACTCGTTGACTTACCTGCGCATTCATGCAAGAAGGCGTCTATCTCGGAGAACAGTTCGTTGCCGTTCATGTCGCCCCATCGTCGAGCTTTACCTGGGCCGCTGCGCCCTTGCCAGATGACCTTTCAGTCTGTCGACACGCCTCTCAACCCTCGTGCTCGGCCACGACGGTCAGATCAACGAACGCGAAAGGTCCCTCGAAGATCTCCGCCATTGTGGCGCGCACCTCGCCCAGGCCCTCCTCGCGGCGCGGATCCTGCTCACGTGCCCGTGCCTTCTCCTCACTCTCGAACATGACCATCGTGTAGACCGCGCTGGGGTCGTTCTGATCCCGCATCGCAGTGCTCCGCACCAAGCCGGACCCGGGCTGCTCGGTGGCATGGAGCTGCTGGAACAAGCGCTCCAACTGGTCTTCTTTGCCTGGCTTCAAACGCCCCGTGATCAGTTGCGCCCACATACACCACTCCTTCTTTCTCTCAGGACCACTGTACCGGACAGATCAGGTGCAGTCAATACTTCGCACTGAAGAATTGTCAAGGTAGTCGTACGAGATGTGTTGTGACCTTTATGAGGACATTTCGGTGGTGACGCCACGTAAATTCATCGTGTACAATGCGAAACCACGAAAGGAGCGACGTACCGGGACGTACTGCATGCATCGCGTCGAACTAATAGCCCCTCACGCCTTCTTCGGTCTTCGTAAACGACAGCGCGTGTCACGACGGCTCACCGTCTCGTCGCTCCGTTATTCGCCTCTCTCGAAGACATAGCGGCCGCACCGAACGACACCGCCCCGTCACGGGGTGAGAACGCGGCGGGACCCGCGTAGCTGCCTGTCTTCCATGGAGGCAGTTTGACGCATCAGGGGCTCTGTCTGTGGACCCGAAATTCGGGTCCAATCGATGAACCAAGAGAGAGACAGAAATGATCACCGGAAAGATCTTGAAGATCCGTGGCTGGCCTGAGGGGCGAGTCATCGGCCATGCCAAGGCCGCAGCCGGCCGCCTCGAGAGTGAGGGCCGGGAGCGGGAGGCAATCCTCGATCGCCTCGATCAGGTACTGAATAATCCAGACGCCTACGCGGAGGACGCGATTTTCGACGCGACCGCGCTCGAGCTCATCGCGATCCGAAAGCGCGAGGAAGAGCGGGCAGCGGTTCCCGTCCTGCACCCGGCCCCACTGCCGTACGGTGTGTGGGGAGCGGAGCAGATCGACGCAGGCGCCATTGCCCAAATGAATGCGGCGATGCGGCTGCCGTCGAGGGCATGCGCGTTGTTCAGTTCACGCCGCCCGGCTCGGCCTGCTCCATCGTCTTCGGCACGGGGATGCAGGAGATCTCTGACATGCAGCCAGGCTCGGTCAAAGGGCTCCACCTGATGGTCGCGGATATGGAAGCCGCTCGCGCGGCACTCGTTGGACGTGGACTCGAGGTGGGTGAGATCACGAATCTCGGTGGCGTGAAGTATGCCGGCTTTAGCGACCCGGACGGCAATCTGTGGCTGTTGCAGGAGTTCCCGCCGGAGATGAGACAGCCCGGGCAGAGCTTCTATACGTTCTCCTGATTCCGCTCGTACATCAGCGCGGCACGGGAATCACGTCCCCTGCTGGTCGGCGTCGCGAAGGAAGGTCAGCACGGCCGCCACCCGGCGATGTATCTGCGTCTCCTCAGTCAACTCCAGCTTGGAGAAGATCGCATTGATATGCTTCTCGATGGACGATTCGGAGAGCGCCAGGGAATCCGCGATTGCCGGATTCGTCTTGCCCTGCGCCATCTCCCGCAGCACATCGAGTTCCCGTGGTGTGAGCCCTCGTCCCTTCTCCAGGGCCGCTCGTGATCCGCAGACCTCCTCCCAGCGCGTCGATTCGGTCCGTGAGTCCTCTCAGCCCTGAGCCGGAGGCTCCATTCAGTGTAAAGCCGGTGCCGTCGTCGATCACCTCAACCAGGAGCCGTCCGTCTCCATGCGTGAGCCGAACCGTCGCATGCTGAGCAGACGCATGTTTCAGGACGTTGGCGAGCGCCTCGCAGACCAGGAAGTAGGCCGCGCCCTCGATCGGCTCGGCATAGCGCCTGCCCCGGAGCGCCCGATCCGACTCGATGGTGACCCCCAGCGGCAGCCGCGCGGCTCGCGCCTCGATGGCTTCCAGCAGTCCCCGATCGCTCAGGACCGGCGGATGGATTCCTCGGGCCAGCTCGCGCAGATCTTCCAACGCCTGCCGCGCGTCCTCCTGGATCTCTGCCAGGGTGGCATCCGCCACCTCCGGATCGCGCCTAAGCTGGTTACGTGCCAGACCAAGCTTGGCCAGGAGCGCGACGATCTCCTGCTGCACTCCATCGTGGATGTTCCGTTCGATGCGGCGCCGCTCCGCCTCTTCCGCCTGCACGATCCGGGTCCTGGAGGCGGTCAGCTCCTGTGCCTGCCGGTGGATCTCCTCCAGCCGGTCCGCCAGCTCGGCCGCCAGGCGCGAATTGCGTATGGCCAGAGCGGCCTGCCGTCCCAGCGTCTCGAGGAGGTCCCGGTCCTTTGTCCCAAAGCTACCCTCTACTTTCAGACCGCAGTCGATCCGTCCGATGCGCTCAGCGCCGTACAGAGCGGTGCGGTCGCGGTCGGCGCCGCTTCAGCGCCCAGCTCGACCCCGTCTGCACCCACCGCCTCGAGCGGAGCACCCACCCGAGCCAGAGTGAGGGAAGGGTCACCCTCGCGATAGAGTGAGATACGGACCCACCGGACGTCCAGCCCCTGCCGAATCGTCGCGGCAACCCTCGGCGCCAACTGCTCAATATCGAAGGTCTCCTCGAGCGTCGCCCCTGAAGCGCCGCAGCAGCTCGTAGCCACTCAACCGCTCTCCGAAGACCCAGCGGTCCGCCAGTCGTTCTAGCCATCGCCGCGCCGGCCCAAAGACCATGGTCGCCACGATGGTCACCAGGACGGCGAGGATCACTGGGAAGTGCTGGCCCGCGGCGAGGCCGAGGACGGCAGCCAATCCGGCGTAGGCAAGGGCGATGGCCATCCAGAGCGCGCCATAGACGATCGACTTGCGGATCACGAGCTCGATATCCAGCAGCCGGTGCCGGAGTATCCCGATGGCCAGGGCGAAGGGCGTCAGGGCAAAGGCGATCTCCCAGGGAAGCTCTCCCACCGCGCTGGGCTTGGCGCCAAAGAGCGTCGCGAGTTGATTCACCGGTACGAGATTGAGGACGACATAGAGAACGGAGGCAGAGAGCGCCCACTGGATCTGAAGCACGTGCTGACCGCTGTACCGTCGTGCTCGTAGGAGGAGGAGTGCGACACCCACGAGTACCACCGGAAAGCGGGCCCACCAGAGCGCAGTAGCGATCCCGGCCAGCATGTCAAGCCTCGGAACATAGAACGGACTGGCCGGCGCCGCCTGCCACGCGAACCAGGGATCGACCTGCACATGGGAGCGTGAGAGCAGCAAGAGCACGGGGACGGCCACGGCCGTTGCAATGAGGAGCCGGACGATCCGGCGCTCGTACGGCCGCTGGCTGGCGCCGTCTGGGAAGATCGCGAGAAGCGCTACCCACGCGACGTATGCTGCCCACTCCACCCATTGTTGGATAGCGTTGGCTACCCAGAGCCAGGGGAAGGAGCCGTAGCGGTAGACCACCTGGAAAAGCCCTTAGCCGAGGGCCGCTGCCGCCATAAATGCAGCTCCCGACACCAACAGCCGCCGCGCTACCGGATGGTACGGACGTTTCCAGAAAGCGAAGGCCCCCACCACGTACCAGGCGAAGTAGCCAAGAGGTCCCAGTCCCCGGGCGCCAGGAGTGTGGGCATTGAGTCCGAGCACTCCGGGCACGAGGAGGGATGCAACGGCGAGAGCGCCGAAAGCGAGCACGCCTCGGTAGAGCGCACGTTCCTGCATGACCCGATAGTGACACACTTCAAATTCGCCGTCTACCAGGCTGACCTCAAGGTTAGGCTGAAGTTTGCCTCACGCCCAAACTTGAGGATCGTGGCGGCAAATTCGGAGGCTGGCCAGGTTCCGCTCTGGACGGTGCGCAGGTACGCTGGCCCCAGATCGAACCAACCCAAACAGCGCGATGAAGGAGAGATTCAATGGACACTAGCGCACCGACACGATCAACCGGCCGCTCGGTCGTGGTCCGACCCATGACCAGGTGGGACAAGACCACAGCCGCCGCTCTGATTGCGGTTGCGGTTCTCTATATCTTTCTGGAGACCGTGGTGCTGAGCCACACACACGAATCGGTCGAAGCATCGGTCCTGGTCCTGCTGGCGGCCGATCTTGTGACCGGGGGACTTATTTTCCGGTTGCGCCTCTGGTGGATGCCTCTGCTAGGAGCTGCGCTCCTCCTGATCGGAATGGTGGCAGCGATCCCGCATGATCTCCCGACCGTGATCCATCCTCCGAACGACCCGGTGCATCTCGTCTTCTCCCTGCTCATCCTTGGACTCCCGCTCATCGGCGCGGGGCCAGCCATTCTGGGCTTCCATCTCCATCACCGCACGGCCGGCGCCAGCTAAGCATCTGTCCGTCCTGACTGACTACAGAGGACAAGGTCACCTTGTCGCAGGGGATACTCTTGCGCCTCCTGCGCCACGACGTAGTATGCGGTCGGAGGAGGATACCAGGGGTCAGGCACCGACCAGCGAGTCGCGGTACGTCAGTTCGAGGTCATCCTCTTCCACCGGCTCATGTGACAGAGAGACGCTCGACTCAAGCAAGGTTTGTCCTTCCTCGTCGTGTGTGGAACCACCCGCAAAGCGGCTGTCGAAGTCGGCGAGTTTGTTTGCATTAAACTCCGGGCGGTAGCCCAGCGCGGCCAGGGTCTCGGCAGAGAGCCACGGCGGGACGTCTCGCTACCAGACAACCTCAACGTCTCGGTGCTGCTGCGCATAGTCCATGATCTTCGTGTCCTTGCTCACTAGCCCGATGTCTAGCTCTCGGGCGGTCGCATAGATAAATCGGTCGGCCGGGTCACCATGGAACTCTGGAAGTTGCGCGGCGGCGATGGCGGCGGATGGGGTTAGGGCGGCCACCTCCGCCTTCCTGGAAGCGAGCAGGTCACGGCACCAGCGAGTCAGATCGCGGTCGACCGAAACCCGCCCTCGCTCGACGAGGACGGCCAGCTCCCACAAGGAGATTGGGCTGATCAACGGGGGAGCGCGTTCCACGATTGCCGCGCCGGCAGGCTGGGAGAGTTTCCCCTTGCCCTCGACCCACCAGGTGAGCGCATGTGTGTCCAGTAGGATCACCCGGCGTGCTCGGTGTCCCAGGTCTCTCCCGTCGAGTAAAGTTCCTCCTCGTCCTCGATCTGCGTGCGTAGGCTGCCGTCGAGCACAGCCATCGACGACTCGATTGGCACGACTCGTGCGACTGCCCGCCCGCGCTTTGTCACTACAATCGATACGCCCGTCTCGGACACCCGGTCGAGGAGCGCGAGACAGCGTTGCTTGAATTCACCAGCTGGAACGATCGTCTCTTGATGTCCATGGATGTCTTCCATGGACATATCTTACATCAGGCAGTCACAAGAGAGCCAGGCCGGGTTCTCGAGGCGTACCTCACCCGGCGGAGCCCAACCCTGCTCGTCGAGGGCGAGCCGGCGTACGCCTCCGATGGCGATTCTTGTTCTGGAGGATGAAAACGCGTTGTCCAGGAACTGTGCAACACGTTGGGCTGGTTGCGTCGGATCCGCCAAGGTCAGCCGAGCAAGATGCGCCGGTCGTTGCGGGTCGCTTCAACGCGTCGATCGTTCAAGGATATGGTAAGTGGCAGGCGCAGGATCGTCACCGGCGAGACCGCCGCCCTCAGCGAGAGCGCAGACGAAAGGAGAACGCATCATGGAGTGGAAGCTTGAATTGGTGGCAATCCCCGTGACCACAGGGTCGGTGAGGAGATTCGCTTCGTTCAGTTGACGCCTCCCGGGTCGGCCTGCTCGATCGCCCTGGGGATCGGGCTTGTGGACATGCCGGCGGGCTCTGCGCAGGGCCTGCAGTTGACCGTCTCAGACATCGGTGCGGCGCGCGCAGAGCTCGTCGAACGGGGAGTTGAGGTCAGCGAGGTCCAGGAGTTCCCTTGGGGCTCATTCGTCTTTTTCAATGATCCGGACGGCAACCGCTGGTCTGTGCGGGAGATACCTGTTCGTGTCTAGGGAGGTTGACTCCCAAGTGTAATGCCATACAAGAGGCGCACCCGCACCGGGCACACCGGGCGGCTCGCGCGCTAATACCTGCCGCCGCACCCGTGCCCACCTCCGTCGCATCGTCACCGCCGTACTGAGGCGTATCGACCTTGCGTTTGGTTGGTCCCCGCGTGAGCTCTCCGGACCTCACGCTGCTGGTATGCGCTACGTCGCGGCAAGACCGATCGGCCGTGCCTCTGTTGATCAAACGTTTCCTTGAATGTGACACGTCCTTATTCAAGGTTGTACGATAACCTTGAATAAGGAGAGTGAGTGGCCAAGATTGTCCCGCGACACTGGCAGAGCGAAGTCGGCTCAGGCCTGCCGAGAAAAGATCGGGGTCGTCCGAGTACGACGTCTGATTCCCGACTCGCTTTGTGCCGGTTAGTCACTCTCCGAAGTAGCCTCGCCACCAATTACTGAATGCCTGCCACCGGGACCACGAGGTGTTTAAAGGCCTCGACGGCTGCCGAGTCCCCGGGATGGATTCCGCAGAACGGAAAGCTGCCGTCCATTATGCGGACGGTGCCCGCCATCCCTCGAGAGGGCGGCATGAGGTCACGCAGGACGTCGTACCAGGCGCGCTGCTCATCCCGGTACGGCGGGTCATTGTCATGGGCACGAACTCGAAGGCACTCTTGCCGCCAGCGGTTAACGTCAAACCCCAATTTGTATCCGTCGGGGATTAGATTCAACGTGATGAGTCGAGGTTCGGCGAAATGCTGCTTCTCGTCAATCTCCACGACAAAGCCCGGGTTGCCCGGCACGAAGAAGTCGCAGTTTGGCATTGCGCTCCTCCCAATGAAGGACGTGAACCCTCGATGGGAGACCAGAGCTTCGTAGATCTGTTCGACGAGCGGGCCCACCAGGCTGTCCTTGACCAGCGCTTCCGGCCGACACGGCCATGGCGGAGCCCAGGCGGGTTCAACCGACCCGAAGATTTGGCCAAGCAGACGGTACACCGTCTGCTTGCAGTCGCGGCAGCGCGCTCGATGCTTCACTTTCGCTTTACCATTGAGTACCTCCGAAACAATACAAACTTAATGTCGATGAATTCTCCGACGACAGGGGAACTCTATGTCCATTAGACGCATCGCCCTCGTCTCGCGCAACTACAGGATTGCCGGCCAGGACGGCCGCTGGGATTTTTCGAACGACCTGGCGGCGATCAACCGAAGGTGCGACGAAGAAGGTTGCGACACCATCCTCTACGCGCTTTACAGCTGGGATGTTGGCTCACGGCACGTACGGGACCACGATGCGATTTTCGACTCGCTCTCGCGCGTCGAACGCGTCATTTTGGAAGTTGGTGCCCTCGACAGTGCCCCCGGATTCGGAGGGGACGAGCTTGTCGTTGAAGCCTGGACACGCGGCGAACGGGAGCCGCGAGCGATGCGCCAACAGTTCGGACGGTTCGACGAGCTCAATCCGGTTCTCGGTACTGGATTTGTCCGCGCATTACCGGAGAGACGCGTAGACGACTCGGTCGTGGCTATCTGCGGTGAAGTGAACATAGTGAAGCTACAGCGTGGTGGTGGTGAATTTTATGACCCTTACTGCGCGATGCCCCAGCTACGGACGCTCGCGCCGATCATCCTGAATCCGATACATGACTACATGACCCGGTACGAAATGCGAGAGAAGCGCCGCTTCTTTTCCCTCAAGGGGCACACCGTCATCTCAGTATGGAATCAGGGCAAACGCCACGCGGAGGGTCGACCGAAATACGAGGCCGCCCTGCCATGGACCGTCTTTCATGATGGCCGAGAACTCACGGAACAGGTGACGGAACTCCGCCACCCCATTCATGATCGCCCTGACATACGGATCGGTCTGTTCGACCTGGAGACAAGTCATTAGCGTACGTGGCGAAGGGGTCTGGCCCAGCCGCGCTAATGAAAAGCGAAAGGGCGGCCGTAACCGTCGCTTGACTGCGCCCCCCGTCACCCTGCACTTGGCCCTCGCCCCTGCCAATCGCTTGATTGTCCACCGCCGTTCCTCCTGAAGATGCGCTGCAGATGTAGGGATGAGCGCGTCGGAGGGTCAATTTGTCCAGGGCCGGCCAATATGCTGGGTCTATGTCGGCAGAAGAGGTCATTACTTTTCAGGCCGCTTGATCACGACCTTGGGCACTCCTCCGCCTCTTGTGATGAAGTCGTGATCGACGGACAGTGCCGGCACTGGATCCGGCGGCGGTACAGGTTTGGGATCGGCCATAGTGTTCTTCCCGCCTAGACACGTTAGCCCGCTTGTTCGGCTCGCTTGCAGTGTATCAAGACGATTTGGGCCGTCACCCAGACGGGCCGGACGCTCACTCAACGGGTATCACGGTATCACATAAGGGTGCTTGCGCTGGATGCACTGGTTTTCCAAACCACCGGAAAGGGCGGGAAAATGACAAGCCCGTCCAAAGACAAACTGGAAAGGCTTCCAGCCGTACCCGAGCAACAGTTCGAGGAGAGCGTCGGGCCGGAGCAGGCTCAGCTATCGACGAATCGTCACAACGGGAAAAACGAGGACCGCGTGACAAGCACGGACGATACACTCTACGACAAGCGCGCTGACATTGTCCGCGTTGCCCAGCGGCACGGTGCAAGCTCCGTGCGGGTGTTCGGTTCCGTTGCCCGGGGCGAGGCCGGACCGCGGAGTGACGTGGACCTGCTGGTGGAATTGGAGCCGGGTCGGACGTTACTGGATCAGGCCGCCTTGCAGATAGAGCTCGAGGAATTACTGGGCCGGCACGTGGATGTGGTGACGGAGCGGTCTCTAAAGCCACGCATTCGCGAGCGGGTGCTGCGTGATGCGCACTCTCTGTGAGAGACGACACGGATCGGGCACACGACATTCTGGATGCGATCGGACGAATTCAGAGGCATTCTATTCGTGGCAAAGACGTTGTATGAGTCTGACGAGATGGTACAGACGTGGATGGTACACAATCTTCAGATCATCGGAGAGGCCTCACGGAATATGTCAGACGAGTTTCGACGAGCGCACCCGAAACTGCCCTGGCCGCTGATAGTGGGTATGCGTAACATCCTGGTCCATGAGTACCAAAATGTCGATTTGGACCTGGTCTGGTCCACGATCGAACGCGATTTACCGCAGATACAGATGGAGCTCAAGAAAATGCTGCCGAAAGCCAGCGATGAAGGCTCCCGAGCGGGGGGAGAACCCTGATCGTTGATGGCTGAGCTGACCCTTACTTGCGGGTGGGAGTAGTTAGGTCCCGGGCATCCGAGTTAGTAGCCCCTCATTTGGTATCTGATGCGTGCATCTGAATCACGGGTGACATGCCCTATTGACACTGACCCGCTTTCCGAATAACACCTGCCCATTCCTGTGTACCATAATACGCGCGCGTCTCGTCGTGCATGCCTCAAAAGGGGAGCAATCATTGGCCCGGTTGGAGGACTTAGCCCAGGGAGCCGCGGTCAAGGGTGTACTGCCCGATGAGCTGATTTCCGTGGTCAACGTTCAGTGGTACGGCTCTGACGTTCGCTAAAAAGTCGCTACGATGTAGCTACCGCATGTACCCATAGGTGAGGGTAGGACGACTATGAAAACCGTATCGGTGAGACAGCTCTCTCATGAAGGTGCATCAAAGGTAGTTGCCGCCGCCGCAGCCGAGCCGGTGCTTGTGACCAAGAACAATGAGCCAGCTGTGTGGATGGTGGGCGCCTCCGAGCTGGCGCGTGTGGCGTCCCAGGTGAAGGGCGGAGATGACGTCTATCGACACACACTGGCTCTCGTGGCCGTCGACCTGTTCGATCGAGGCACTCTATCGCTGGGACGCTCTGCTCGATTTGCAGGAGTGGATCTGGCCGCCTTCATCGAGTTGTGCGGCCGGCTGCATGTCTCAATTCTTCGAGCGCCGGAAGAGGGCTTCGAGGCGGAGCTCGCAGCTTTTGAGGACGGTCTTCATGCATCCGAAAAAACTCAACCCGTACCTTTGTGACCGACCCCCACGCGCCGGTTGTGGCGGACTCCAGTACGTTGATCGGTCTGGCGCGGGTGGGACGTCTCGATCTGTTGGCGATGTTTCCGAATCCTGTTTACGTGACACGTACCGTTTGGATAGAGGTTGCTCATGACCACAACCGACCGGGAGCCGCAGCTCTGATCGACGCTGAAGCCCGGGGTATCCTGCGTATCGTCGACGCGGGAGATGAGTTTCTCTATCCAGAACTGGATGCAGGAGAGAGCTCCACTCTGTCCGTTGCTTCAGACATGGGAGCCCATGTCGTTGTCGACGAGCGACTGGCACGCAGGCGAATTCAAAGTGACGAGGCCCTTCGCTCACGAATACGTTCGCCCTTGACCACAATAGGTATGGTGATCCGGGCGAAGCGCCTCGGGCTGATTCCTACAATACACCCCATCCTCGATGAACTGAGAGGCGAGAGCTTTTGGATTAGCCAGACCGACTACGAGAGCGCGCTTCGGACTGCAGAGGAGGTTCCCTGACAGTGTTCCCAATCCCGAAAGCTCGGTCGTGCGACCGTGAAAAGCGTCCGAGGGAAGGATGCTCCCTCGGCCGCCCGATGAACTGGATTCGTGCCTGTCCGGCGGCCCGGCTCGTTGACCGCTTGGGCCGGGCATGAGCCCACTTGAGCTCGTGCGTGAATCGAGATGCCTTGCCGGTCTCTCGGGGCTTCTACTCTATCCGAGTTCGTCCCTCACCCTCATCATTGCGCGCCTCATGCACCGTCTTGATGAAAGCGAAGTCCTCCGGCCGGGGCGTGCCCTCGATGGCGGCGTAGCGACCCCGCCGGTAGCCTTCCGCTACGGTAGCGGCCAGCTTCTCGTTCCCGCGGAATCCCGCCATCGTGGCTTGCTGCAGCACGTCCCAGCGCTCCGCCAGAGCTCGCGCCTCCCGGCTCGCGGGATCGAGCTCGAGGTTGGCGTGCACGTCTCTGAGGAGCGTCGTCCATCCGCGCTCGATGTCCGCGATCTCTTCGGGCGGGACCTGCTTGCCGAGCTCGGCGAACTCCCGCTGCATCTCTTCCGGACTGTCGTACTCTTGCATCTGCTTGTCTCCTTTCTGTACCAATCCCTGTTGCACGGCCGCCGAAACCCTGGTGACCAGCTCCCAGTCCCACCGGCCACCGGCTCGCCGGTGGTCCAGAAGCTCGCCCAGGACCTCGTCGATCCGTTGTAGCTCGGAAATGCGTTCCCGCAATGCATTGCGCTGAATGCGCATGGACGCTACCAGGTCGAAATCCGGCCGGTCCAGGAGCTGAAAAATCTGCTTGAGGGGGAAATCCCAGGTAGCGCAGCGTCAGGATCTGCTGCAGCCGCAAAAGGTCCTCGTCCGAATACAGCCGGTAGCGCGCATCCGAATACGCCGCCGGCCCGCAACAGACCGATGCGGTCGTAATGGTGCAGGGTACGGACCGAAACCGCCGTGAGGTCCCCAAATTCTCCAATACGATACATGAGCCGTCCTCGTCATTTCCGATCTACGAGAGTCAGCTTAGGGCCTGACGTTGCGTCAGGGTCAAGAGTGAGAGGAGAGGTTAATGGAATGTGCCTACCCGAAGCGTAGAAGGATATGTTATGCAATGTCCAGATAAGTGTTGGTAGGTCACCTGAGCGCGGTGCTGGCGGCGTTTAGCAGGTATAGGGATCGCGACAGGTACGAGAATAACCGCTCCCCCAGGCACTCCTCACCGACTCTGCGGGAGAAGGGCCGGGCGCGAGGGCCGAGCCGGCCTGCTATTTTTGTGTACCGGACGTGCTCGTTTCCCACCCGAAGCTCTGGCGGCGGCACTGTCTCTTCCCTCGAACCATGATCCCGAACTGGATGTAGATGTTCTGTTCATCGTGTGGCCGGCCGATTCCGGCAGGATCCGCCTTTTGTCCGGGTTGCGGCGCGTCGCAGCACCTGCCGGCGCCTCGCTCCTCGGTCCCGGCGGGAATCATTGCGGCCTTGCTGCTCCTCATGCCGCCTATTGGATTGATCCTGATGTGGACGTCATCGGCCTGGGATGACGACGTCAAGTGGGCGATCTCCGGCATTTTCTTCCCACCGCTCTGGCTGCGGTTTCTATGGAAGATCTCCTGGCTGCCCGCTGCGGTGATGGCGCTCATTGCGCTCGCGCTCACCGATGCGGTGGTCCAGGGAGGTATGTCGGTGGTCGGCGCCATTGCCATTGTTGCAATGGTGGCGATGATACTGTTGCTGATACGGCCCTCACAACGGAAGGCCCAATCCGTGGAGGGTAGCGGTGTATCCCTGCGCCACCTGGTGGAGGGGAAGCTGGCGGCGTGCGACGATGTGATCGCCGACCTGTAAAGCAGCATCGCGCTGGAATTGCTCCCCGGTGGGTCTCCGGTTGGCGTGCGGTACCGCCGGGCTCTCGAGATGCGCAAGGAGGCATTGTCTCTGTTCGATCTCGCTGAATCGCCCTCCGAGCTGTACGCTGTGGACGATCGCGCCACCCGGACGCTGCGAGAGCTGCATGCCGTGAAAGATGGAATCACCGATGAGAGCGTGGGTTGATCGCACCGCAAAAGTGGGACGAGGGGGATGGGATCGCGGACAGCATGTAGGTCGCGTGGCCCTCTCCGGCTCCCGGCGGGCAGCATCTCTCTCGCCCACAAACCTGTAGGCCGTCGGTCCCTCTCCGGCTGCTCGGTGG
>QHBP01000026.1:236-3061 GCA_003244175.1 Chloroflexota bacterium | reverse complement strand
CCCCATGATCTTCAGGACCAGAAGATAGGCAAAACCAAGGCCGCCAAGGCATGCCAGCGCAAGCCCCAGTACCCCGAACAGCTGTAACGGTCGTTGGAGATAACGGGTGAGAAACATGACTTTAAGGAAGTCGAGAAGGCCCTTGACCAGGCGACCCGCACCGAATTTCGAGCGGCCAAATATTCGTGGTCGGTGCCGTACCTCGACTTCTCCAATCCGGTATCCACGCCAGTAAGCCATCACCGGTATGAAACGGTGGAGTTCTCCGTATAGCTTGAGGTCTTCCAGAACTTCACGTCTGTATGCCTTGAAGCCACAGTTGAAGTCATGAAGTGGAATGCCTGTGAAGCGCCGCACGGTGAAGTTAAATATGCGGGACGGAACCGTCTTCGTCAGGGGATCGTGTCTCCGGCGCTTCCACCCCGAGACAAGATCCAGGCCGCCATCCAACGCTGCAAGTAATTGCGGCAGCTCCCCAGGATCATCCTGTAGGTCGCTGTCCATAGTGACCACTATGGTCCCGGTTGCCTCTTGAAATCCTGCCAGTAGCGCTGCGGTCTTGCCGAAATTGCGCCTTAGGCTTAAGACATGGATCCGCGCGTCGCTGGCGTAAATTTCCTCCAACCGGTCGGACGTGCCGTCATCGCTGCCGTCGTCGACGAGGATGATCTCAGAGGAGAGGGCCATCTTGTCCAGCACGTTCGTCAGTTGGGCGTGCAGTTCGGGCAGACTTTCCTCTTCATCCCTAATAGGAATGACGATGGATATGTCTGCTGTTCGGGGTGGCCCTGTCCTGAGATGGGTGCGAGAGATCTCGTGGGCAGCCGTCAAGATGAGCGCTCGGCAGCCGCTTTCTGCAGGGTTACCCAGCGGTAGAGAGGCAAGCGTTGTCCGGCTAGGAGAGCCGGAATGCGCGACACGGCCGCCAAGATCGCTGCGCCCAAGACCACGAGTACAAATGCTGCAATGACGTCAAGCAGCCAATGGTTCCCCGTGATGATCACGACGGCAGCCATGACAAGTGGGTAGCTAACCGCAAGGAGTCGCACGAGGAACCGCCGCTCACTCAAGAGAAGAGCGAAGGTGACAACGAGTGCGTAGGCTACGTGTAAGCTCGGCATTGCTGCGTAAGGGTTGTAGCTATAGGAGCCAGGCTGCTCGCCGCCGGCTTGAGCCAGGTGGTGCATCTGCATCATGTCTACAAAGCCGTAGTTTCCCAGCATCCTCGGGGGCGCAGTAGGGAAGAAATAGTATACGGCTAGCGCGACGGCCGTAGTCAGCATGAGGAGATTGCGCACGCGAGCATAGTGCTGGTTCCGTTTGGTCATGATCCAGATCAAGACACCGAGGGTTACGAACACGTGCCCAAGGATGTAGAAAAGATCGATTGCCGTCATCAAGGCATGGAATTGGAGGAAGAATCGCTCAACGCGCGATTCAAAAAAGAGCCCGTGCTTCCACTCGAGATCCAGTAGACGGTACGCGTTCAAGAGAGCTATGTCGGTCTCGTGGGGAATCCGGCCCCGCGTGAACTCATACGCACGCTCCAATCCAAGCAAGCCGCCGACCTGCCAGGCCACACGGCTGTACCGATGAACCCACTTTCCATTTGGCGCACGTCCAGCTAGCCGTAAGACCTGGTAGCACAGAGAAGTGATGATGAGGAGGACGGCACACGCGAGGATGGCGTCGGCGGATCCCAGTCGAGCGCCCAGACTCTGGGCAACGTCTAACATCGGTCCCCCGCGTGGCAAAGTGCCTTAAGTATACCGCCAGGATGGGATCCTCGAGCACCACCGTCGGTTCTTCAGCAGATGACAGAAGCTCCGATACGGCGTATAATACTTGTACTGGCAACTGTACCTTTGAGTCGTCAAGAAGCGTTGAAGAGTGTCGGTCGATCGATGTCCAAAGACATGCATACACGGGCTGGAGGCGCGAGCGTGCGACAATCTCCCACGCGAGAAGGAGACTCTATGATCAAGATCGAGGTTACGACAGCGCTTAAGGATGCCCTCGAGCACGCGGCCGCCAGTGGTACTCCTCAAGTGGCGCTGTACAAGGATAAGCCTGTCGTCATCTTGAGCTATGAAGAGTACGAGCGCGAATATGAAGGCGACGGCGACACGCAGCCTTAGCTCTTAAGAGAAGCTCGGCTCTATGAGACCGTAATGCCCATTGCCCTTCCTGTACAGGATGTTGACCTGCTCGGTGCGAGCGTTTAGGAACACGTAAAAGCTGTAGCCGAGCCGCCGAAGCTCCTCTAATGCCTCGTCCTCGAATTGCGGCTTCATTTCCAGGCGCTCGACAGCGATAGGCTCCTCCCCGTTCATGTCAGCCGCCGTCCATTCAACCGCCTCCGAGAGTGCATTCTCGGCAAACCGGTCGGCCAGCTTGCCATGGTGATTAGACTTCATGCGCTCCTTCTGGCGCACCAGTTGACGGTAGAGCTTGTCTACAGCACTATCAATAGCTGCCTGCATGTCTGCATGGGTTGCGCTGACGCGCATTGACCGGCCTCCCGCGTGGGTCGCGGCTTCGACGTGATTCTTCTGGTCGCTTTCGCGAGTATTTTCCCCCGTCAGCTCAACCTGGATTTCGTCCAGTCGGTCAAGATATTTGCTTAACTTACGCATCTTTCGCGTCACCTGGTGCTTCAGCGCGGACGGCACCTTCATATTGCGGCCCTTGACGCGCACCGTAATTCCCTGAACGTCCTCGGTCACGGTCACCCGTTCACCTCCGTCCTTTGATTGGCAAAGTCTACCAACGGAGGAGCTGGATGCGTTCCTAGGCGTCGTCGAGCGCCGGCTCCAGTACGGCTC
>QHBP01000026.1:0-192 GCA_003244175.1 Chloroflexota bacterium | reverse complement strand
GCCGTCCGCGGGGCCAACGATGTTTCGAGCCTCCATCTGATCCATCAAGCGTGCCGCCCGCGAGTAACCAACCTTGAGGCGGCGCTGCAGCAGCGAAATGGAAGCGTGACGATACTCGCGTACGGTCCGGACCGCCTCCTCGAGTAGATCGTCTTCCGACTCGCTCGCTGCCTTTCTTGCAGTCTCGAACTC
>QHBP01000341.1 GCA_003244175.1 Chloroflexota bacterium | reverse complement strand
ACCGCAAGAAGGATTTGATCATCACCGGCGGGGAGAATATTTACCCCAGGGAGATAGAAGAAGTCTTGTTCGAGCATCCCAAGGTGAAAGAAGCGGCTGTCGTGGGCGTGCCCCATTCACGCGGCGGCGAGATTGCGAAGGCCTTCGTCGTTCTCAAGGCCGGAGAGCAATCCAACAAATCAGAGATGAGCCGGTTCGTTTCCGAGAGGCTCGCCAAGCACAAGGTGCCGCGCGCCGTCGAGTTCCGCGACTCCCTACCCATGTCCGCCGCCGGTAAGGTCTTGCGCCGTGTCCTGGCGGAAGAAGAACGCGCAAAGCGTGCAACGGCACCGTCCGACGACCCGCCCTCGGTGACGACGTCCGAAGAACAGACCACGTAAGGGTGCCGCAGGATTCAGAGGCGGGCTACGTTTCCTCTGTCATCTCCCGGTAAATAGAACGAGCTGTGGACGAAGCGACATCGTAGGGAAAACCTCGCCGCTGCAGAAACCCGACAAGTCTTTGCACGAATGCGCGCTCGTCGTGCAAGGGAAAGGAACGCGCCTTTTTCATACCCACGTCATGCGCGGTGACGTCCTCGTCGCCCAAGTCGGTGAGCGCCTCCTCAATCACGTTGTCGGCAACTCCCTTCCGGCGCAGCTCCATCTTAAGAGCGAATCTGCCTCGGGGGCGGAAGGCCTGCCGATTCTCAACCCAGAATCGGGCAAACTGCCCGTCGTCCATCAGGCCTGTCCGCTCCAGGCGCGCAAAAATCTCGTCCGACTGCGAGTCGGACACGCCTCTTTTTCGAAGGTAGTCGCGCACTTCTCGTGTACTGCGGGGTCGGTAGGAAAGAAAGTTCAGAGCTGCGGCGTGGCCTCGCTCGACCTCGTCATCGATCTCGAACGATCGCAAGTCATCGACGGTCACCTCCATACCGGTTCGGACTCCGTGAGCCAGAGCAACCGACGCGGACATGCCGAGTGCGAAAACTCCATCAACGAAAACATTGAGCCTTTCTCGGTCGTGTTTTTGTGGCTCAAGAGATGTCACAACGGGCATGGTTAAAACGTTGTCTCTACAAGGAGTCGAAGAAATGGCCAATCCGAGCCGTTTTTATACGCCGCTGCGATCGTCCCACGATTTTTCGGTGCTATACTTCCGATAGCAATGCTGGGGCTCGCGGCTCTGGCTGGAGCTGTCGGTGCACGACCTTTCATCCCAACTTGTCTCCTCTTTCGGACGCTTCACCTGGTCAAGCGCCCTCGACATTCTGATTGTCGCCGTGCTCTTCTACGGTATCTTAATGTTGGTCCGAGGGACTCGCGCCGACCAGGTGCTGCGTGGTGTCATTTTGCTGTTCATTTTTTTCTCCCTCGTGGCCGCGGCCTTTCACCTGACCATGGTCGATTGGCTGCTGCGAAACTCTCCGCTCGTCTTGCTGGTGTCAATCCCAATCATTTTCCAACCCGAGCTGCGTCGGGCTCTTGAACAGGTGGGACGCACGAGCGCAATCATCAACCATCCCTTGGCGACGCTCTCGACGCCGATTCAACCCGCGTCCTCGGACGAGCTTCTCGAGGCGGTGAGACGCCTCGCCGATCGCCAGTACGGTGCTCTCATAGTTCTGGAGGGCACCACGGGCCTGGAAGACTTTGTGCGCAGCGGCGTCCGCGTTGACGGGGATGTGACCGGCGACCTGCTGGTGACGATTTTCTTTGTCCACTCTCCCCTGCACGACGGAGCGGTCATCATTCGTGGAAACCGTGTGCTCGCCGCGGGCTGCGTCCTCCCGCTGTCGGACAGCGCCGCTGCTCTGGGCTACGGGACCAGACACCGCGCGGCAATCGGCATTACCGAGCAGACGGACGCGGCGTGCATTGTGGTTTCCGAGGAAACGGGGACGGTTTCGTTGGCCCGCAATGGCCACATTACGTCGGACGTCAGCCTGGAACATCTTGGACGGTTCATCCAGATCTTCTTTCACGCACACTCCACGGAGTCCCGGCTGGTGGCTGCGGGAAGCCGGTAAGCGTTCGTGGCGCAGAGAGCGAAGCACAACGACGCGAACCGTCATTACGGCGCGAGTGAGCCATTTGGCACGGCTGCCGGCTCCGCTCGGCGCCAGCTCCGGTGGCTCTTGTCGCGCGAGTCGCTGCTGCGCCTCATGCTCTCCTTGGTGCTTGCGACGGCTCTCTGGCTGTACATCACCGGTAAACAGGCGTCCCCCACCACCTACGACTACCCCGGTCTGCTGCCGGTGACGTATCACGGGCTGAACGGAAGCTACGTCGTCAACGAGCAATCGGAGGATGTTCGCCTGCGGGTGCAGGTATCGTCGGGCGGACCCTACTTCAATGCGGCCAGCTTTCAGCCGTTCGTCGACCTGGCGGGAAAACGGCCAGGTTTCTATCGCATACCCGTCCAGGTACAGCGTGACCCGGGAGTGAAGGTCGTGCAGATCATCCCGCGGTTCATTCCCGTCCGAATCGAAGCCCTCAAGGCGGTTGCGGTACCCGTGGGCTACAAGCTCGTGAACAAGCCACCCCCGGGGTATCGCGAAGATGTGACGATGCAACCGACGACCGTGCGCATCTCCGGTCCGGCTTCCCTTGTGGCACAGGTGCACCAGGCTCAAGTGAGCCTGAGTGCAACTCGATTCAACTTCAGCGGCCAATATTCTCCGCTCCCGGTCAATAGTCAAGGTCAGCAGGTCATCGGTCACTTCGCACAAACGTCGCCCGACCCGCCGGCGGTGCAGGTCACGGTGCGCGTGATTGCGCCCGCCACGTTCAAGACCCTGCCTGTCATCCCTCCGTTACGGGGCCAACCCAAAGTGGGATTCGGCGTGGTGGGACTCAAGGTGCAACCTTCGGAAATCACCGTAGAGGGACCGGCGGATAAGCTTAGCCGTCTGACCTCGATCGGTACGCAACCCGTGTCGCTCAGCAAGCGAGCGGGGACTTTCTTACAACGCGTGCGACTCCGCTTGCCACGTGGCGTTTTGTCGAGCACGACGAGCGTCAAGGTCACACCACAGCTTGCGACTGTCGACACCAGCACCTCGGTTCGACTTGGGGTTACCCCTGAGAACGTGGAGGGCAGCCTGCTCACGTCCATCAACCCCGCAACGGTCATTGTCACGGTTGTGGGACCTTCCTCGAGTGTGCGCGAAATCGCCCACACCCTGCACGCCACGCTAAAGCTGTTCGGATATGGGCCGGGAACGTACTCTCTCAAACCGCAGATTTTCGCCACATCGCGGTACCAGGTGACCGGTTTTTACCCGTCCACCGTAACCGTGGCGATCACGACACATTAGACGCGGATCAGGTCATTCCCACGCCGGCGGGCTCTTCCGATCTGCTCAACGATCGCGCTCCGCCATCTACTTGAGCCTCGGCGGAGTCAATCGATTCCACCATGATCTCGCGCAGAAAGTCGCCCGTGTAGGACGACTCACACTGCGAGACCTGCTCGGGCGTGCCCTGCGCCAGGAGAGTTCCACCGGCGTCGCCTCCCTCCGGACCCATGTCGATGATCCAATCGGCAGTCTTAATGACGTCGAGATTGTGTTCGATCACCACCACCGTATTGCCCTGCTCGACCAAGCGGTTCAATACGAGCAGCAGCTTTTCCACGTCCGCGAAATGGAGGCCCGTTGTCGGCTCATCGAGGATATACAACGTCTGTCCGGTTGATCGTTTGCTGAGCTCGGTCGCAAGCTTGATTCGCTGTGCCTCGCCTCCCGACAGGGTCGTCGACGGCTGTCCGACCTTGATATAGCCCAGACCGACGTCACGAAGCGTTCTCAACTTGTTCGCGATGGATGGAATGTTCTCGAACGTCGCGAAAGCTTCTTCGACCGTCATATCCAAAACGTCGCTGATGGTCTTGCCCTTGTACTTGATCTCGAGCGCTTCCCGGTTATAGCGTTTGCCCTTGCAGACTTCGCAGGGCACGTACACATCGGGCAGAAAATGCATCTCGATCTGGATGATTCCCTCGCCCCGGCAGGCTTCACAGCGCCCGCCCTTGACGTTGAACGAGAATCTACCGGCCTTGTACCCTCGTATTTTCGCCTCCGGGACTTGGGAGAAAAGCTCTCTTATCGGGGTAAAAGCCCCCGTATAGGTAGCCGGGTTAGACCGTGGAGTCCGCCCGATTGGGGACTGATCGATATCGATGACCTTGTCAAGGTGTTCGAGTCCCTCGACGGAGTCGTGATCGGCGGGTCGTTCCCGTCGAAGATGCAGCCGTTGCGCTATGGCCTTGTACAGGATTTCGTTGACCAATGTGCTCTTGCCGGAGCCGGAGACTCCGGTGACGCAGACAAACAGACGGAGAGGCACGGACACGTCGATATCTTTGAGGTTGTTGGCTCTGGCGCCCCGGACCACAACAAACTCGCCCGTGCCCGCGCGCCGCCGGCTTGGAATGTCAATCTTCTTCCGACCGCTCAAATATTGACCTGTCAGAGACTCCGGGCGTTCCATGATCTCCTGCATGGTGCCCTGGGCCACGATCCATCCTCCGTGTTCGCCGGCTCCCGGCCCGATGTCGACGATGTGGTTCGCGGCACGCATCGTCTCTTCGTCGTGCTCCACGACGATCAGGGTGTTTCCGAGATCGCGAAGATGGAGGAGCGTCCGAATGAGTCGGGCGTTGTCACGCTGGTGAAGGCCGATGCTCGGTTCGTCCAGGATGTAGAGAACTCCCATTAATCCGGACCCGATCTGCGTGGCCAACCGAATGCGCTGTGCCTCGCCCCCCGCCAAAGTCGCGGCGGTGCGATCGAGCGTCAGATAGTCCAGGCCGACATCGATCAAAAACTGCAGGCGGGCGCGGATCTCCTTGATGATCTGCCGCCCGATGGTGCGCTCCCGCTCCGTAAGAACAGAAGCCTCCTGTCCATCGACGCCTTCGCCCGACAAGGCGGCGAAGAAGCCCGCCGCGGCTCGAATGGAGGCATGCGTTATGCCGATGATTGACCTTCCGCCGACCTCGACGGCCAGGCTTTCCGGCTTGAGACGCGCGCCATGACACGTTGGACAGGGCACGCTCGACATGTATTGCTCGATGTCGCTCCGCATGAATTCGCTTTCCGTATCCCGATAGCGACGCATCAAGTTCGGAACGACGCCCTCGAAGTGAACCTGCATGGTTCGGCCGCCATGGCGCTTGACCGAGATGAGCTCGCTGGCCGTCCCGTAGAGAACCGTGTGGACCTGAGCCTCGGTCAGCTGCTCGACCGACACGTCCATTCCGAAACCCTGGAGCTCAGCCACCCCCGCAAGCAGCGAGTAGTAGTAGGGACTCGACGTGCCCGACTTTGCCCATGGCACAACCGCTCCCGCAGATAGGCTGAGATGCGGATTTGGAATGACCAAGCTGGGATCCATCTCCATGCGCGTCCCCAGACCTGTGCATTCGGGACACGCGCCGTGAGGACTGTTGAACGAAAATGTCCGAGGCTCTATCTCCGCCATGGAGATTCCGCAGACCGGACACGCGAAGTGCTCGGAGAACAGGCGCTCGTCGCCGTCCAGGTCCTGGATCAGCAGAAGCCCCTCGCCAAGCTTCAGGGCCGTCTCGATTGAGTCGGCCAAGCGAGCGCGGTCGGCGGCTCTGCCCTCCTCGCCTACATTTTCTTCCGGCAGCACCAACCGATCCACGACGATCTCGACATTGTGCTTCCGCTTCTTGTCCATCGTGATCTCTTCGCCCAGATCACGCACCTGACCGTCGACCCGCACGCGCACATAGCCGGCGCGCCGGGCCTCGTCAAACACGTGCCTGTACTCCCCCTTGCGTCCCCGAACGACGGGGCCAAGGACGAGAATGCGAGATTTGGGCGGCATGGCCATGACCTCGTCGACGATCTGTTCAACGCTCTGCCTCGAAATCTCTCGGCCGCACTTCGGGCAATGAGGATGACCGATGCGCGCGTAGAGAAGGCGCAGATAGTCGTATATCTCCGTGACCGTTCCGACGGTCGACCGCGGATTGTGGCTGGCACTTTTCTGATCGATGCTGATCGCTGGCGACAAGCCGTCGATATAGTCAACGTCAGGTTTGTCCATCTGTCCCAGGAACTGGCGAGCGTAGGCGGACAGCGACTCCACGTACCGTCTCTGCCCCTCCGCGAAGATGGTGTCGAAAGCGAGACTTGACTTGCCCGAGCCCGAGATCCCACTGAAGACGACAAGCTCGTTACGCGGGATGACAAGATCGATGTTCTTGAGGTTGTGTGCGCGCGCGCCGCGCACGTGTATATGTTCCCGCGTCATAAGGCGTCACCATGAGGCCTAGAGGATAGGCCGTACGAAATGGATGCAAGCTTAATTATAACATATGTTCCAACAACGTCCGGGCCCCGAAGCAGATGATCGAGGCGCTCAGTGCTTGGTCGCCGTGGTCGCCAAGCGATCGACGTGCCAGAACGGCATGCGACAGTGCTCGCACTCATATGCAGTAACAAGGACGAGCTCGTGATTGTCCCAGCGTGTCCGTCCCTCGTCGCGCGCGCGTGTCCAACGGGACCCGCAGTACATGCACACCGGGGCACTGATACGCTGCTTTCCTTTTCGCCTTCCGTCGCGCCATTCGCGAATGTCCTTCCGGAAGACGATCGGAAGAATCACCGCTGCCAACACGAAGTGGAAGATGCCAACGATCAGGAGAACGACAAAAACTGGATCCACAACCCGCCCGCGCGCCCGAGCATCACACTCCTCGTCTCAGGTCACCGCACCTCTAACCTACACCCTCGCTCTCGTATGGACAAATGGGAAAGGACAGCGGAACCGCGGATGCACAGGGTTGCAGACGGCGATGTCGACATCCCTTCATCCCCCGGGTCCTTCACCATTCTGGCAAAAGGGGGGAGCTTACGGCATGCTCTTGAACGCTGGAGCGTTGAGTGCCACAGCGCCTCCGATGGTTTTTCGGCTTGGCGCAACGACCACGTACGCCGGACGACTTGAGAACGGCTAGCCCGTCCACTCCAGCCATCGTCCATGCGGATGGCAGATGGCGAGCAATCGCTCCTCGCTGAAGCCCTCTCGAAACCGAATGACACGTAGGGGAGTTCCGGATCCATCACCGCGATCCAGTAAGACACAGGAGATGTGTCGACCGTAGCTGCTTTCACGGAGGATGCCGTAAAAACGCTCGAGGGCCGCTTCGTCGAATTGGTTCAGCACAAACGCGCATAGGACGCACACGGCGCTGTCTTGAGGCGCGCTCCCGACCACCTCCGGCAACACGTCGACCGCGTTGCTTCGAATTACCTCTGGCGGGTCTTGCGCGGCCATTGTCAGAGCTGCATCGAGAAGCTTCGCTCTGTCCACATGTTCCGGCCAGATGAGGGCTCTCAACCACGCTTGATCATCGGAGCTTTCCGGCCGCAAAGGGTTCACATCAATGCCGATGGAGCCTGCAGTTGGAGGCACTTGGGACAGCCCGAGGCTGCGGGGCCCGCGCAGGGAGCAGATGAGTCGCACCGGCGATCCAGGGTCACCGTAGACGCGCCCACTGCCGTAGTCGTAGAAGTACTGAGGCCATAAGAGGTTGAGACCGGCGCTCGCCCCGACTTCGATCACGTAAAGAGGGCTACGGCGTTCTTGCGAGTCTACCCAGTCTAGCGCTGGGAGAATACAGGCGCAGCGTCCCACTTCGTTTGTCTGGACCAGCCGACACGAGATCAGGTCGGCGATCTCGGCTGCTCTCCGCAGGCAGAATGCTCGGAACAGTCGGTACGAATCGGGAGAGGGCGCTGCCGACGCGGCTTGTATGTACACATCCTCGAGGTCTTTGTCCGCGCCCTGCAAGAGAAGGTACTGCACGGCGCCGAACACGAGGTTGGGAGTCGGTTGACCCGGCAGCGCGTGCATCGCGAACGCTACCAGCTCGGGATCGGAGGCGATGCCCAGGGACAATCGCTCGTACAGGTCCGATGACCCGCGGCATTGCTCGACCCCGAAACGCTGAAACTGCTCCTCGACGCGCCCTCTCAAAACTTTGATCGCCGGTCGCTACACGGTGGTCCCCGCACGACTCATGCTTCGAGGTCCTGGTCCGACGTACTCCGCCACCGGACGAATCATGCGTCCATCCAGCTGTTCGATGACGTGCGCCGTCCAGCCCACAACCCGCGTACAGGCAAAGATCGACGTATAAAACGACGGCCGGATGCCGAGCTTGTGATTGACCAGCGCGGCGTACAGATCGACGTTTGGGTAGAGATGACGCTCGCGCTCCATCACGTGGCCAAGCTTCTCCAGGATGTCGATCCACGCCGCCTCGTCGGTGTGCGCCAAGAGCTGCTCCGCCATGATCCGCAGATGTCGCGAGCGTGGGTCGACGGTGCGATAGACGCGATGACCGAAACCCATAATGCGCTGCTTGTGGTCGAGCTGACCGCGGACCCATGCCTCCACATTGTCCGCCGAGCCAATGTCCTCCAGCATCGTGATCACACGATCGCTGGCACCCCCGTGACGCGGCCCGGACAGTGTCCCCAACGCCGAGGCAATGGCGGCGTGCATATTGGACTGCGTGGCAATCGTAACGCGAGCGGCAAAGGTCGATGCGTTCAGCTCATGGTCCGCATGAAGAACGAGTGAAGTGTCGAGCGTCCGGACCTCCACCTCGCTCGCCTCTTCTCCGCGCATCATGTAGAGGAAGTTGGCGGCCGTATCAAGGTCGGGGCGCGGAGCGACGGGCTCCAGGCCGCTCACCATGCGGTGAAACGCCGCGGCCACCACGATGAACCACGCGGTGAAGGCTCTGGACTTGGCGAGGTTGGCCTCGAGACTATTGTCCAGTACTTGCGTATTGCTGAGAGCGTCCCAGGAAACGACATATCGCAAAACGTCAAGCGGATATGCCTTGCGAGGGATGTCAGGCAACAACGGCAGGAAGCGCTCGCTCTCGACTCTGACGCTGCGAAGCTCGTCTCGCAAGCCGGCAAGCTCGTGCTCATTCGGCAGCTCGCCGTCCCACAGCAGGTACGCAACCTCCTCGAAGCTGCAGCGCTCCGCAAGCTCCCCTATAGAGTAACCGCGATATCGCAGCTGCCCGCCGATCCCATCGATCCATGTGATAGCGGACTCACCCGCTACCACGTCCTCCATGCCCGCTGGCGCCATGTCCGGCTCCCTTCTTTTTCGTGACGATTCGTCCAATATGGCTCAAGCTACCGTATAATACTTGATGGTACTCGATTGTCGTTGATGGCGTTTGAGATGTATACGAGATTGATGAGTCTGAGCGCAATGTCGATGAGAGTTTTTCGGACGAGAGCATGATGGTCTCGCTTCAGGGTGAGGAGTATTTCACCGCCCAGGAAGCTTGTGCGGCACTCGGCGTCAAACTTTCGACTCTGTACTCCTACGTCAATCGTGGCCTGGTCACCAGCTACCGGCAGGGCATTCGGCGGCAGCGACTGTACCGGCAGTCTGAGATCGAAGCCTTGCTGGATGTCACGCCCTCGTCTCGAGACACGGTGCGGACGGAGATCCCGCTCGCCGAGAGCTGGACCTGCGAGCACTGAGTGGGGAATGGGACGGTCAAGAAGAACGCGCGCTGAAGCCGGCATGCGCCACGCGATTCTCCGCCCCTTCGCGCGTCAGCGCCGTCGAATCGAGCCTGTATGCCGCCGGCCCAAATGACTATCTAATGCTGCGGTGTCATAGTGAGGGCGACGTGCGCGTCAACTCATTTAGAAATGTTACTGAGCGGCCCTTCCTAGGCATGGTGCGCACAGCGTGAGTCGAAGGATTATCATAGCGCACAGGTAGCAGGCGCAGGAACCCGCACAACACCCTATGACGTTTTTCGACAGTGATGCCGGGCCCCGTTCCGACATCGGAGATTGTAGAGACACACGAGGAGAGCTTCTATATGGGACGCGACAGCCGGCAGGCCCGTAGGGCGCGCGAACGGCGGCAACAAGAAAGCCAGCAACGGGGACAAAAGCGACACGCGAGCTCTACCGCCCCTCTAGCCGGAAAGTGGTCGATGATCGCCGGAGCCGCTATCGTCGTCGTCGCCGCCGCGACCTTCGCGGCGGTTGCGCTGGCACAGAGCAGCAAGACCAACACTGGAAATTCCTCTCCCACCGCTACGACAGCCACCGCAGGCAAGATCATCGACGGCGTCGGCTGTAACTTCAACGAGATCTTTACCTACCACCAGCACGCGCATCTCGTGATTCTCGACCACGGCACATCAAGGGCGATTCCCGCATTTATCGGGTTCAACTACACCCATGATTGCCTGTACTGGGTCCACACTCACGAGCCATCCGGAGGCGTCCTTCACATGGAGGCGCCCAGGGCGATCGTGCCAAAGCTGAAGACCTTCTTCGACGTCTGGGGCAGACCCATCACCTCCCGCCAGATCGGCAACGTGAGCGTGGGCGCCGGCGATACCGTCAAGGTTTGGGTAAACCAGAAGCCCTACTACGGCAATCCGGCCAGCATTTTGTTGAAGCCGCACACCAATATCTGGATCGAGGTAGGGGCACCCTTCAAGCAACCGAAGCCCTTCTCGTGGGCTGGCCTCTAGCTCCATGCGGGTAGGGATCAGCCGAGTCGATCCGTCCCTTCCCTTGCCCACCTATGTGACCGACGGAGCGACCGGTTTTGATTTCTTCGCCCGGTACGCCGTCATCGTGCCGCCGCGGGCGGTAGAGTTCATCCTCACCAATGCCATCGTTCACGTGCCCGACGGCCATGTGCTGATCGTGGCTCTGCGGAGTGGGACGCCTCGGCGCAAGCAGCTCTTGTGCCCCAACGGGGTCGGCATCATCGATCAGGACTACTGCGGCCAGGCCGACGAGATCCAGGTCCAGGTGCTCAACTTTTCAGACGAACCTGTGACGGTAGACAGGGGAGAGCGCATTGCCCAGGGTCTCTTACTACCGGTCGAGCGATGTGAGTGGGTGGAATTGCCGCCGGCACGGTCTGATTCGCGCGGCGGTTTCGGGAGCACCGGTTAGACGACCCACCCTCCCGTGACGAACTGCAGGGTGAGCAACGCGAGCAGCGCGGTGGAGACGACGAGGTATCCATCGTGGAACCACCGTCTTCCCCCCAGCACGCCCAGGTACATGAACACGGGGAATAGGGACAGCACGTAGCGAGACATTGAGATGAGCGGCACCGGGTAGCCGCCCTCGACGGCGGGGTCGGACAGCGTGATCAGCCAGAAGCCGACAAGGTACAGCGTGTAGGAGGCGGGGAGGCGTCTCGCGACGACGAATGTGGCACACAGAAACATGGCGGCGGCACCCAGATTGAGAAGGTTGTGCGCCTCGTAGAAAGACGCTCCCGGTTGGATCACAAAAATTTGCCGGAGTGTCTCCACGAGCCCGGCCCAGATCCGCGGCGTGAAGACCTTTTGCCAGGCGGCCTGATTGTGGCTGAAAGCGAACGGGTCGTCCACGACGCGCCAAAGGTACAGCATGAACGCCAGGAGTCCGGAGGGGGCGATGAGAAGTCCAAGCAACCCCGACGCAAGCATCTGGCGTGGACGAAAGTTGCAGTGGCGGGCGTACTCGTAGGCCAGCGGCACGAGAAGCAAAATGCCGGTGACACGCGTGGCGGAGGCGAGCCCAATACACACCCCCGCCACGAACCACTCCCGGCGCCGCATGTAGTAGAAACACGCCACCGTGACAAGGAGAAACAGCGACTCGGTGTAGCCCGCAAAAAAGAACAGCGCGGTGGGAAACGTGGCGATGTAGAGCGTGGCGCGGCGAGCGGTGTCTTCGTTCAGCTCCCATTTGGTCAAGCGCCAGAGGTACAGCAATGCGCCGAGGAAGCAGGCATTGGAAATTGCCAGCGCGCTTACCAGCGCCGAGCGCCTGGTTACGACCATGACCACGTGGATAAGCAACGGATAGAGGGGGAAGAAGGCCGTCGGCGAGGTTCCCGCCGGACGCCTCCATCCGTACCCTCGCTGGGCGATATCCGTGTACCAGACGGAATCCCACCGGTTCCACGCGGGGAGAAGCTGATGCGTGAAAGAGGGATGCGGGCCGTGCAGGATGCTCTTGAAAAGGATGTAGCCGAAGTAGGCGAGAAGCACAAAAGCCACGCGTGTCAGAACGAACACGCCCCCTGGCTGGAGGTTTGCCGGCCTCCTCAAATTTTCTCCGATAACCTGAAGGCCTACCTCCGGTTTCAGACGGATGCGAGCGGCGCCTAACGGACGCCCTGTGGCTTTTTGCTTCCCTTCATTTACGGCGTCGGCACGGGCGATCGCTGCACCTCGGATGACTCGCTGGGGACGGCGACAATCGGCATGTCGCTATCGAACACAACTCCCTGGGCTCCCGAGTGCCCGTTCGGAGAGCGGACAGAGGTGTCCTGTCCGGGTGACAAGGACACAGCCGGAAGCCTGGTACTCCCCCGAGCGCTCAACCAGGCGATGGCGACGTGAGCTCTTCGATCGGACGGGTTGAAAAGGCGAACGACCGTGCTCTTATCGGTTGCCAGCGCGACGTGTGCGGCAGGACGGCCGGCAAGCTGGGGCAACGCCCCCGACGGGCGCAGGTAGCCCACGGAGAAAGGTTGATTAGACGTCAACGCCGCGACACGCGACGCATGACCGTTCACGACCGCGGACTGATGCGCCGCGATCATGAGCTGCTCCGATTGGAAGCTACGTGAGCCAAAGAAGCGCACGGTCACCGGCATCGAATCCTTTGCGTTGGGATTGAAGACTGTCAGATTATGCGCAGCGGGGCGTACCGCGTACCACGTCTGAGAGGCGGAGGGAAACGCAACGCTGGGGCCCCCATCCCCTCCCGTCACGACGAACTCCCGTTTCGCGTGGATAACGAGGGCCAGCCGGGCAGTGGCGAGCCGATCGGGCACGCTCCATGTGGCCTGCCCCCGTGCCGGCAGTCGGACGGAATCATCGACTCGCCGTACCCCGTGAATACCGTATCCCAGGACGCGTACCGTCAGCGGCTTTTTCGCGAT
This sequence comes from Chloroflexota bacterium, assembly GCA_003244175.1. GTDB lineage: Bacteria > Chloroflexota > UBA5177 > UBA5177 > UBA5177 > QHBP01. The sequence continues at coordinate 10,554 of QHBP01000341.1, read as the reverse complement.
ATTGACGAGCGTGAGCGAGTGTGGCCCCGCCGGCATGTACCAGCGCGTGGACGGAGAAACGAGCGGTTGCAGCCCCGCATCCGAACTGGCCAGCGCGGGCAGCGAGGCCGGTGCGGAGAGCCGGTACGCGCCCTGGTAGGCCACGCCGGCGATGAGATCGAGGTCAATCATCTGAGCAGAGTGGGCCGGCAGAACCATAACGCTGTGCGCGGCCGGTATGAGATATGCGGAAACGTCAAAAGTGAGGGGTGTCGTCCCGTCGTTGAGCATCTCCAGCCGGCGCATGGAGCCGGCCAGCGGCCGAAGATAGGCCGTCGCTGGGAGCAACACCGGCGCCACGTTGGGCTGCTGGAGAAACACTGGCGGCCCTCCCACGACACTCCCGCTGGGATCGACTCCGGAGTTGTACGATGCCCCGGGGAGCATGACCCGGAGACGTCCGTTAACGATTGGCGACGCGGACACGGCTCCTTGCCAGTCCATCTCCGTGACCGGCGATGGCTGTGCGGTCATCGTCACGGACGTAGCAGCGAGACCTTTCGTCCACACCATCAACGTGCGGAGACCCGGCTTGTAGAGCACAAACCTCTCAACGCTCGGCGTCGGGGCGTAGATGACGGAGGGCACGGCGGCGAACTCGGATGCCGCGACCTGAAACGCCAGGTAACCCATTCGCGGCACACCGGAGGCCGACATCAGTCCCCATAACTTTGGCGGCCGATCATCGCTGGCACGATACACGAGCAGCCGGGCGACGCCGGCCGCAAAGGCGTAGGCGACGGTCTGCTCTACGTACGCTGCCTGCCGGGCTTCGCCATTGGGGTTCGACGATGGGAAGCCGTCTTCCGTGACCCATATCGGCGTCGCCGCTTCGTTGAAACCCGACAGGATGGAGCGAATGCGCATCAGGCTCGGGTACAGGGCTGCCGCTGAGCCATATTGATGCCACGACACGGCGTCGAAAAAGCCATGGTTGTTGGCGGAGTCGGGATCGGCCGCCGAGTCCGCCAGCACTCTCTGCAGAAACGCCGTGTCCGGCACAACCATCCCCGCCACAAGAACCGTAGCCGAGGGCTCGACCTGGTGGATAGTCCGATAGGCGACCTTGAGAAGGCGAAAGTAGGCCTCCGACGATCCCCCCCAGAAAAAGGAAAGATCAGGCTCGTTCCACACTTCCCAATACTTCACAAGGCCACCGTAGTGTGTGACGGTCCTCCGCACGTAGCCGGCCCACACGTTACGCGCATCGGTGAAGGGCAGGTGCAGGCCGGCCGGAACGCCGTTGCCCGGCTTTTGTCCCGCCGCGACGGCCCACCCAGGAGTGCCTATCAGAATCCCCAGCACATCGAGACCGGATGCCACGGAGCTGTGTACCACTGGATCATCGTGGGAGAAATCCCAAACATTTGGTTGCCGCTGCAGACGATCCCATCGGAACTCCCAGCGGTTGACGCGGGCGCCCGCATCGTGGGCCGCCTGTGCCCAGGCACGGCCGGCCGTTCCGGGAATGGCCCCGGCAAGCACGTCACACAGGCCCAGCCGGCCATCCGCTCCAGTGACCGGCGGAAGAGGAGTGATGGATCCAGCCAGCGCGCTGAAAGGGGAGAAGGCGGTGGAAGCGGCGGTTGCCAGCGCACCCACCGCGAAAATGACACCAGTGATACAACGCAGTCAAAGACCCTCCGGCGCATGCTCTCCGAGGCTATCAAAGCCCTCTTCGGAAGACCAAACCCAAGGGATTTTGCCCACTCGCCCGCCTCTATAATTCGGGTCATGGCACGACCTCTGCGCCCCCTCCATACCTCCGCGCTTCTACATCCTCCCGAGCACCGGCTTGTGCCATCGAGGTGGTCATCGTCGTGGACGGCGCTGGCGATAGCCGCGATGACGGCGGGGTATGGGCTTCTATTTGGGTGGCTCAGCCTGGAGGCCTATTGGGGCTACCAAATGCACGCCCTGGACATGGGCAACATGGGTCAGGCCGCGTGGAACACCGTGCACGGCCACCCGTTCTTCTTCACGAACATGCGGTTGCACTACGCCATTGAGGCCTGGAACACGACCACGCGCCTGTCCTTCCACGTCGAGCCGCTGTTCCCGTTCATCTCCCTGGTCTATCTGGTACGGCCGAGCCCGGAGAGCCTGCTCGTGCTGCAGACCATGGCCATCGCAAGCGGCGCGCCGGCCGTCTACTGGCTGGCGCGGGATCAGCTGGAGAGCCGCATCCTCGCGCTGCTGTTCGCGGTCGTATATCTCTGTTTTCCCGCTCTGCAGGCGATGAATCTATACGAGTTCCACGCGGTAGCGCTTGCAACCCCGCTGCTCCTCTATGCCTTCCTCTTCGCCTTGAGACACCAGTACGCGCCGTTCGTGTTGTGCTCTCTGGCCGCGGTGGGCACCAAAGAGGAAATCGGACTTGTCGTCGCCCTTTTCGGCCTATACGTGGCCGTTATCAACGGCGATCGAAAAGTTGGGTTGGGGCTTGCCGCCTTCTCCGGTGCGTGGTCGTTGTTCGCCGTCCTGGTCATCGAGCATCACTATCGTCAACCGGGCACGCTCACGTACGTGCGCTTTCGATATGGCTATGCTGGTCACGGTCTGGGAGCCATCCTTCGCACCGCCGTATTCCACCCCTCGGTTATCGCGGGCAAGGTCCTCATATGGACCAAAGTCCGCTACCTCGTCAGGCTACTGGCCCCCGCCGGCTTCCTGGCACTCCTCAATCCGCTCACCTTGCTCCTCGGTCTCCCCACACTCGCGCTGAATCTGCTCAGTCAGGAGCCGCACATGTATTCGGCCCTCGGGGACAACTCCGCCGAGCTGATAGCCGTCGTCATGATCTCGGCCATCCTGGGAGCGAAGCGGCTGCTGCGGGTGCTTCAGTTCTGGTTCTCGCGCGGCCGTGCCATTGCCCTTCTCGGTCTCTATGTCGTCCTGGCGGTCCTGTGGACGCAGCGAAGTCTTGGGTTTCTGCCCGGAGCCGCCAACTGGCAGGTGGCCTCCATAGGCCCTCACCAGAGGTTGGCCGACCGATTTCTTCGCATGGTTCCCGCAACCGTGCCCGTGTCGACCCAGGACCAGCTGGACCCGCATCTCAGCTCGCGCCACTATCTGTACCTTCTCGAGGACACGGGGAGAATTCCGCCGTTGGCTTCGGCGAATTACATCCTGCTGGACGCGTCGGCTCCCACATACCCCCTGCCCAGCTACCAGCTCCACGACCGGGCGGTCTCGTTCCTGAGGCAACCCGGCTGGGGCGTCGCGGCGGCGAGCGACGGCCTGATACTTCTGGAGTACGGCGCTCCCGCAAAGACGATTCCCGGCAGCTTCTACAGCTTCATGAACGCAGGCTCAACGAGCGGCGATCATCCGCTTCATGGCGCATTCGGTCATCTCAAGCTGCTGGGCTACAGCGTCGATCACACCGACCTCGCCAATCAGTACCCGGCGAACCTCGACTACCGCATCTTTGTGCAGCCAACACGACCCGTCCGGCACAATCTGCAACCCGTCCTCTTTGCGCGGATGGGCGGCCACGTAATTCAGTGCAACGCACAACCCCTTGGGCTCGCCTGGCTCCCCACCACGCGGTGGCGGCCTGGCTATCGCTACGTCATTCGAATGAGTCCGATGCAGATCGACTGGCAGACGTTTGGTACGGCTCAGGTGTACGCGGGATTTCGTCCGGCGCCGACGGATCCGTATCGCTTCTCGTGCGATCAAATGTGGAAGAAGCACGGGCCGCTGTGGCACGTGGGGTCGGTGACAATAGGATTCTGAGTCTATTGTCCCATCACTTCCGTGATGAAACGCCCTTCGCCTCATTGAAGACAAAAGCAAAGGGACGCCAGTGCTGGGCGTCCCTTTGCGACTCAGGAAGGAGAGAGTAAGCCGAAGTCTTTGCGACATCTCCCATCGGCTGTGCTCGTTTCCAGAGTAGACCTCGCACGTTGGACCAGCATGAGAGCCGAATTGGAACGGGGTAAGAGGCCGAGGAGTCAGCGGCTGTGCGGAGCCCGGCAGATGCTGACCAGAGACAGACCCGCCGGAGGAGGCATCGCGCGTTCGATCGCTTGTAGGACGGGGACGAGGGTGTCGTACAGCGAATACTCAACGGGAGTGGCCAACGACTTTTTCAAAATTCTGTTGTTGAAAAACCATGCGGCTATGCCGAGCATATTGAAATAGTTCTGATGCTCGACCTCGAGCCCCGCTTCCGCCAACTTCGCATTCATTTCGCGGCGGGTGTACCGCCGGTAATGGTGGTCCACGGAGTCCATCGGCCCAAAGAGCCATTTGTTCACGGGCACGAGGAGGCAGAGCCGGCCACCCGGGAGGACCGTGCGCGCCATGTTGCGCAACGCGTGAACATCGTCTTCCACGTGTTCGAGTACATTCAAGCAGACGACGGTGTCGAGACTTCGATCGCGAAATTGCCCGAGCGCGTCTGAGCTGACATCCATGAGATGCGCCTCAAAGTTCTTTCCCGCGAACCGCCGGCGGGCCACCGCCAGCTCCTCTTCCATCACATCCAGGCCGACGACGATCTCTCGATCGACGTAAAACTGTGTGATGTTGCCGATGGCGCAGCCGACATCGAGGATCCGCCGCCCGACATAAGGCGCTATTTGCGAGAAGATCCAACGATTGTAATTCTCTGCGTTCGCCAGCCGGCTCTGGATCTCAAGCGAAACGGGGGATGTGGCCGCTAGGGTCGCATCTGCCACCAACAGACTCTCCTGCCACGTACCAGCTAGGACGTGGTCTTGGTATTGATGTTCAAAATACTCAAGAGGAACGACGAGAACATCAGCTGGAGGCCGATAACCATGAGCGTAAGAGCGAGCAGCGCTTCGCGCACCGCAAAGAGGTCGCGGAAATTGTGCTTGACCCAGGTGATGAAGATCGTGCCGTCGATTCCTGCTCCCACGAGAAAGATTCCCAATCCGAGGAGCAACCATCCCTCCAGAGAGAAGGAGCGGTAGAACAGCTGAATCATCCTGTCGTCGGGGGCAAATCGGTGCGTGAAGGCGTACGCCTTGGCATAGAAGCCCGTCAGCAGCACCTGGAATCCCACAATGGTCAAGAGACTCGCGAGGAACATGAAGTGATAGTCGACGAAGTGCCCGCTCACGATTTTCGGTCCGGGAAGCAGGACCAGCATGCCTGCCAGACCGAACGCGAGGAGGATGGCCCCGGGGATCAAGAACAGGTGGTCGGGGCTGTACATCATCATGAACCGCAGATGGCGCCAGCCGTCCCGAAACGAGCGCAGCTTTGACTCGCCTTCACGCGGATAGTAGGTGATCGGGACCTCCGCCACTTTCAACTTGGCCCGGGCGGCATTGATGACCATTTCGCTGGCGAACTCCATACCTGTCGTCTGCAGGTTCATCCGCCGGTACGCGTCCATCGTGAATGCGCGCAATCCCGAATGGGCGTCGGAACTTCGCAGACCGAACATGAAGTTGAGGAGACCGGTGAGGATCGGATTGCCGATGTATTGGTGAAGCCACGGCATGGCTCCCGGGAGAATCTTGCCCTGGAAACGAGAGCCGAGTACATACTCGTTGCCGTCGCGCAGCTTGTCGATGAGCTGTCCGAGCTCCTGGAAGTCGTAAGTGTCGTCCGAGTCACCCATGACGATGTACTTACCGCGAGCTTCTTCGAAGCCCTTGCGGTAGGCGTTTCCGTAGCCACGCACCGGCTGATGAACAACTCTCGCGCCCAGCTCCGTTGCAATCTGGACCGAGCGGTCGGTTGAGCCGTTATCGGCAACGACGACCTCCCCTGGGAGCCCCGTCCGTTTGATGCCTTCGAGTGCTTTGGTCACGCACGGGGCAATCGTCTGCTCCTCATTGAGGCAGGGCATGACCACCGAGATGACCACATCCTGGCCCTCCGGAGTCACTGACAGCGCGGCCGGCCGTTGGCTCTCGATGCCCTGGGCGGACCCGATCGGCAAGCTGAGCTCGTTCTCCATCGCACCTGCTTAACACAAAATGCGCCGGTCAAACGGCGAAGGCCATTCTCGCGGCGAGGTGGGGCAGCGGTCACGCAAACCCGGACGCGATATTGTACCGATATTTGACTATTCCGGCAAACGGCTCACGCACCGGCCGTCGCCACGACGCAGTCGCACACCTACGCTGTTTCATGACCCCACGCCGTCAAGAAGAGAGGATGGACATGCCAGGACAAGAATTCCCGGCTCGCTCGACACAACGACAAGAACTCGTGGACATCACTGATCAGGTGCGGGAAATTTCCCGGTCATGGTGCTTGATGATCTCCGTGTATCCCGCCGCGTTCTTGTGATTCCCTTGACGTAGTAGTGTCACCAGTAGTATCATGAAGCTACTACGTTCTCGTTGCTCTCGTGGAGGAGCTTCGACAACAAGAGCGGACGGCAGGTCCTGGAGCGAGACTTGCCCGGTGTTTCCGTAGGACGAGAGGAAGGTAAGTCTTCAACGCCACTATCGCCGCGCCAGGGGCCGGCACAAGCTTGCTCTCTACTCCGGGCGTGCTCCGGTATCTGCAGACTCTGACGCACACGTTTGCGCATGACGGCGAGAACATCAGTGCTGTCCTCATCTACGCGAAGCCCGACCCGGACCATGACGGCCAGTACACAGCTGTAGCCGCGGCCGATACAGGCTACGAGGGCATAGCGTGCGTCGACGATACCGCTCGCGCCGTCCTGCTCGCACTCGACGTCTACGAGCGGACTCATTCCCGGCAAGCGCTCGGTTTGGCTCGAAGCTGGCTAACCTTCGTGGAGTACATGCAGTATCCGGATGGGGGCTTCGCAAACTTTATTCGAAATCAGTCGGGAGTGCGGAACGCCACAGGTGCCACTTCCGTCCGCGGTGGATACTGGTGGGCGGCACGGGCCCTGTGGGCGCTAGCCCGTGCCTATCGGGTAACGGGGGACGGGCGGTATCTCGAACGGTACCAAAAGTGCCACCTTCTGCCTCTGCCGGACGGAAAGATCAACGCGGTTCTCGCTCTTGCGGAGCTGGAGCTCTACGCGGCGACGGGTGACGCATCATTGAAAGCGGCGATCGAGGATCGATGCGCGACCATCATCGGCGAAGCCGATCTCCCGTACATGCTGGACCACCCCGATAGCGGCGTCGTGAACCTCTGGGGCTACCATCAGCTTCATGCCGTGGCCTTGGCGGCTCGCGCGTTGGACCGCCCGGATTTCCTCCGGCCATGTCGACGAACCGTACAGAACCTGGTCCGTCCGGATGTCGGCGCGCTTTTCTGGTACGACTTTCCCGGGCGCCGCAAGCGGGGGGTCTGCGCATACAACGTCACCCCGATCATGCAGGGCATAGCAGCGATGTACCGTGCAACGGATGCGAAGAAGTATCGCGAGCTGGCGTTGATGGCCTCGCGCTGGTTTCATGGACGCAACGACGCGAACGTCGTCATGTACGACGCCTCCGCCGGAACATGCCGGGACGGCATTCAGGATGGCCAAGCCTCGGAAAATCGCGGAGCAGAGTCTGCGATTGAAGCCGGCATTGCGGAGATGGAACGCCGGTCCTTACTGGCCGGTGGCTGATGCCTCCCGCTCTCGACCACACGGCTATCGCCGTGAACAGCCTCGACGAGGCGCTGGAGCGCTACGGACGTTTGTTTGACGCTCACCTGGTCGAGAGGCTTCACGTTCGCGACCAACAGATCGAGGCCGCCTTCGTCTCCGTGGACGGCGCCATGTTGGAGCTCATAGAGCCCACCTCAGAAGATTCTCCCGTGGCCCGCTCCATCCAGAAGCGTGGAGAGGGCCTCCACCACATAGCGTTTGCGGTGGCGGATATTCACGCGGAGCTTCGGCGACTCAAGGAGAGCGGGGCGCGACTCGTCGACCGAGAGCCCCGCAGGGGCGTGCACGGCTTGATGGCTTTTGTGCATCCGGAGTCCACGTCCGGGGTGCTCGTCGAGCTCGTCCAGAACGACCCGTGACACCAGCGCGTGTGCACTCGTAGCGATGCCTCCCGCCATTGTCATGCGCTTGGTCGCTGCAATCGGTTGACCGCATACTGATGACAGCCTGACGGGAGGTACCGCATGGCGGATTCAGCAGCGCACCCGGGCGCCGAGATCCTCGAGGATCACGCGGAGGGGAGGATCAAAACCCTCTACGACGACATCAAGGCCACTTTGCGTGTTCCCGTTGTCAACCTCGTCTTCCGCGTCCTGGCGGCACAGTATCCTGACTACTTGCAGGTGGCATGGCGTACTCTCCAACCCAATGCTCAAACCGCGTTTTTCGAGATGTCTTCGGACGAGCTTCGACGTCGCGCAGTCGCTGGAGTCGCCGAATTCGAACCTGCGCCACCACGCACCCTAGGAGCGGAGGTGACCGACATCGTACGCGTCTTCCACTATGTGAATCCCAAACTGTTGCTCGCGGTGGGAGCCTTGCGCGCCGCTCTGAATGGACAAGAACCGCGCTTGCAGGAGTTATCTCGCGATGAGAAGCGGCAGATCGAACGGGGTGTTCCGGTGGGAGCCCCGACGACACGGCAAGTGGATCTCGAGGAAGCAGACGATCGAGTGCGCGGCATTTTTGACGATATCCGCCTGACACTTGGACTCTCGGTCATCAACAGCGACTATCGTGCTTTGGCGAGCCGGCCCGACGACCTCGAGACACTGTGGTCATCCCTCAAGCCGCATGTGGACTCGCCTCGGTACGGACAGATCGTTCGGGAGCTGCGGTCCATGACGCGGGCGCACGTCTCGGTGCTGCCGTTTCGCATGGATCTCAATCCTCACACTCTGCGGCATTCGGGACTCTCGGAACAGCAACTGGACGGTCTTCGAACCACCCTCAGCGAGTTTTACGGGCTTCTCCCTGGCCTCGTCGTCAATACGGCATTTTTTGCCGTGGCCACCCTGGGTCGCGATGAGGCGCTCCGCTCGCCATACCCTCTAGCCGTTCCAGCTCGCTGACCCCGGCTCCGTGGTCCGCGTTTCTTCCAGACGGTCAACGTCCTCGACGCGCCAGCACTTCGACAATATTGACCTCGCCACTAACAATCGCGCCAACATAGGTCCCTATCAACCCCACGATGCCGACCAGTACCGCATCGGCGAAGCTGTCGTGAATCCATATCACACCGAACACCAGACCAATGATGAGCCCCACCAACTTTCCCAGTCCCTGCACAATCGTCTCCTTTGCTACCTGACCCGTACCGGCGCGCCGGCCTTCTGAGGCTCCACTCGCACGACAACCCGTTCGACGGGGCGGCCGACGGTCTGCTCCACCTGCCGTTGAATCGCTTCTTCAATCTGTCCGCCCACAACCTCGGCGTTGGCAAACCGATCGATAGTCGCTCGACATCGCACCTGCAAAGACTCCTTACGACGGGCCACAGCGCATCGAGCAGAGTCCACCATGGCAACATCGAGCGCCGCCTGTTCCGCAACTTTGCGCACGGTATCGTAGCCAATCGTGACTTCCCCATTCTGATCTTCGAGCAGCTGGAATGAACGCTCACGTCGGGCAGGTGTCAGCTCCAGGAGCAAGAGCAGAGAGGCGATCACACCGATAGCAGCACCGATGGCGACTTTCGCAACTTGTGCCCACTGCGGACGCCGAGTGTGAAAATCGGCGAGAGCTTGGTGCAACGGGGCGTAGGAGTGCACCCGATCCACCGTGTGCGCGGTAAGCAGTCCACTAGCAATGCCGACCACCCCTATGCAGATCGCCAGCACGAGGAGCCAGAACACGATGGCCAATAGCCGGTTGAAGACATTCATCCGGAACCGTCCTGTCCGTCACTCGCAGTCAGAACAATATCGTCGACATAGACGTCGATGGCGTCCGGCGACCGTGCGGCCCGCTCTCCCATCACGGAGCCAACAACATCACGCAGCCGGCGGGCGAGGATGGGTATCGGCGTGGCAACTGTCACGATGTGCACGCTCACCACCAGACGGCCGTCATACACACCTACCCCGACACCCCGCACCGTCATGCTGCGGCCATAGGTTGCTTCGAGAAAACCCCTCCCAGAACTGATCGCGGCCACCCCCGGCACACCAAGTGCCGCTTGACGTATCGCCGCAGCGAGTGCTACCGGGTCTGCCACTGTACCGCTGAGTCCCGAGGACTCCATCATTGGGTACTCTACTCGAGCTGCGACTGCGGCGTCTGCGTCTGCTGTGGCGGGAAGTAGACGTCGCTTACCTCCACGTTGACTGCACGAACCGAGAGGCCAGTGAGCGTTAGCAAACGGTCCGAGACGTTCTTACGAAGCGCTTCGACGATTTGAGGGATACGCGCACCATAGTCGACGATTAGATTGACGTTGACGATCGCCTCACGTTCGCCCACTTCGACGCTGACACCCTTTGTCGACTGCTGATCGGAACCACCGGTCATCGCGCCAAAGGCTTCGGCCACGGCGCCGCCAACACCCTTGGCACCCATGTCGTGGATGCCACCGACCTCCTGACATGCGGCAGCCGCGATTTTTGCCACCACAATGTCGTCGATCACAGTCCTGCCGCCTTCGCCCTCGATGCTTGCGG
>QHBP01000045.1 GCA_003244175.1 Chloroflexota bacterium | reverse complement strand
TTGCCGAAAACACGTTTCACAGCCATGAGTTTCGCAGCCTGCGGGAGTTGGTCGAGCTTAAGCACCGCAGAGGCGTGACCGTTAGCCTTGCGCTGCCCACGCTGAACGAAGAGAAAACTGTAGGGCGCATCCTCACAACCGTCAAGCGCCGCCTGATGGACGAATGTCCCCTGATAGACGAGATGGTTGTGATAGACAGTGACTCCACAGACCGCACTCGCGAGATCGCCACCGATCTTGGTGTGCCCGTGTACAACCACCCGCAGATTCTCCCGGACTGCGGCTCATATGTCGGCAAGGGAGAGGCGTTATGGAAGAGCCTCCAAGTCACAACGGGGGATATTGTCGTCTGGATCGATTCGGACATCACCCGCATCCACCCGAAGTTCGTCTATGGGCTCGTGGGTCCACTCTTATCCGAGCCGCGCCTTGGATTCGTGAAGGGGTTCTACAGGAGGCCACTCAATCTGGGGGGGCAGAGACTGACTACCGGCGGTGGCCGCGTGACAGAGTTGACTGCCCGACCGTTAATTAATCTCTTCTATCCCCATCTTTCGGGTTTGGTCCAGCCCCTTGCTGGGGAGATGGCTGGCAGAAGGGATGTCCTCGAGAGCGTCCCCTTCTTTACCGGATACGGCGTAGAAACCGGCCTGCTCATCGATATTCTGGATCAATTTGGGTTGCGTTCAATTGCCCAGACAGATCTGGAGTATCGCATCCATCGCAACCAGTCCCTTTTGTCTTTGAGCAAAATGGCGTTCGCGATTGTTCAGGTAGTGGTGAAGCGGTTGGGAGATCGCCGTCGGCTTCAGCTCTTCGAGGAGCTCAACACAACGATGAAGCTCATCCACTACTCGCCCACCGAGCTTTTTCTGGAAGTCAAAGAGATTCAAGAGCATGAGCGCCTGCCCATGAAGAGCGTGGACGGCTATTGGCACGCTGCGATCCCATGATGACAAGCTGATCGTAGGCGCCAGCCCCGGGTACCCGAGGGTGCCTGGTCTCCACTTGGAAAGGAGCGGTCTCAGACGGGCTTAGACGGCCCATCCCGATATGTGCGGGCTTGGGGCGCCGGCGGGGCCAGCCGGAGCTTTACTGAAAGCCTTGCTCTTCCCGCTCCAAGCTCTCCAGGGAGAATCCTCCTGTTGGCTTGGGGACACGTATCTCAACATCGCCCTGTATGTGCGTCTGGCACGACAGGCGCAATGTGCCCGCTTGCGGCCCCAGGCGCTCCTGTTCCAGAAGCGAAACGGCTGTCAGATTTTCTCCGCCCTTGATCACCTCCACGCGGCAGGACGTGCAGAAGCCGTTGCCTCCACACAGATGCCGGTGGTCGATCCCTGCCTCGAGGATGGCGTCCAGCAGCCGTTCGCCCGCGACGGCGGTTATGGGGATATCTTCGTACTGGATGGAGATGCGCTTAGCACCAGTGTCATCCGATGGATTGGTGGCCATCAGGACCTTGTCACCTGCTCGTTTGCACCGTTGGCTATGGCGTCGGCGAGCCTCCACGCTTTGTCTCGCTCCGTCGGCGCCAACCGACCTTCCACCATTGCATCCAGCAGCACCTGCTTAATTTCCTTGATCCATGGCCCAGGTGGACGACCGTATCGTTGCATGAGGTCTTCACCAGTTAGGGGACTCTTCAGCCTCTGAGCCTGGTCCTCTCCCAGAAGCGTGATTCTAGCAGCCAACCCGGCAAGTTTTGCGCTCCTCAGTGGTATCGAAGCCGATCCGTGGGCAGCGGCGTCGGCGGCCGCAAGCAGCAACGCGCTTTCTGTTTGATCGCCGAGCTTCACCATTAGGCGGCGCACCGCGCCATCGCTCCATTCGCTGCTGTACCCGTGGATCTGCATGTGCGTCTCGATCAAGAGGCATATCTGGTCAATCAGCGTCGAGGGATAGCGGAGACTCGTCAAGGCGTCGCGCGCCATCCGGCCTCCAATCTCCTCATGGTGAAAAAAGCGNNGGATNNCGNCCNCATCCTCCGCGCGAGTCACCGGTTTCGCTATGTCGTGCAGCAGAGCAGACCACCGTAAAGTCAGGTCGGGCGGGGTGAGGCTCACTGCTTTCATGACGTGATCCCACAGTGAGAGGGGATAAGCCGGTCCGTGATCGGGCATCTTCGTCAGCTCCAGGAGCTCAGGAACTGTTTCCGCCAGAAGACCCCCCTGGTGTAGCAGCTCGAAACCCTTCTCGGGATGGCGGCTGATCAGTATCTTCCCGTACTCATCACGAATTCGCTCTCGAGCGATGTTTGCCAGTGAAGGCGCTGACTGCCTCAAGGCTGTCCAGGTTTCTTGTTCGATTTGAAAGCCCAGTTGCGAGGTAAATCGCACCGCTCTCAGCAGCCGGAGTGGATCCTCCTCGAAACGCTCTTGCGGCGCCCCGATCGCCCGTATGGTTCGTCGTCGAACGTCCGCTTGACCGTCAAAGAGGTCCACGATCTGGTTCCTCATCGGATCGTAGGCAATGGCGTTCATCGTGAAATCCCGCCGGCTCAAGTCCTGGAGGAGCGACCCTCCGAAGTCTACGTCCGGTTTACGAGATCGAGAGGGATAGCGCTCGGCCGATCGGTACGTCGTGATCTCGACGGCTCGATGGTGAACCCGAAGGCTCATGGTCCCGAATTTCTCGCCAACCCCGTGGACATTGCCCAAATGCTGCGCTTCGAGCACGGAGCGGGTCTGCTCGGGCAGCGCCGACGTTGTGAGATCAAGGTCCGGGTCCTCGCGGCCCAATAGTCGCTCACGCACAGCACCGCCGACAGCGTACAGCTCGTAATCCGCCGATTGGAACGCCTGTGTAAGCCTTCGCAGCAGCGGGTCCACTCCAAGACCCTGCAGCTCAGGCGGTGCCTCTTTCGAGGCGTGGTGCACGGATGATGGCGATTTTGCAGGCATTATGACGCTCTAACCGAGTGTAGCGGT
>QHBP01000402.1 GCA_003244175.1 Chloroflexota bacterium | reverse complement strand
GGCGAGGTGACCGTGCTTATCATGGGCCCTGCCGGCGCGGAGGACACGATGCGAAAGACCTTGGCGATGGGCGCGGATCGGGGAGTCCTGGTGACGGACCCGGCTCTCGCCGGCTCCGATTGGCTGGCAACGGCCAAAGTCCTGGCGGCGACACTTCGCACCCTCTCTTTTGATCTTGTCCTGACCGGTATGGAGAGCACGGACGCGCGCAGCGGTGTGGTCGCCGTGGGTATCGCCGAGCTTCTGTCCCTCCCGTGTTTGACCAACGCGGCGAAGCTGGAGGTGGATGGCGAGACGGTCCGCATCGACCGACAGATCCCGGGAGGCTACCAGGGAGTGACGGCGCCCGGTCCTTGCGTCGTCAGCGTCGTCAAAGGCGTGAACGAACCCCGCTACCCGTCACTCAAGGGGATCATGGCGGCGAAACGCAAAGATATTCAGAAGCTGACCACGGTGGATCTGGCCGTGGCCACGAGCTCCGTGGGATATGAGGGAGCCAAATCCCGAGTGGTCGCCGTCGAGCCTCGAGCCGAAAAGGCGCGGGGAGAGGTGATTCAAGGCGACACGGCCGAGGTGGCGGCGAGCCGAATCGCCGACTTTCTTCAGGAAAAGAAGCTGATCTAACCCCGTCGAGAAGGGGAGGGACAACGTGGCTGGGGATGTTCTGATCTATGTCGAGCACGAGAATGGGCGGCCGAAGCGAATCGCCCTCGAGTTAGCCTCCAAAGCGGCCGAATTAGCGGCAGTGACGGGCGGCTCCGTCGCGGCCGTCGTGTTGGGTCCCGAGGCTCGATCGGCCGCCGGCCGTCTCGGCGCTCACGGCGTCGACGACCTGTACATCAGCGAGGACGCTGCTTTTGACCAATATCTTACGGAGCCGCAGGTTGACGCTCTGGCACAGGTGGTCGCAGATCTGGAACCCGCCACCATTTTGTTTCCGTATACGCCCGATGGGAAGGACATCGCCGCTCGACTGTCGGCCCGCCTCGATAGCGGTCTGGTGACAAACGTGATCGGCTTGTCCGCCGAGGACGGGCGGCTGTTGGCGCAAGAAACCGTCTTCGGCGGGACGTACACGACGACCGTGGAGGTGCGGGACAGCCGCGTCGCGATGTACCTCGTGCGTCCCAACGCATTCCCTCTGCGGGAGAATCGACGGGAGTCGACGATCCACGAGATTGCGTACCAACCACGCGAGGCGTCCCAGAGGGCGCGCCGCGGTAAAAAGGTCCAGGAAGAGGGAGCGCCCGTACCGCTCGAGGAGGCGGGGACGATCGTCTCCGGAGGTCGAGGGCTGGGAGGCCCGGAGCCGTTCGGCATGCTGCAAGAGCTGGCCAATGCACTGGACGGCGCGTTAGGAGCGTCGCGCGCCGCGGTCGACGCCGGGTGGATCAGCTACGAGCATCAGGTGGGACAGACCGGACGCACTGTCAAGCCTCAGCTGTACGTGGCCATAGGCATCTCCGGGGCCGTGCAACATCGTGTGGGCATGCAGACCGCCGACACGATCGTCGCAATCAATAGGGACAGCGACGCGCCCATCTTCCAGCTCGCCGACCTCTCGGTGGTGGGCGACCTTTTCCAGCTGGTTCCGGCCCTCACCGAGGAAGTGAAGAAGCGGAAGGGAGACCACCGCTGAACTTCGATCTGAGCGACGAACAGCAGATGATCCGCAACCTGGCTCGGGAGTTCGCGGAGAACGAGATCGCGCCCAGGGCGGAGCACTACGACCGCGAGAAGGAGTTCCCCTACCCGATCGTGGAGAAGCTGGCGGACCTCGGCTTCATGGGCTTGCCGGTTCCGGAGCAGTACGGGGGCGCCGGCGCCGATACCCTGTCGTACGCGCTGGCCGTCGAGGAGATCGGCCGCGGAGACGCTTCCGTGGGCATCACAATGGCCGCGCACACGTCTCTCGGCATTCAGCCGTTTCTGATGTTCGGAACGGAGGAGCAAAGACAGGGGTACGTTCCTTCGCTGGCCGCCGGCGAGCGACTCTGGGCCTTTGGCCTCACGGAGCCGAACGCCGGCTCGGACGCCGGCGCGACCCGCACCAAAGCGTCTTTGGAAGACGGGTACTGGGTCATCAACGGCGCCAAATCGTTCATCACAAATTCCGGCACGCGCATCAGCGGCGGGGTCACAATAACCGCCGTCACCGGGACGAGGGATGACGGCAAGCCCGAGATATCGAACCTGATAGTGCCCACAGGTACGTCCGGGTACGCGATCGCGCGCGACTACGACAAGATGGGATGGCGCGCCTCCGATACGCACGAGCTTGCTTTCACGGATGCACGGGTCCCGGAGGGCAATATGCTGGGCCGCCGCGGCGACGGCTTCCATCAATTTTTGAAAGTCCTGGACGGCGGTCGCATCTCGGTGGCGGCGCTGACCGTCGGGCTCGCGCAGGCTGCGTACGATGCCTCGTTCAAATACGCGAAGGAGCGCGTCCAGTTCGGTCAGCCGATTTCGAAGTTCCAGGCCATCCAGTTCAAGCTGACCGACATGGCGACCGAGATCGAGATGGCGAGGCTGATGACGTATAAGGCTGCATGGTTGAAAGACGAGGGACAAGACTTTCGAATGGCGGCCGGCATGGCCAAGCTGTACGCCGGCGAGGCCGCGACCAGGGCCTGCAATCACGCGATCCAGATCCACGGGGGCTACGGAATCATGGAGGAATTCCCGGTCGCGAGATACTGGCGAGACGTAAAAATTCACGAGATCGGCGAGGGAACGCCGGAGATCCAGCGAACCGTCATCGCTCGTCTCCTCGGCGCGTGACGCCGGGAACAAAAGGAATGTGGACGCAGCAATGGGCGACGTGATTATCGCCGGCGTGGCACGGACGCCCATAGGGAAGCTGGGCGGCTCTCTGGCTACCATCTCGGCAATTGACCTGGGAGCCAGGGCGATCTCAGGGGCCTTGAACCGCGCCGGCCTCGAGCCGGGTGCCGTCGATCAGGTGATCATGGGGACCGTCATCTCCGCCGGGCTAGGTCAGGTTCCGGCCAGGCAGGCGGCAATCAAAGCAGGTATTCCCGTTCAGGTACCGGCGCTCACCATCAACAAGGCGTGCGCGTCGGGTCTGAAGGCCGTCAACCTGGCGGCTCAGATGATCAACACGGGAGACGCCGAGATCGTCGTCGCTGGAGGCATGGAGAGCATGAGTCGGGCGCCGTACCTGCTTGATCAGGCGCGTTTCGGGTACCGCATGGGAGACGCCGTCCTGACCGACGCCATGATGCGCGACGGGCTGCAATGTCCCATTGCCGGCGTGCCGATGCACGAGTACGGCAGCGACGTGGCTGCCGAGTACGGTGTTGGTCGCGAGCAGCAGGACCGCTGGGCAATGTGCAGCCAGCAGCGCTATCAGGCGGCGCTGGCGGCGGGTAAGATGGACGACGAAATCGTGCCGATCGAGGTAGAACGGGGCAAGAAAGAGGTCGAGCTCGTGGGCGCCGACGAACAGCCGAGACCCACCACCACGCTCGAGGTACTCTCGCGACTCAAGCCCCTCAAGCCGGGCGGGAGCGTGACCGCGGGCAACGCTCCCAGCGTCAACGATGGGGCCGCGGCCCTGATCCTTATGTCGGGGGCCAGAGCGCGTCGGCTGGGGATCACACCGCTGGCAACGGTGCTGGCTCAAGGTGAGGCCAACGATGAGCCGCGCTACCTGCACCGGGTGCCGGCCTTCGCCATTCAGGCGGCTCTGAGAAAGCTCGATCTGGATGTCGAGGACATGGGACTTTTCGAGATTAACGAGGCCTTCGCCGCCGTCACGCTGACGAGCGCACAGCTGCTCGGGATTGGAGGCGACTGTGTCAACGTCAATGGCGGCGCGGTCGCCCTGGGACACCCGATCGGAGCTTCCGGCGCCCGCATTCTCGGCGCGTTGATTCTTGAGATGCGGCGTCGAGACACGGAGTACGGTGCCGCCGGCATTTGCAGCGGCCTCGGCCAGGGGGAGGCGACCATCGTGCGCCGCGGCGGATAGTGCCGGTGGCCTCCGACGCGGATCGGGACGACGCGGCGCGGCCGGAGCCCGAGAGCGAGATGATTCGAGCGGTCCTCGCGGGCAATCGCAGGGCGGCGGGGAGATTGATCAGCCGCATCGAGAACGGCGGCAGGGATGCCGAGTCGCTGCTGCGCCAGCTGTATCCCCACACCGGCAAGGGGCATGTTGTCGGCATCACCGGACCGCCCGGGGGCGGTAAGAGCACCCTGGTGGACGAGCTGCTCCTGCTCGTGCGCGCGTCCGGTAAGAACGTCGCGGTTATCGCGGTCGATCCCAACAGCCCCTTCTCAGGGGGCGCCATCCTGGGTGATCGCATACGTATGATGCGACATGCGGTCGACCGGGGAGTGTTCATCCGCAGTATGGGGGCACGGGGAACGCTGGGAGGCTTGGCCCGCACAACGGGCGACGCCGTGCGGGTCCTGGACGCGATGGGGTTCGACCCGGTGCTGGTCGAGACCGTCGGTGTCGGTCAATCGGAACTGGAGATCGCCGAACAGGCGGACACGACGGTCGTCGTCATTCCTCCCGGACTAGGGGACGGGGTGCAAGCCATCAAGGCCGGCATCATGGAGATAGCTGACATTTTTGTGGTCAACAAGGCCGACCAGCCACAGGCAAGTAAGGTCGTTTCCGACATACGCGATCTCCTGCATATGGAGGAGTCGGTGCGCGAATGGACGCCGCCGATCGTCAGCACCGCCGCACTTCGGGGCGAAGGTGTGCCGGACCTGTGGATGCGCATCCAGCAGCATCGCGACTTCCTCGAGACCAGCGGGGAGCTGAGGCGACGCCGAGAGCGGCGGCTGGAGCGCGAAATCATGGATATTGTATGGGGCAGGGTCCGCCAAGACCTGCTGGAACCCCGTTTTGAAAGCGCGGACTTCCGCTCCATGCTCGACGACGTTCTCGCTCGTCGCATGGACCCGTACGAGGCGGCTGAGAGGGCGACACCGGAAACGGTTGCAGGTTTGCAAAGGTAGGGAAAGACATGTTGCGCGACCGGACGTTGCACGAGAAATTGAGCGAAGAGTACGACACATGGAAGCGCCGGCGCTACGGCAAGGACCGCGACGCCAGGTTCACCACCCTGTCCGATCAGCCGATCGCGCCGCTGTACACCCCACTGGACCTCGAAAATCAGGACGTCGCCGGCGATATCGGCTTTCCTGGTCAATACCCGTACACGCGCGGCATCTACGGGAACATGCATCGAGGCCGCGAGTGGACCATGCGGCAGTTCGCGGGCTTCGGGACCGCGCGGGACACCAACGAGCGATTTCACTATCTGCTCGATCACGGGATGACGGGCCTTTCCGTCGCCTTCGACAATCCCACACTCATGGGAATCGACTCCGACAGTCCGCGGTCGCTAGGCGAGGTGGGCAGGACGGGAGTGGCCATCGACTCCCTGGCCGACATGGAGGTGTTGTTCGGAGGGATTCCCCTCGATCACGTCAGTACCTCCATGACCATCAACGCTCCGGCGGCCATTCTCCTGGCCATGTATGTTGCCGTGGGCGAGAAACAGGGTGTGGCAGCCGAGCAGCTCACGGGAACGCTGCAGAACGACATCCTCAAGGAGTACATAGCTCAGAAAGAGTGGATATACCCTCCCAAAGCCGGCGTCAAGCTCATCGTCGACACCATCGAGTACGCGACGCGGCACATTCCCAAGTACAACCCCGTCAGTATCAGCGGCTACCACATCCGGGAGGCCGGCGCCACCGCCATACAGGAGCTGGCCTTCACCATCGCCGATGGCATGACGTATGTCGAGGCCTGCATCGAACGCGGCCTCGAGGTGGACGCCTTTGCCCCGCGCCTCTCCTTTTTCTGGAACTCGCACATCGATTTCTTCGAGGAGATCGCGAAGTTCCGCGCCGCACGCCGTCTCTGGGCGAGACTGATGCGGGAGAAGTACGGCGCCCAGGATGAGAAATCCTGGCTCATGCGTTTTCACACGCAGACGGCGGGGGTTTCGCTCACCGCCCAGCAACCGGAGAACAACATAGTCCGCACGGCTCTGGAAGCGCTCGCCGCCGTCCTGGGTGGCACGCAATCGCTGCACACCAATTCGATGGACGAGGTGCTGGCGCTTCCCTCCGAAAAAGCCGTCGAGATCGCACTACGAACGCAGCAGATCATTGCCAACGAAACAGGTGTCATCAATACGGTCGACCCGCTGGGAGGTTCGTACTTCGTCGAGGCATTGACGATCCGCATGGAAGAAGGCGCGCTCGACTACTTCGCGCGCATCGACGAGCTGGGAGGAGTGTTCCCCGGCATCGACCAGGGCTTCTTTCAACGAGAGATCGCGGAAGCTGCATTTCACTACCAGCAACAGCTGGAGCGGCGCGAAAAGGTCATGGTGGGCGTCAACGACTTCTGTAGCGACCAACCCATCGATATTCCCATTCTGCGAATCGATCCCGAGGTCGAGAGGTCACAGATAGAGAGCGTCCGCCGGCTCAAAGCGACGCGCGACACGGATGCTGTTGGGAATGCCCTTGAAAGCCTGCGAGCGGCGACCGATCGCGACGAGAACGTCATGCCGTACGTGCTGGGGGCGGTCAAGGCCTACGCTACCGTCCAGGAAATCGCGGACGCAATGCAGACTGTGCTCGGTACCTACCGGGAGCCGTCGTTCATTTAGAGCATCGCAAATCGCGGGACAGGGGAGGACAAAGTGGCACAGCCCAGAGCACGGATATTGATGGCGAAGGCCGGCCTGGACGGTCACGATCGCGGTGTCAAAGTGGTTTCGCGGGCTTTGCGCGACGCCGGGGTCGAGGTCATTTACACAGGCCTCCACCAGACGCCGGAACAGGTAGTCAATACCGCCGTTGATGAGGATGTCGACGCCATCGGCCTGAGTCTCCTTTCCGGTGCCCACATGACCCTGTTTCCGCGCATTCTAGAGTTGCTGCGAGAGGCCGAGGCGTCCGACATCGTCCTGTTCGGGGGAGGGACCATTCCGGACGAGGATGTGAAGGCGCTGAAGACCATGGGCGTCGCACAGCTTTTCACTCCCGGCGCGTCCACCGGCACCATTGTCGATTGGGTCCGAGCCAACGTCGCTCCCCGCGCGGAGACTGCGATGAGCTCCACCTCAGAAAAGCTTTCCGATCGCTAGCAAGGCTATGAGGATGGGCAGCGAGAGAAAGGATCCGGCCACCAGTGTGAGCTGCGGCGCGAGCGAAACGTAGCGCCAGAATGGCAGCGTCCCATCCGAAGCCGGATGTCTACGGGCGAGGCGCGAGAACTGCCAGCAGGCCACCCCGAACAGAACGGCATAGACAACCACCATCGCCACCGTCTGCCAAGGTACGAACATCAGAAAGCGGCTGAAGGCAAACCCCTCCCCCATCCAGGCAACGCCGGCCGCCAACAGATACAGAACGCCTCGGATCACGGTGGGACGGAGCTACGCGCTCCGTTCCTCTTCCTCAGCTCTCTGCCTCGAAAGCGAGAGAGCCGCCACGGCGATGACACCCACCACCAGCGCTACCGCTCCGAGAACGGCATTCAAGTCGATAACCGTCCCCCCGATCACGGTGAGCAGCCATGAGAGGGCGATGGCGACCAGAGCGAGAACTATGAGAAGCGGAAACAGCAACATGGGGAAGAAACCAAACCGTGAATTTGGTGCGCCCGACTGGACTCGAACCAGCACTCCCTTGACGGGAACTAGGCCCTCAACCTAGCGCGT
>QHBP01000066.1 GCA_003244175.1 Chloroflexota bacterium | reverse complement strand
AGCCTGAATTATTCATTGACATCGTGATGATGAAGCACAAGGCGCCGATCTGGTATGGGTGGACTACCAACCCCCACCCTTCCGGAGGCGCCTTGTGTTCCAGTCTGCCACACCCACTATCTCCTGTTTCTCTCCCGTCTCGGTCCCGATCGAGGCGTCCTTCGACGGTCCTCAGTTAACCAGCGACGGCGGCTTGGTGTGGCTCGTCGAAGCCGATGCCGCCCTTGGACTGTGTGCCGCCCTTACGGCACACTTGTCCGACTGGCGAACCGGATCGGTGCAGCATTCTCTGGAGACGCTCGTCCGCCAGCGGATCTTCCAGATTGCCTGTGGCTATGAGGACCAGGACGATGCCGATACGCTGCGCTCGGATCCCGTGCTCAAACTGGTCTGCGGTCGTCTGCCCGGTGATCCCGATCTGGCCAGTCAGCCCACCCTGTCTCGCTTCGAGAACGCAGTCGACTTCAAAGCCTGCTACCGCGTGGCCCAGGCCCTCGTCGGTGTCTACCTCGCCGAGCGTGAACGGCCCGATCGTCCCACTCATATCCTCATTGACGCCGATAGTACCGATGATCCCACCTATGGCGACCAGGAAGGAAGTGCGTATCATGGGTATTACGAGCAGCACATGTATCACCCGTTGTTGCTCTTTGATGGGGACACCGATCAGCTCATCACCGCGGTCTTGCGTCCGGGCACGGCCCATGCCAGTCATGGCATCCTCGGCATCCTGAAACGGATCGTGTGCGCGATGCGGGAACGCTGGCCCGAGATTGCCATCGAGTTCCGGGGCGATAGTGGCTTTGCCATTCCCGCGTTGTACGAGTATTTGGAAAAGCAGGGGATCGGCTACACCATTGGTCTTGCAACCAACAGCCGGTTGGCGGCACTGGCCGCGCCCCAGTTGGCCACGGCTCATGAGCAGCACGACAAAACCGGCGAGAAGGTGCGATTGCTGGGGGAGGGACAGTACGCGGCCGGCACCTGGGAGCACGAGCGACGGGTGATCTTCAAGACCGAAGTCCTGGCCAAAGGACCCAATGTCCGCTTCGTCGTGACCACCCGCGACGATGCGCCCGATGCCCTCTACGCCTATTACATCCAGCGCGGTGGTGGCCCGGAACTCTGGATCAAGGATCTCAAGGATGCCTGCTTCGCTGATCGGTTGAGTGACCATACCTTCTGGGCCAACCAGTTCCGGCTCCTGCTCCATGCTGCGGCGTACTGGCTCCTGGATACCATCCGGCGCTGGTTGATGCGACACCGCGTGGCGCGGATGCAACTGGATACCTTACGCCTCTGGGTGCTCAAGATTGGTGGCTGGGTCCAGCGCCAGGTCCAGGGCCTCCGACTCCATCTCGCCAGCAGTCACCCCGGCGAACCGTTCTGGCAACTTCTTGCCACCCGACCCACTCGATCCTGACACCTGACGCTTGAGGGGACTCGTCATCCTCCGCACAGCGCGCACCGCGGGCGGTGTGCGCCGGGGGGCGCATGCCTTGTTGCGCACAGCTCCGGCCATGCCAGGAGCCTGAGCGGCTCGGTCCGCCATCCCCACCGCATGCGATGACGCCACACCTGTGTCTCCGACTCGATCTCGCCACCGCATCCACATCCTTGGGATTCCCATCGACCTCTCTACCATGAGATAAATCGTCAATGAATAATTCAGGCTAGCGCACTGGTAGCCGGGCGCCCAGGGTGACCGCTTAGGCGAGACCCAATGGCCATATTCGAGCCAAGTGACCCACTAGTGGGTCATGCCGCATTTGAGTGGTGATCGGCCAGGAGGGCTGGAGAGCCACCCAGCCGTCGTTGTCGTGCTCGCTCCCGGCGCTCCTTGCGCTTGCCACCCCAAGTGAACGGCGTCGGATCCTTGTTCCAGGCGGCAACCGTGTCCTCCTACCAGGCGATGATCTCCTCGGGTGTCTGGGGATGCTGACCGGCAAGTGCTCGTCGGACGATGATTCGCTGGACGGCTTCGGCCAGATTGAGCCATGATCCCGAGAGCGGCGTATACAAGGGCATCACGCCGTGCGCGAACAGCCAGCCGACGATTGAGCAACTCAGATGCCCAGCCAGGTTATCCCAGATGAGGATCATCCGCAAGGGGGGCAACGGCGCACGCGGCTTATGGCCCAGCCAGGTCTTCCACTGGGCGGCCTCCGGTCGCTCCGCCTCCGGTGTGGTCACCGGCGGAAGCCCCGCCAGCATCTCGGTCACTTCATCCTGGAGCCAGGGATGGAGGACCGTGTTGGGAGTCGTGGTCACGCCTTTGGCCCGCACCTCACCCGTGGCTGGACGGAACAGCGTGAGGAGCTTGGCGGTGCCGTTGCGCAGATACTCGTGGGACTGCCGGGCCGGGTCTCCCGCCGGCTCCCAGCTCTCGCCGGGATGCGGCATGGTTTGATACGGCCCTGCTTCATCTTGAGTGCACAGGACAATGCCGGTTGCTTCCGCCGTCCGGTAGGCCAGCTCGATCATCCCCTTTTTTGCTCCGTCTCCGGATCGGTCACGGTGACCACGCCGGTCTTGCGCTTCCGCTGAGCGGTGCCGGTCGGACACCAGCTCCTGGTCTTCTGATACGAGCTGCCCGCATCTTCCAGCACCCGCTTGATGGTGTTCGTGCCGATCCGCTCCAAGCCATCCTTGCGCAGCCGTTTCCGGAGAGTCGACAACGACCAGGTGGCAGTCCCATCCTTTTTGCGATCCGGTGCTGCCTGCGCGGTGGCAACGATCCGGGCCCGCGCAGCCGTATCATAGGTGGCCTTCCGACCCCGGCCGGGCGCGATGGTGAGTGCCGCCACGCCATGCTGGTTAAAGCGCACCACCAGAGTGGCGACCGCCGTCCCGCTCTGCAGTCCAGCCTGCCGTGCGGCCTGGGAGTACCCCGCTCCCTGCGCCACCGCGAGGAGCGCTGTGCCTCGTCGTACCCGATCCAGCCGTTCACTGCTGGCCCGCACGATCCGCTCCAGTGCGACCCGCTCCTCGTCCGTCACCGGACGCAAGACTTCCTTCTGTGGTGCTGCCATCGGTGCTCTCCCTTCCTCCACCACAGCGTATGCCCCTGACCTCCCTCATTGCAAGATATTTGCAGCATGGCCCACTAGTGCTCCATTCCTCAA
>QHBP01000253.1:1796-2910 GCA_003244175.1 Chloroflexota bacterium | reverse complement strand
AGATTGTGTAGCGCCTGCGAATGTTCCAGCTTCCGCGTACTCAAGCTCAGGTTCACCACGTTCATCCTATTTTCGACGGCCCAGCGCACTCCAGCCACCAGTGCATCGCCACCGCCCTTGAGATTGGGCCCCAGGACACGGGCGCTGTAGAGTTCGGCCTTGGGCGCCAGTCCATGGATGATGCCGGCGCAGGCAGTAGCGTGACCGAAGAGGTCTCCATGTTGTTCCTCACGGACGATGGGGCCATCCTCACCGCGATCCACCACGATGCCGCCGCGAACCATGCCTCCGATCGCCGGATGGTCCGCCTCGATACCGGAATCCACGATGCAGACTTTGATTCCCTCCCCGGTGCTGCCGCCCCAGGCCCATTCGGGAGTGATTTCCCGGGAGGGTACCGCCTCGATAGGCGGTTGGTCTTCTCGTCGGATGGGCCAACTAAAGGCGGGTAGAATTTCTTCCATTGCACAGCCAATCGTGTAGTACGGGGGTCTGGGGGCGCCGCCATGATAGCAGGCGTCTTGACGTACTGGTCGATAGCCTATTCATTGACACAATCCCGCGTATTGCTTACAGTTCAGGTAGTGGGTGCAGTAACTACCGCCCGCCAGGCAAGGAGCTAACAGATGGCACACGGAAGTGACAAGCCAAAACGTGAGAAACGACGACCGAAACAGGAAAAGTCATCATCAAATAAGTCGGGACGCGAAACCGAGGTACTGCAGCATGTGGCCCAACAGCCAACCGTGCCCAAACCGGAAGAGCGCTAGCCGGCATCTACCGAGAGAATCGCATGAATAGAGGCTGGATTGAAATGAGAAACACTGCGCGACTTATAGTGATTGCCGCCGTCGCTATCCTGGCGGTACTTATCGCCTGGAAGGTTCTGGCCTTTGTTACCTGGGTGGTGGCTGGGATCATCGACCTTGCGCTCTTTGTTGTAGCGGTCTACGTGATCTTTCTGATCGCCCGGTCTGTTGTGCGTCGCGGGCGCACCGCCTGAGACGTACGTCGCTACAGAGCCCCGGACAGTTGTTCGGGGCTCTGTATTGCCTGCCGTGACACTCAGCCTTTGATGGCAAACGCGGTGAGGTGACCGCTCTCGTCGGTGAGG
>QHBP01000253.1:0-1760 GCA_003244175.1 Chloroflexota bacterium | reverse complement strand
GATACTCCCAATGGATATTGCCAATTGAGCTATCCCACAGGGTTTTGCCACTGCCGGCGGCGTAGACCGTGAGATGGCCTGATCGGGCTATGTAGAGCGCTCCGTGGTGTAGAACTGGTGTGGTCCCGCTATTTCCCGCCATCCAGGTTGTCCGCAGGCTGAATCCGCGCTTGGTGGCCACAATCCGGTACCCATCCACGCCACAATTGTTGGCGTAGAACACCCAGGCACTGTTCGCCTTGGGTCGCCAGACAGCGGGAGCAGTCAGCACCTGACACTTTCCCGGTGAGAACGCATCGGCCAGATCGCCGCCGACGTATCCCAGCCCGCCATGGCCACTCAGGTTGTCGCGATTCAGCAAACGGAGAGCTGTTCCGCTGCATCCATCGCACGCCGAGCCCTTGCCTCCCTGCACCAACAGATGGTACATGTGCCCGTGCGCGCGGAGCGGAGGCAGCAGAGCCGGACCGGTGCTACCCAGATCTTCATCGTTCACATTCAGAGATGCCTGGTTGGGCGGGGTGAAGCTATCGAGCAACCGGCTTCCCGAGGGATTCAGCTTCAGCACGCTATCGCCCCAGTTCGTGTGCCCGTTCCACGGGCCGTTTCCACTCACGATATACACATCCCGAGTAAGCGGATCGACCACGCCCTCACCACGGCCAAACAGCCCGGACTGTTGAGAGTCGCAGTAGTTCGACCGTCCGCTGGTCGGGCCGAGGAGCTGCTTGAAATTGCTGCACAGGGAGTTGAATACGTTCTCGTGGCCGCTGCGCAGATCGATGGTAACCAGATGCCCCTCATAGTGGCCGGAGTCGCCAATGTAGCCGCTGGTGGTCACATAGAGGTAGCGGCTAGTGGCCGTCAGATCAGCCGCGACTTTTTCGACATCGGGCATCAGGGTATATAGGAGGGGCCAACCGGCGGCGAGATACTCCTTGCCGCTCCCGGCGGCATAGCGGTGGACCTTGCCATCGAGGCCGGGAGCGTAGACCCATTGGCCCACCACCGCCGTCGATGCCGTGGTGCAACGTGCGGGGCCGGTAGTGGAAGCGGTCCAGCGTGCCTTGCCGGTCACCGCGTCGAATGCATAGAGCGTGGCTCGACGCACCGGATTATCGGAGTTGCAATTATCGGTGTTATTGCCGGCCAGCACATAGACCATCGGTTGCCGGCTTCCATTGCTCAGAGTGACACGCGCCGCATATGCCGGCCGCGAATCTGCGTTAGGTTGGATTGAGCGTGTCCATAACGCGTGTAGAGAGAGAGCGCTATGCCGAACGCTCGGCTGGGATGCGCGAGGGGCTGAATGAGCGGCGAGAGCTATACCAACAGCAGCCAGTGCCGCCGCGACGATGAGCAGGATCACGAGTAATCGTTTCACTGACAAGGTTTTCCTCTCGCGTCAGCATTGAATAGTTGACGAGTACACGACATGCTCTGCAATTCTCGCGCCGAGACTGGCGAAAACCAAACTGGGAGATGAAATTTCTCATGCATGCGCTCCAAGAGATTGACTCACAGATTATGCTGACAGTGCAATGCAAGAAATCATGTCGCCCTGTGGGGCCTGCCGCGAACTGAATCCGCCAGGGAAGCGGTTCTGCGTTGACTGTGGGGCGCGCTTGCCGATCGTGTGCCCGTCATGCACCGCCCGTTGGCCGGGTACCAGTCGATTTTGCGGCGACTGTGGCACACGTTTGCCCGGCTGGTGTCCGTCTTGTGGCGCCGAAGTCATGGTGAGTCGGGCGTTCTGCGGC
>QHBP01000315.1 GCA_003244175.1 Chloroflexota bacterium | reverse complement strand
GGTGAGCACTTCGCTCTCGTCGACATAATCGACGCCCAGCGCCTGCAGCACCTGTGCCTCGGCAAAGTGGCCGATCCGGCATTTCGCCATCACCGGGATCGTCACCGCACTCTTGATTTCTTCGATGAGCTGCGGATCGCTCATGCGCGCCACGCCGCCCTGGGCACGAATGTCCGAGGGGACGCGTTCCAGTGCCATCACGGCAACGGCGCCTGCTTCTTCGGCGATCCGGGCCTGATCAGCGGTGACCACATCCATGATCACGCCACCCTTGAGCATCTGCGCCAACCCCGCCTTGGCGCGCCACGTTCCTGTTTCCATCAGCTGTTCCTCCTGAAGTTCTGGTCCGTTTTCTCCTATATTCAACGAGAATTGGACCGATGTCTAGTGCCAATTATACAGCATTTAACCGGTCCAATTGGTTGCAGCACGTGCCGATCGTCGACTCGGCCCCTGGCATAGCCCTGAAGCACGTTCGCTGCCACGACGACTCGGGCCCGCCACCAATGGCATCTAACCTACGTGTCGCGCACGCCGCAATCCGAGACTGGCGGGCGACGGAGCGACCCGCCCGCATACCGTCGCTCGTTTCGGCCGGGCCGGATGCTCTCAGCGCCGGGAGCAGAACGTCTATCGCGCGCGCTCCAGGATGTACAGGGAGATCTCGGCACTCGCGTCGATGCCCACCAGCTGCCATCCTGAGCTGCCCATTGAGTTCAAGGTGTAGAGGAGCGAAGATGGTTCCTCGGCACCGGCCGTCTCAGCACCCTCGATACGGACGACGCGCGCCTCGAGCCCCGTTCCGCGAACGTGGAGGATGCAGTATTCCCAGGTTGTCCCGCGAGGGCGTGGCTCCGGTCTAGATGGGCGATCCCTTGCGATGGGCGTGGAGTCGTCGGGCTTGTAGGAAGGTCCGGTCAATACACGGATGACCTCGGAACGCACCTTTTCCAGGTTGACGCCAAGGCTTTCGAGGACTCCCGCGGCGATACCCTCGCCTTCGCGAATCAAGCCTAGCAAGAGATGCTCGGTGCCGATGTAAGAGTGTCCAAGGCGGCGGGCCTCGTCGACGCCAAGCTCGATGACCTTTTTCCCCCGCGGTGTTAAGCCGATTTCGCCCCTGACCCTGCGCTCACCCCGACCAATGATGAACTCGACAGTCTTCCTCACTTGGGGAAGCCCCACTCCAAGGTTCGAAAGCACTTTGGCTGCCACTCCCTCGCCTTCCCGAACGAGACCCAGCAACAGGTGCTCCGTCCCGATGTAGTTGTGGTTGAAGCGCTTCGCCTCTTCCTGAGCTAATGTCAGGACCTTGCGCGCGCGCTCCGTAAATCGATTAAAGCTGCTGTTCTCCGTGCGGGACGACCTTTCGGGTGGCGATCGAGAAAGCGCCGCCACAGACCGTAATTCAATACTACGCTTGCGCAGGAGAACGCGCCGCGCGTACGACGCGAATCGCAGCCTCTGAGCATCGGTAGGGGCCGCTCGCGAGCGGCCCACGTTTCCGATTGACACGTCACCGGAGACTGGCAAGTCCGTGCCCGATCGATGAGAGACTGCCGGGTGGGAGGAGAGCGGTAGCTCGCCCACGTGGGTCGCTCACGAGCGACTCCTACGGACGAATTGTGTGATTAATGGCACGGTCCTGGTGCTTGTCCTGGTGCAACGACACACTGTCGACGTGAACGGGGACCATTCCCGGTGATTCTCCTTAACCCGCGGTCCTGATTTCAACCACATCGCCGTGGGCCACAGGATGTGACCGCCCGACGATCTGCCCGTCGAACCGGGCGGACGGACCCCAAACCCTGCCTCCGGTACAGGACGACTCCATCTCCTTGTGAAGAGCACGTGCCACGTCCGCAATCGTCGCTCCTGGGCGAAGGGCTACCGGGTCGTCGTCCGTGCGCCCACGCGTTCTCGGATAGACGCGGAGAAGCCCGGTCAGTCCCCATATCGCCGCTTTGAAGTCCTCCAGAGAGGCGTCGTCGAGGACCGACACGGCGACGACTGACATCGAGGGAAAATTCTCGCGAAGCCTCGACAGGTCGTTTTGCGACGCGTCGTCCGCCTTGGTTGCTGCCAAGGCGGTGGGTAGGTCGATGCCTGCAGCCTCTACCTCGTCGATCACGTCTCTGAGGGCGCTGCTCGGTTGCGATGCATCGTGGCAATAGACTATTGCGTCCGCTCCCCTGAGAACGCCCAGGAGCGCTCGACCTCCGCCGCGATCCCGCGCCGCGCCCGCGATCAGGCCAGGAATCTCGACGAGCTGGATCAGGACACCATTGATTCTCGTAAGCGCGGGCACGGGCCGGAGCGTCGTGAACGCATACGCTCCCACCTTGATCTGTACGTGCGAAAGTGATTGGAGCAGGGACGACTTCCCGGCGTTGGGAGGTCCCACCAGGGCGACCTGAGCGGCTCCCTCGCGTCTTACCGAAATGGAATCTCGATGAACGACCGACGACCGCGTGCGGGTCTCATCGATTTGAGACTCGACCCACTTGCGGATGTCCGCGTACGGGCCGTTCCGATAACCCGGCAGCTTGGTTAGGATATCGCGAAGCTCTCGCGTACGCTGGCTGCCTTCCTTGTCGGCAAGCCGGCGCTTGATGACCTGCATCTGGGTGTGATGGGGCATAGGCATGTTGACGCTCCTGAACTGTTCACATAGAGCAGGAGGGAACACCCGCACGGGCCAGGAGCGTGTGCTCGGGCCAAGAGCGTCCTCTCCGCTGCTTACAACGACGCGTGAAACGTAAGCAGCGGATTAGCCGTTGAGACGGCAGAGGGTGGAACGCCAGACAAGCTCGGTGGAAATGTCCACGCCTTTTACCTCCAAACCATCGCGCAGATCGTGGTGCGGTGACGAATTTGAGGTCATCGTACCACGCCAGTCAAAGAAGCCTGTACCGGGAAGTCACAGTAGCGTCCAAAAACGTACGGGACACTCACTACACATGTCTTCCGGTCTCGCGGAGGAGCGCTCGAATCGCCGCCTCCGTGTCGCCATAACTTCCTTCTCCCGCCACCATCCTGCGCACGTACCCGCGCCCGTCGACCAGGTACTCGGCCGGCCAGTACTGGTTGTTGTATGCGTTCCACGTTCGAAAGTCATTGTCTTGGGGAACCGGATAGGTGATGTTGAACCGGCGGAGGGCATTTTGAACGTTGCCGGTATCCTTCTCGTAGGCAAATTCGGGCGTGTGCACCCCGATGACCACGAATCCATCCCTCCGATACTTTGTATACCAGTTCACCACACTCGGAAGCGTGTGGATGCAGTTTATGCAATCAAACGTCCAGAAGTCGACCAGGACTACTCGATGCCTAAGCGAATGCAGCGTCAGGGGCCTGGCCGTATTGAGCCAATGGCTGATGCCCTGGAACGCGGGTGCCCTGTAATGCAGATCGCAGAGAGACTTCGGGCACAATGCGACGCGTTTGTGATGTGAGGGTCTGCGAGCAGAATCGTGCTGGCTCTTGAGACGAGTAAGCTGCTGCTGGACCGCGGGAGCGCTCTCAAATTTGATGAGTGTCTGGCTGTACTGAGGAGCAACATTCAGCAGCTGCGCCTCCACGACCTTGTCGTAGCTGCTGTAGATGCCGATCGCGGTCAGCACTATCACGGCGCCGAACACTCGGTGCGCGTGGCCGGAATATCGCTTCATTACCGTCAGCCTCCTCAGTAGTCTCTGCCCACCGTATGCAAACGCGAAGAGCGGAATCGCTACGCCGGCCATGTAACATGCCGTCACAAGAACCAGATCTCCGCTGACACGCGCCATGAGAGCGAGGGTCGTAATCGTCGCCAGGATTGGTCCGGCGCATGGGGACCACACGACTCCCAGAGAGACCCCCAGCAGCATGCCGCTGCCCAAAACGTTCGCGTCTCGCCGGCCGGCGCCCGGTAGCATGTTGGTGAATCGACTGAGTGCCGACTCCTGGAGCCTTGCCAGTGCCGGTACCAGCATGCTGACGCCGAGGTACGCGATCACCACAACGGCCACCAAGCGCAATGTGTTCGGATCGACGTGGAGCGACGCCACCACGTAGGAAGCGCTCAGGGTCACGAGTCCGAAGCTTCCTGTCACGCCAACGACAATCCCGAGCGCCGTCTTGCGATTCCCGACGGCGGATGCGGATAGGACCACAGGAAGGAGAGGCCAGACGCACGGCGCAAAGATCGTCAAGAAGCCGGACAGAAAGGCGAACGCCAGAAGCGGACTCATGAAGCGCGCGGTCCCTCACCCGCGCCGGTGGAGGTTCATGCATGAAACACGACTCCCTCCGGACGGCGGACGCGGCCAGCCGGAGCTCGGCAGCACCCTACTCCGTCCCTCTAGACATGGCAGGCCCGCGCTCCGCGCTTTGCCAGGTATTGCTGGTGATAGTCTTCGGCCGGGTAGAACATGGATGCGGGTGTGATCTCGGTGACGATCTTGCGTTTGAAGTGTCCCTGGGGTTGGCGCTCCTCTTTGGACTTCCGCGCGGTCGACTCCTGATCCGGGGAATGGAAGAAAATCGCGGACCGGTACTGCGATCCAAAGTCCATGCCTTGCCGGTTGCGCGTGGTGGGGTTGTGATTCTCCCAGAACACCCGCAAGAGCTCTTGATACGAGACCACTGACGGGTCATACGTAAGCTGCACCACCTCGGCGTGTCCGGTCCTGCCCCTGCACACATCCGCGTACGTGGGATTCTCGAGTGTCCCGCCAAGGTATCCAACGGCGGTCGATTCGACGCCTGCTACGTGTCGAAATGTCTCTTCGACACCCCAAAAACATCCGGCTCCGAAGGTTGCCGTCTCGGGCCTTTTCCCTGTCGTGTCATTCATAATCGCCGTCGCGCCTTTCACTGTTGCGTCATGGCCGTCACGATGTATGTGCCAGCCGCTTCTCAGCATCGCACGCAAGCCTTACGTGAGCGTCTCGATCGTTACAGAATGCTTACGCGGGTGCCCCGCCGCCGGAACGTGTCACGGACCATCCCGACGTAGGGTCGCACGCATCAGATCCTTGTCGGCTACCGAATAATAGAGATAGATCGTCTCGTCCACGACAACCGCCGAGGCCACGAAGGCAATGTCCGTCTCGTCGTCCTTGGGAGCCGGAGGGGTTATGACGGGCTCATCGCAACGGTCGACGACGCGGGTCAAGCTCTTGTCGAACATGATCCAGCCGATGCGCCACTTCACCTCCCGCGTCGCGCCGTTGTAGAACATGATCGGATGCTCGGGATCCAGAGAAACCATGGGACCCGGGCTGAGATGCCACGCGTCCCAGCCACCCTTCCGGGCTTCGAATGCGGTTCCCTGAATGGTCCACGGCCCGGCGACGTCCAGCGCGGATGCGACACCGACATTCGAAGTGCCGCCGTTTGCGTACTCGAAAAACAAGCGCCACGATCCGTCGGGGCACGATGCTATCGACGCTTCCTTGGGATTCTCGTACTGGTCCGAGGATGGAATCGCCGTGCCGCGCTTTTGCAAATGCAGGATGTCCCGGCCGGCCGTGAGCAACAGCTGTCCTTGCTTCCTGTTCTGATTCCAGCCACTGTAGTACACGTAGGACACATCGCCCAGAATGGCAATCGTCGGATCTTCGCAGCCGTCCCTGTCCTCCGCATCCGGCCCCGGAGCGATGACCGGCTCATCGCGCATGGCAAATCGCAGTCCGTCGGCGGACTCTCCGTAGTAGATGCGCGAGACCTTCTCCTCCGGAATATCCGAGCGATTGACCGCGCGGAGCAAAAGCGGATAGCGACCGTCCTGGAGCCACGTGAAGGGGCTCAAGGTGTACATGTCGGCGAGTGGAGACGCGCATTGGATCTCTAAGGGAACCGTCTGTTCCACGGTGAACGCGGTCACGCCGTCTGTCCTTCGCGCTGTTCGGTTCGAACGCGCACAACCCGGCTACGCATCATCAGGCCCCCTGCCCAGCGTTCTGCATAAGCCCACCATCCATGACGTAGGTGGATCCCGTGACGTAGTCCGCGTCGCTGGAGGCGAGGAACAGGGCAAGTCCGGCGATCTCCTCCGGCTGAGCAGCGCGCTTCCACGGAATGCTCTGGACCTGCTGCTCCCGGTACTTGGAGTCATCGATCGCCTTCTGGTTCATCGGCGTCAGGACCATACCGGGAGCGATGTTGTTCACATTGATCTTGAGCGGAGCAAGCTCGAGGGCCAGAGTTCGGGTCAGGTTGCGAATGGCCCCCTTGGAACAATCGTAGTCGGCGGCGCCGGCTCGAGGTTGCTCCTGGTGAACGGAGGTGACATTGATGATCTTGCCACCCCCGCCCGCCTCCTTCCGGATATTGATGAAGCGGCGGCAACAGTAAAAGTAGCCGTACAGATTCGTCTTGATCGCCTTGTCCCAGACGGCGGTCGACAGATCCGCGACCTCGGTACCTGACGCGTCGACGCCCGCATCGTTCATCAGGATATCGATAGTTCCGAAGGCTTCCAGGGCGCGGTCGAACAGATTTTCAACCTGGCTTTCGTCGCTGACATCGGTCTGGACCACGATTGCCCGCCTACCGGCACTCTCCGCCCGCTCACGAGCACCGTCCGCGCCTGCCTTGTCCTCTAGGTAGGTGATGACAACGTCGGCGCCTTCTTTGGCGAATGTGACGGCGGTCGCATGACCAATCCCCGAGTCCGAACCCGTGATCAGAGCAACCTTTCCCTCCAAATGTGCGGTCATGGTTTCTCCTCTCGTAGTCCCTTGATCTTTGCACATGGATGCGATCTCGTGAGCCTCTAATAGCCTCGTAAGCCATGTCTCACAGACCGTAAGACTTTCGTAAGAAACGACACGTGGGAGTAATGTTCCCGGGGTACGGTGACACCAGAGCAACGCAGCAAACTTTTAGCGAGTGGAGGTATACCGAATGTCCAGATTTATCACGGGTCTCGTCTTTGTTGTCCTAGCGTTAGCCCTTCCATTGAATGTCCTCGCCAGTGGCGCGCATGTCCATAAGAACATGAGCATGATGCTGCATGTTACGGCGCCGTTCAAGGGGAAGATGATGTTTAAGCATGTGACGGCGACTGCCAAGCTCCGCTACACCGCCCACGATGTGTTTGTTACCGTCACGACGGATAACCTTCCGAAGCCTGCCCAACTCGGCGAGCGCGCCTACGCGGTCTTCGCTACCGACGGCGCCATGGCGGACCGCGTCGGTTTCCTCCACATGAGTGGCAACATGGCGAGCGTCAAGGGCCAGGTCATGATGACAAAGGTGCAGGACATCTATGTCTGGGCCGTCGGCTCCATGACCGAGAAGCACCAGATGGGCAAAAAGGTCCTGGGCGCGATGGTCATGTAAGTGCCCATCACGAACGAGAGGACGCGCGTCGCAAGACGCGCTGTTCCTGTTCTCCTGCGCAAGGTCGCATTACTTTCCTCGTCCGCAGTTCCGGAGAGTAACACAGCTTACGAGGGTTCGGGATGGAAGGGATTGCGGACTGAGACTCCATCGTAGTCCTGACCATGCTGGAGGTCCTCTGACCATAGCACCCGTGCTCCGGCGTCTTGGGCCGCCACCAAGATCATGGCATCCCAGAGGGAGATCCCCCATCTTGAGGCAACTCGCGTTGCCGTCAGAACATCTCCCTTAGTTGGTTCCACGACTTTCCAGAGGGAAAGATCTTCCAGGATTGCCTCCGCCTCGCTTTGGGGCAAACTTGGCCGAAGCTTGCGCGTAAGAGTGACAAAGAGTTCCAGCAGGACTTGCACGCTAATGACGCCACCGCCGGACTCCCACAGTCCACTCAAGAGCAAGCGTGCCCTCTCCCGTTTGGGACCGGCCGTCTCATCGTAGGCGTAAACGATGACGTTCGTGTCCACGAACTCAGCGTTCGTGTAGCTCCTCCCTGGTCCAGGGAATCGACCCGTGCGTGCCAAGCGGAAGACCCGCGTCGAGCATCCGCAGTTGTCTCTCTCTGGCTGCCGAGTACAGGCGCACGCGCTGTACTCGTTCAGCTACGAGCATGGAGATGAATCGTGAGAGCGACATTCCTTCGTCCACAGCTAGGTGTCGAGCATCCCGGACAAGCTGAGACGGCAGTGAAATAGTGACGTTCTGACTCTCGTGATCGTGATGCATCTTCTTCACAGCCTTAGTGTATCAAGAAAACACTGAGCCCTTCTCATGGTGCTTCTAGCCTAGGCTTCCTTCGATGCTCAAACCGTCCAGAGCGTTCAAAATAGCGGCCGGCTCCATCCGCGTCCGATAATCCGTGTTGACAAAACGCGCCCGGATGATGCCGCCGCGGTCCAGGATGAACGTGCCCGCCGCCGGCAGGTCCCAGGTGCCGTCGGCATTCTGTTGGCGCAGGTCGATGGCGAACGCGTTCAGGTACAGCTCCTGGTTGCTGGAGGCAAGCGTGTAGTGCAGGCGGTAGGCACGAATGGTTTCCTGTGAGGTGTCGCTGAGGACGGAGAACCGGAGGCCGTGGCGCTCGGCAAGGGTGAGAGATCGATCGGGCGCCTGGGGACTGATCGCGATCAGACTTGCGCCTGCGGCCTCGATCGCCTCGATATTTCGCTGCAGATGCACGAGCGTGAGGTTACAGAACGGGCACCAATCGCCTCGGTAGAAGACGAGCACTACCGGTCCTTGCGCGAGTCGTCCGGCCAATGCAACGTCTTGCCCTAGCTGATTGGGCAGCGCGAAGTCTGGAGCGTGATCGCCGATCTGAAGTCCCGGCGCAACGCCACTGTCGCGGACCTCGTCAATGCCGCGGTCAAGTACTCTCCTTACTTCGTCGGGCGTCGCCCGATTGATCTCGTCGAGCGCCCCATTGAGGGTCGGAGGACTGGTCGGTGATGGCGTGGACATGAAGCCTCCTGGTTGAGTAGTGAATGTGTGAATGACGTTAGAGCAACCTTACGGCCTGTGTACTCGATAAAGAACGTCGGCTCCGTAGTCCAGGACGAGAAGGCCGGCGTGATCATCGGGCAGTAGATCAATCGGGTTCTTGAGTCCCCCGATGAATTGGGTCGCGGTGCCCTTTAGCCGGCCGTAGCGCGAGCGCAGGGTGATGCGCATCACTCTCCCGGGATCGCCGTTCCAGAGAGCGACATAGAGCACGTCTCGGTATACCGGCGGAAAGTCCGAGCGCTGGTAGAAGGTCAAACCCGCCGGGGTGGTGTGGGCCGGAAACGTCACGACCGGCGGTTCAGTGCGCGCGCAGATCCGGGCGGTGCCATCCCGATTTCTCGCCGGCAAGCGGCTGCCGTAACAGCGCGGCCAGCCGTAGTCGGCGCCGGCACGAACCAGGTTGATCTTCTCGGGTGGTGCTTTGTGATCAACGGAATCCTGCTCGATATCGCTTGTGAAGATGCGTCCGCTTGCTGGGTCCACCGCGTGCGCGTACGCATTTTCCAGCCCGGTCGCCAGCGTCTCCGGTTTGCCGCCAGGCAGGAGCGTCAAGAGTTGACCGGAATGGGGAGTTCGAACGCTTCCCGAGGACTCGAGCAACAGCCGTCCGTTCGGCAGGAGATCGATTTGTCCCTCGGACCGGTCGTTGAAGAGAAGATTGTGCACCACCTCCTTGGGATGCAGCAAGTGGCCGGTGCTTCCGAAACTTGTGACAAGCACATCGCGTCCGGCGACGATGTACAGCTTACGTGCCCGCCACACCAGACCGGTCGGTCTGTAGAGATGCTGGAGCAGGACTCTCTGCTTGCCGAATCGATCCACGGACACAACCCGCCCGGTCCCAGCACCCTCCGGTCCGTCGAGCTCCGTCATGTACAGCCTACCGTCCGGTCCATAGGCCAGCGCGGTCGGTTGGCGCAGCCGGCGAGCGTACACGTCCGCCCGGAAGCCGGAGGGCAGCACCAGCGCCGATCCGGTTCCCTTGCTCGCGTGCGATGCGTGTGCGCAACCGCCGAGCGCGCAGAGGCAAACTAGAGCCAGACCAAACGCGACCACCTTCGGCGTGTACATGCCCTAGGCGACACGTACCGGGACGAAGTGATAGCCGCTGGCGCCGTCCGGGGGAGCCCGCTCGAAGGTGGGAGTCTGCAGGACGCCGGTCCCATCCGTAGCTCGCACCGTGAGCACATGATGTCCTGGTGCTGGATTCGCCCAGGGCCACGTCCAGAAGACCCAGGCCTGGGGTGAGAGCGGTGTTTTCAACGTGGCCTTGGACCAGGTTTTGCCGCAATCGGTGCTCACCTCGACCATCTTGATGCCGCGCACTCCTGCGAACGCGATTCCCTGCAGGGTGGTGGCTCCATGAATCGTGCGGTTCTTAGCGGGTACGTCAATTCGGCTAAAGGTCTTGGAGGGGTGTTTGGCCCAGCCTTCCCCGTCATAAAAGTCTTTGAAGTTGTGATCGATGAGCTCGATGCCAACCAGCCACTTCGCGCTCTTCTCCCCGTAGTAGCCGGGAACAATCGCCCGCAGCGGAAAGCCGTGACGAGACGGAAGAGGAACTCCATTCATGTGCCACGCCAGCATCGTCTTGTTGGCCAGTACTTGCTGCAGGGGCAGACTCGACGTATACCCATCGGCCGAATGGAAGACGATGCGGTTGGCCCCGGTTTTGACGCCGCCGCGATCCTTCAGCACGTCCTCGAGAAGCACCCCTCGCCAGGCAGCGGTGCTGATCAAGTGATTCGCAACCGTCAGTGAGATACACTCCAGCGTTACCGCGCGCTCCTGCTGCGGCAGGCGCTGCAGAGCGGCAAGAGAACCATAGGTGCCGGGACTGTTGACCATGCCACCCACGTCTAGCGCCCAATCGCTGAGGCGCGGTGCGGGATCGAGAAGGTTCTTGGTCACGACATAGAACTTGTCATTCGGTGTAAGGGCTGAGAGCTCCCCTCCGTGGGGCACCGCGCCCATGCCGTCGTAGGTGGCGGAGCGCGACAGGAAGTAGCGGATCAGTACAGTAGTGGCGCCTCCACCCACCAGCGCAATTCCTCCGGTCGCCAAGGCCGATCGCGCCAGCACGTCCCGCCGGCTGATTCCGCCGTCCGCGGGGGCTGCCCCTTCGAACGAGCTTTCCGAGCCGCCGGCTCGGGTCAAGGCGGCGCTTGGTTCCACAACGTCGACCTACGCATCGAGGCGCTCGACTCGAGGGGGCGAAAGACCCATAGAGATGAGACGCCGCAGCTCCCGAACCGTGTGGGGAGCCGCATCCATTCCCGACTTTTCCAGAACGTCGAGCAAACGAGGCAGGTCCCGCGCTTCGTCCACGTCAAAGCTGTAAGGCAAGAGCGCGACCGAGCAGGCCAGGTCGGCGGCTCGCACTACTGTCCTGGCCAGAACGGCCGGCGTACTCATCTCAATTCCACGAAAGAGATCCGGCGGCTCCGGATACAGGTGAAGCCCAATCAGGTAATACCCGCAGTCTTCGGCCGGGCCGAGCACGACGTCCCGGGTATTCAAAGCGTCGAAGCCGTGTTGGACGACGGCCGCCGGCAGTTGTGGCGAGTCGGACGCCATGATCACCAACCGGCGATAGCCTTCAGCCGCCATGTCGAGACAGATATTGAAGAGGCGATCGGCGAAGTTGTCCCCGCGCTGACCCAGGATCGTGGCATCGTGTCCGAGAATCTCCGCCAGCAGACGTCCCGCCGGAGGGCATGACCAGAAATGGTGATACAGGCTGGAGCACTGGGGCCGGCAGAACCGTTCAACCAGGTCGACGAGGAAAGCCCGATACAGATGTGCGGCGTTTTCGTAACCAATGGACGCGCCGAGTCGTGTTTTGACCGCGCCGGCCTCGGGATATTTGGCAACAATGACCAGTGCATCGGACATGCCTTCAGGTCTTCGAATCTGGTCCGACCGCAAACCTTGCATTGACGGCTACCTGCCCCTCTCGTGTCCGGTGCTGAAAACGGGCGCGGAGACACGAGTTGGCTGCCATGGAACGTTCCGCAGCACCGCCCTCGTGATGGACCAGCCTGCTCGCAGGGCGGAGTGCCAGGCGCCCGAGACTTTCGATTCGCCGCCGGCGCGGCGATGGTAGTCGACAGGAACTTCCGCGACACGATAGCCCGCCCGCGAGGCTTTGATGAGCATCTCGACGGACCACCCGTGAGTCAGCTCCCTCATGCCCAATGACAGGAGTGTTTCACGGCGAAGCGCGCGTACCGGTCCCAGGTCGGTGACACGAAAATCATAGAGGACACGCATCATCGCCGTGGCGACGGCATTGCCGGCGCGCTGCTGAATAGTCAGCGCTCCGGGGTCACAGATGCCACGAACTCGCGACCCTACCGCGAGATCCACCTGACCCGAAAGCACCAGCGCCGCTACGTGTGCCGCGCCGTCCAGATCGTCGCTGCCATCGGCGTCCATCAGGAGCACGATATCGCTCTCGCCGGCTTGGAGGACGCCTGCCAGACAGGCGGAGCCGTAGCCTCGCCGGGGCTCCGTCACCACGTGAGCTCCCGCCGCACGAGCCACTGTGGACGTGCGATCCGTACTGCCGTTATCGACCACAATCACGCCCGCGAGGGGGAGCCGTCGAAATGCCGGGTGGCCGAGCATGGCACGCACCTGCTTGCCAACCGACTCTTCCTCATTTAGAGCCGGCATGACAACCGTGATCGCTACTGCTTGTCGCGACAGAGCGATGTCGGAGGGTTGTCGCCGACTTGATGCAATCCGAGATTCGAGTTCCACTGTCCTACTCCTGCCGGCGTCAGGCGCTGTACACCGGCCCCGGGTATGCGAGTTGCAGAGGACGGAGCGGGATGGCGATCTTCGCCATCCCGCTCCCGACAAGCGGAGGGGCTTAGTTGGGAAGTGGGTTCGGAACGAGGTCGGCCTTCGGGCTGCGATTAAGAAAGCCGATCACCGGGCAGTTGATGACGAA
>QHBP01000322.1 GCA_003244175.1 Chloroflexota bacterium | reverse complement strand
TCCTTGCCCAGGTAATGGTCGATACGGTAAACCTGCGCCTCGTCAAACGCCTCATGCACGCAGTGATCCAGGCGCTGGGCCGTCTCGAGATCGCGGCCAAACGGTTTCTCCACCACCAAGCGAGACCAGCCGCCCTCCTGTCTCGGTTTTTCCAGCTCCGCCTTGCCCAGCTGGGCAACCACGTCCGCATACACGTTGGGCGGTGTGGCGAGATAGAAGAGGTGGTGGTTTTCGGTCCCGGCTTCTCTATCCAGCCGGTCCAATGTCTCCCCCAGGGCCTCGAAGCTCTTCGGATCGTCGTAGTTTCCCCGGAGATAGATGATGTGGCGCGCGAACTCGTCCCAGACGCGCTCCTGGACCCGCGTTCCCGCGTCTTGGATGGCCTGGCGGAGTCCCTCCCGAAACTCCTCGTCGCTGCGTTCGCTGCGTCCGAAACCCACAATCTCCATCTTGCCGGGAAGCAGCTTGGACTGGAACAGGTTGAAGAGGGAGGGGATCAGCTTCCGATGTGCAAGGTCACCCGTGGCGCCGAAGATAACGAGCGCAAACGGATCCGGCGTCTGTTCCGTCTCGGGCTTCTCTTCTCGCCAGCTCCGTTCCTCGTCCCAGACATCCTGCCAGATGTCTTCGTCAATGCTTGTCGTCACTACCGCCATGGACTACCCTCCCACTGCTCCT
Source organism: Chloroflexota bacterium (assembly GCA_003244175.1). Lineage (GTDB taxonomy): Bacteria > Chloroflexota > UBA5177 > UBA5177 > UBA5177 > QHBP01. The sequence continues at coordinate 12,799 of QHBP01000322.1, read as the reverse complement.
GGGAACGAAGATCGGCCGCGCGGACGCGGATGTTTCTCCCTGCTGCGTTGCTTGCATCATTCTAACGAGCGGTCGTACTATCCGTGTACCCGTTTCGCCTAGCATGGAACGCGATTTCGAGGGGGGGCGGCGGAGTTGCCCGGTCCACATCCACGACAAGTCGCGGATCCGGGCAGCCGTGACGTCGGAGCAGTCGCAGATGTCGACATCCGTGATGACGCAGCAGTGCACGCCGTTCTCTGTCTGTTCGTTCCTGCCGGGGGGCAAGACGTGCGCGAGCTCCGGCCCAGAGGTTCCGCTCGTTACAATCGGCCATGGTCTTCACGCGATCGCCGCGAAACCCGATTCTGACTCAGACGGAGAGATGGTGGGAGACGCGCTCGGTCTTCAACCCGGGAGCGGCGGTGTACGACGAGCGCGTGGCGCTGGTTTATCGAGCGGTTGGCGCCGACGGCCTCTCCCGCTTCGGTCTGGCCTGGAGCCACGACGGCGAGAGAATCGAGGAGCGTCAGGAGCTGCCGTTCTACGAAAGTGAGCTCGACGATTCCATGGCTAGGCTTGGAGTCGAGGATCCGCGCATTACGGATCTCGACGGCATGTACTACCTGACGTACTGCAAGGCGTCGGTCGCGACCGCGGATCACCCGCCACTTGCATGGGAGCTGGCGCCCTTCCGTGTCCGGTCGGCTATCGGCGTGTCGAAAGACCTGTATGAAATGCGAGAGATTGAGGCCGTGCTTCCGGGTGACAACACCAAGGACATGGTGCTTTTCCCGGAGCGCATCGGCGAGAACTACGCCGCCCTGATTCGCGTCTACCCGTCGATCACGTACATCACATCTCCCGATCTCCGCAATTGGTCGGAGCCCGTGAACGTCTTGGAAACGATCCCGGACACCTGGGAATCGGAGCGCATTGGAGCGGGACCCCCTCCGATGCGCACACCGTGGGGCTGGCTGCTTCTGTACCACGGCAATGAACATCTCATAATGCCCGGGAACAAGCGCCTCTATCGCATGGGGCTGGCTATTCTTGACGCGGACGACCCCACGAGTGTTCTTTACCGGCGCGCGCAGCCGGTCTTCGGGCCCGAGGCGTCTTACGAGGTCGAGGGACCGGTGGGAAACGTGGTTTTCGGAACCGGTCTGATTGAGATGAACGAGAGGTTCTATCTGTACTACGGAGCGGGCGATGGGGTAATCGGCGTCGCCATGGCAGAGAAAGAGGCGCTTTTCGACCTGATCCGCCGTGGGATGGAGGGCACATGCGAAAATATCGCCCACGATACGCCGCGTGAGTAATGGTGTTACTTTAGACCATGGACCGCGCGGCAGCGGAACGTAACGGCCCGCAAGCCCATACCGGCGGATGGCTGGTGGAGGTTCGTGCTGCCGTTGAGGGTGTGCGAGAGTCTAGCGGCGCCGACATCGTCGCCCTCTATCCCTACGACGAGGACAGCGACAGCTTTTACGCCCCGTTGGTTACGGGACTGCCGGAAGAGGACGTGGGACACGCACTGCCGGACCTGAGCGACCAGCTCCGGCGTTTTAGGGCGGATGAGGCAGAGGGTAAAGTACCGCCCGATCTTTCCGTGGCAAGCTATGGGCCCAGCGCCTGGCTCCTAACTACTCGGCGCACGCTGGTGAGCACCGATCCACGTACCGAAGTGGGCAGCTCCTTCGTGCGGCGCCATCGCGTGCAAGCCATGGTGGGACTGCCTCTCGTCGTGGGTAAGAATCTCATCGGGCTTCTCTACCTCGACTATGTTGAACGGCCCGGCGGGCATGACCAAATCGATGTGTCATCGGCAGCCTATGTACAGAAGGTCGAGCACGCCGCCTCCGAGCTGGCACTCGCCATCGACGCTTCGCGGCAAGCGGAAGAGACCCGCATCCTGCGCGACGTCGGAGCCCTGGTAGGCCGCGTTGCTGAGCTGCCCGCGGGGCCGGAGGATCCGGAAGCCAGCTCGCAGCGGATCGACGATGTTCTCCGTCGTGTACTTGCGGCGTCGGGACTGGGGTGCGTCGCCCTCTATCTCCTCGATCCAGGGGGCGGACGTCTCCGGCTTGTCGCCGCGAAGGGGTGCCCATTGCTGTCGAGCCGGGCTGCGAGCATCCCAGCGGGCGGCTTGACCGAGGCGCATCACGATGAGAGGCTCGCGGAAGCTCTCGCCGAGCATGGGTTGCGACCAGTCGCCACCTTCGTGCCGCGGGGACAGAGCCGCTCAGCCGTTATGGTGGTGGCAGACCGTGATCTTCTCGCTCTCGAACGCCGTCTCCCCGCCCACCATATCCTGCTTCAGTCGGCCGCCGATCTCCTCGGCGGCATGGTGAATGCGGAGCATCTCCTTGATGTCCTGGGGGAGACCAATCGAGCGTTGGGCGCCGTCACGCGATTGAGCGTTCGGCTGCTGCAGCCGGGCGTGACCCAACGGGAGACACTGGGGACCGCGGTCACTCTGCTGACAGATCCATCTCTTCCCGAGCTTGACTTCCAGTTCGCGGACATCTTCCTCCTCGAAAGCACGCCCGACGGCAGGCTGGCCGCTCGCGAAAGTGCGGGAGCAGCCGCCTCCCATCACATCCAGGGTATTCCGGATGAGGCTGGAACGGGCCGCCGCGTCCCAACGTGGGCCGGCCCCGGTTACCGCATTCTCGACCCGGACGACGTGGTGGCATATGTCGCGCGGATTCGGAGAACGGTTGTCGTAGCCGCACAAGCGGCGGAGGAGGAAAACTTCGTCACCGGCTATCCGGAGGATCTGCTGGTGCGCAAGCAGGTCCAGATCCTCGGAAAGGACGGCGCGGTCCAGGGCGCCGTCAGAGTGGCGCGTCTACGAGAATCTGCCGATCGCGCCCCCTTGAGCGCGGATGAAGCGAGCGGTATCTATGAAATCACCGACGACTTCACGTTAAACGCGGAGCTCTTCGATGCGTACGAACATGCATCTCTAGTACGCGTCTTTGTTCCGTTCGGCTCGGACACGACAGGCGTGCACGCCGCTGGAGTCCTGGAGGCCGGGTTCCACATTTCCGAACGGTGCCGCCTTGAGCGGGTACAGATCGAAGCGCTGAGGGCATGCTCCGCTACCATTGCCGCTGCCGTGGAAACCGCCCGATTGTATGAGGATGTCACGCTGCGCGCTCGACACCTGGAGATCGTGAACGAGGTGAGTCGGGCGATTACGACGTCGATCGATCTGGAGCAGACCTTGAGTATGATCAGCGGCCGCATGGCTCGGGCACTGGACACGTCTACCTGCTTGATCGCATTGCTGGAAGAGGATGGGTCGGCCTGGTATGGGGCTGCTTCCTCTGAGATGGAGGACGTGTGGCAACGGCGCCGCGTTGAGCGGCCACAGCCGAGTATCGTCTTCGAGGTCGTGGATCGCGGACGGCCGCTCGCCATCGAGGACGCGGAAAACCATCCTCTGGTCTCCGCGCAAATGGTGCGCACACTGGGCATTCGCTCCCTCATTGCGCTTCCCTTGATGACCTCGGACGGCCCGTTGGGAGCCGTCATCCTGGGCCAGCGCGATCAGCTCCGACTGTTCACCGAGGAGGAGGTGGAGCGGGCGACGGGTCTCGCCGACCAAGCCGCGCTGGCCATCCGCAACGCTCGCCTGCACGCGCGGGAGGAAGAGGAGCATCACATCCAGAAGGATGTCGTGCTGGTAGGCTTCGGTCAGTGGGGCCAGAAGGCGTATGCCCACCTCGAGCTATTGAAGAACTTCTTCAATTTCCGCACGCACATCGTGGAGCTGGAATGGCCCGGCCGGCGAGAAGCGCTGGCGGAAGCGGAGAGAAGGGTCGTGTCCAACGGCGATCTCTTTTACTGGGACGCGCCGGACTCCTTCGCTCCGGCCTATGACGCGCTCGCCCGCGAGCTGGAGACGAGCTGTTATGTCATCACGTACATCTGCACGCCGGCCGAGTCGCACCTGCCCATGCTCAAGGCGTATTACGAGATGTCCAACGTTGTCCTTATTGAAAAGCCGTTGGGAGCGCCGCCCGAAGCCTACCGTGAGTTCCTCGATACCACCGACGGGTCGGTGCAGATCGTCGCCGCCGATCACTACTGGTTCAAGCTCGAGATTCGGCTGCTGGAACAACTGTTGAACGAAGAGCGGAATCTGCGAGCGTTTCTCGAGGAGATCGAAGAGGTGGAGATCGCGATCCTGGAGGAGCAGCCCCCGGGAGGCTCGGGAGCGCAGATCGGCATGATCGCCGACCTCATACCTCACGCCTTCGCCATCGTCTCGCTGCTGACACCGTTGGACAAGCTCACACTGGCGCCGGACCACCCCCTGCAGATCGGACGGTACCAGCCGCTCTCATCCGAGTACGAGACATACGCCAGGCTTCGCGGGTCCTTCGACTACCACGGACGGACAGTGGGTGTGACCATCGACATCGGGAAGGGCGTGACAAACGCCAAATGGATCAAGCTGAGTGGCGAGCGCCGCAAGGGAGGCCGGCGTGCCTTTTACAAGTTTGATTTCGGTAAGGGTGAGGCGATTGACGGCACGCAGAGTACTCTGCGAGCGGCCATGCGACCCATCCGTCAACCAGGCGTGCCCGATAACGCACACCTGAACATGCTGCGGCACGTCATGGAAAAAAAGAATCCCGCGGTCGGCATCCTCTCCATTCACGAAGCAATCCGCGCCAACGCCAGGATTCAGACACTAGAGAAGATGGCGGCGGAGCTGACCGCGGCCGGAGAATGGACCCCGTACGAGCAGGGACAGCATCCCGCGTTTCCTACAGAAGAACCTGTGCCCGTCCTGGTTGCCGCCGGCGAGACTAGTTGATCCTTTAGTGCCGGCCCAGCCGCTCAGGAAGGCTCCTCCCACTCGGAGCTCGTCCCGTTCGCGCCGCGCGAGCGTCGATTCCCTCGTACGCCCACTGCATGGATCGAACCGCGAGCCAGCGAAATGGCTCCGGCTCCCAGTCGCGCGAGCGATGCCCCGCCATGGGAAGCTCGGTCAGCGGCGACGAGATCCCCGTTATCAGGTCGGCAAGGCACCGGCCCGCCAGATTGGTCGTCGCCACCCCCTGGCCCGTGTACCCGCGAGCGGTCGCGACTCCGGTTTCACGCTCGTACCGAACGCTGGGCATGAAGTCGCGTGGCATACCGACCGGCCCACCCCACGTGTGCGTGAAGTGAACGCCGCGTAGCATTGGGAACCACTCGACAACCTGACCCTTGATGGCTTTGTGTGTCGGCTCGTGCCGGTCGCAGCTGTCTTCGATCCGTGATCCGAAGTGGTACGGCTCGCCGCGGCTCCCGAAAAGAATGCGTCCGTCGACCGTCCGCGAGAGATAGTCGATCACGTACTTGTTAGACGAGACGCACTCGTGATCCCGCCACCCAATCTCTCGCCACTGCGTCTCAGTCAAAGGTTCCGTGAGGACGATCAGGGAGTAGACCGGAAGAATCTGGCGGTGAAGCGGCCTCAGCCGGCTCAGATATGCCTCTCCAGCGAGCACGACGGTGCCGGCGCGCACATCCCCCTGGTTCGTGTGTAACACGGGACGGGGGCCGGCGGAGTATCCGGTCACCTGCGTCCGCTCGAAGATCGCAGCTCCGTGGCGTTCGACCGCGCGAGCCAAACCTCGAACCAGCCGGCCGGGATGTATCGTAGCACAATCCCGAACGAAGAGTGCGCCCTGCCCGTCCTGGACGCAGATGCGCTCCTCCAGCTCCTGACGGTCAAGAAGCGCGTAGCCATCTGCCAGGTCGAGACTCTCATACGCCGCGTACTCCGCCTCGATCAACGGCACTTCATGCCGGCCGCGCGCGATCTCAAGTGCGCCTCCTTTGCGGAAATGGGCATCGATGTTCTCCGCCTCGCACACCCGCGCTACCTCATTCACCGTGTCACGCATGGCAAACTCTACGCACCGAGTCCTCTCCCGGCCGAAGCGTTCGGCCAGGACCTGGGCAGACACCGGGAAGCTGGATGTGCACCACGCTCCGTTACGTCCGGAGGCACCGAAGCCGGCGATCTCGCTTTCTACGATCGCAATACGCATCGATGGCTCACGCCGCAAGAGGTAGTAGGCTGTCCAGAGGCCCGAATAGCCGGCTCCCAGGATCGCGACGTCGACGTCGACTGAGCCATCCAGAGAGGGCCGCGGCGTCAGGTCGTCGCCGCACGTCTCCAACCAGAAGCTCGTGCCGGCGTAGTCCTTCACTCGGGTTCAGACGACAAGGACACGCACGTGTCGCTTACGGCCGAGTGACAGCATCAGGTGCCCGCCGAGAGCCGGTGATAGATCGAGGCGCAGTTGAGGATCGGTCACACGCTCACCGTTGACAGAGAGGCCGCCCTCTCGAATCCTTTGGCGAGCTTCATTGGCGGAGTTCACAAGCCCAGCTTCCTTAAACAACTCAGTTACCGGAATGCCCACCGCGAGACGCGATCGTGCCACCTCGATGGCCGGCACGGCCTCATCGCTGCCTTCACCGCCAAACAGCGCACGAGCGGCATCCTGGGCCCTCTGCGCTTCCACCTCGCCGTGGACCAGCTTTGTCGCCTCGAAGGCCAGAATTTCCTTGGCACGGTTTACTTCGACGTCGCGCAGCCCGCCCAGCTCCCGGACCCGACCCATGGGCAAGAACGTGAAGATAGCCAGACGATTCTCGACGTCCGCATCCGCGGTGTTTCGAAAGTACTGGTAGTAGTCGTAGGGAGACGTCATGGATGGATCGAGCCAGAGAGCACCACCGGTGGTCTTGCCCATCTTGACGCCCGATTGCATGCCGAGCAACGGAGAGACGAGGACGTACGCCTCTCCTCCGGTTACGCGTCTGACAAGGCCGGCCCCCGCGATGCTGTTTCCCCACTGATCGCTGCCTCCGATCTGAAGTACACAGTCGTACTTCTGGAACAGCTGCAGAAAGTCGTACGACTGCATGAGCACGTACGTGAACTCGAGGAAGCTGAGGCCGCCCGCCTCCAGCCGAGCGCGGTAGGCCTCCAGTCGTAGCAGCTCGTTCACACTGAAGCGAGACCCGATGTCTCGCATGAACCCTACGAACGAGAGGGGTTTGAGCCAGTCCACGTTGTTGAGGAGCAAGGCATGACCCTCGTCGAAGTCCAGAAAGCGTTCGAGCTGACACCTGATCGCCTCAACGTTCTGCTCGATTGCGTCCTCGGACAGGATCGGACGCGATGAGGTCCGGCCGGTGGGGTCGCCAACCAAGGTGGTGCCTCCGCCGACGAGGGCGATCGGCCTATGGCCGCAGCGCTGGAACCAGGACATCATCATGATCGGGACGAGATGGCCAACGTGCAGGCTGCGAGCCGTGGCGTCGATGCCGTTGTAGAGCGTCACGGGGTGCTCCAGGCACACCTTGAGCTTGTCCGGCTCGCTCGCCTGCTGGACAAATCCGCGCTCCTCGAGCACGTCGAAGGCATTTTCCATGGCGTATTCTACCGGCTAGGCGCCAGCCTCCATACGCAGTCCCAGCACGCCACCTAGCTCCCGCAACAGTGCCTGAGCGTCCCCCAGGTCCCGACCCTCTGAACGCTCTGAACGGATCGCCTTGTCGAGCACGTTCAGCACGTCGATAGCGCCAGGAGTGTCGAGATCGTCGTTCATCCTCTCGAGGAACTGCTCTCGGTACGGAGAGAGCTCGATAGCGGACGGTGACGTTCCGCCCTCGAGGGAAGCCGCGTTCGCCAAGTCGGCTGCAGCCTCAGCGGCTCGACTCAGCGTTTCGGCATCGTAGTGCATCTCGGAGCGGTAGTGACAACCGGAAATGTACAACCGAATCGCATCGGCGCCGTATTCCAGCAAGAGGTCGCGCACGAACACCATGTTGCCCAAAGACTTCGACATCTTGGCCCCGTCGAGATAGACCATGCCCGTATGCAGCCAAAATCGCGCGAACGGTTTCTCCCCCGTGGCCTCCTCCGACTGCGCTATCTCGTTCTCATGATGCGGGAAGATCAAGTCGGAGCCGCCGCCGTGGATGTCCAGCGACGCGCCGAGGTACTTGAGAGCCATGGCGCTGCACTCCAGGTGCCAGCCCGGCAAGCCGTCGCCCCAGGGACTGGATACCCTGGGCTCGTCCGATCGTGACGGCCGCCACAGCAAGAAGTCCAGTGGGTCGCGCCGGCGCGGGTCGTCGGGATCGCCGCCCCGCTCCCTTGCCAGCCTCATCATCGTCTCGCGATCGTAGCCGGACAGCTCCCCATACTCTGGATCGGTGGCAATGCTGAAGTACACGTGACCGTCGACAACGTACGCGTTGTCAGTCGCCACGAGGCGCTTCACCAGCTCGATCATCTCCAGAATTTCGTCGCTGACTCGGGGATACACGGCAGCCGGCAGAACATTCAAGGCACGCATGTCCTCGAAGTACTGCTTCATCTCACGCGCGGCCAGATCCTGGTACGGCATGCCCAACTGTCGTGCCTTTTCGAAGAGTGGATCGTCCAGGTCGGTGACGTTCTGCACGTAGCGCACCGCGCGTCCCAGGTACCGGAGGTATCGGATGAGCACGTCGAAAGAGACGTACGTGAAAGCGTGGCCCAGGTGCGTCGCGTCGTACGGCGTCAGGCCGCAGACGTACAGCTTGACCTCCGGGCCGCTGGACTCGAAGACGCGCGTCGCGCGCGAGAGGCTGTCGTGCAAGCGCAACATTGTTCTCTATCGTAGCCGGTTGCAAAAGACGTCCCTTTTCGAGATAAATTCGACTCGCCCGAGTCCATGCAGACTCTTGGGTCAGAAGCTGGTGCCGATCCTGCAGGAGATGGGCGTCCAGGCAAACCCCGATGTTCAGGAGGTCTACAAGACCATCTTGGGCCGGTAACAGACTCGAACGCAGGAGGGCTCAATGGGGCCCTCCTGCTTACCGGCACAGCGGGTCATCGCCCTCATCCAGCCCTGAGCCGGCTGCCGCATCTCGTCGTGGCACCGGAAAAGAGTGTGGCTTAGGACGGGGAGCAAGTATCACATTTCACCAGGCGGCCAGCTCCGTGGCTGCACGGCACTTTTCAACAGCCTGGTCCCCTTCCGGTACCCTCATGCCTTCGGGACGACAAGCAGAGAAGAGTGCTGCGCTGGCGCATCGAAATCACGGCCCCTGTGTAGTACCCCGATCTCGGCGCGGATGGCCACCACGGCGATAAGGCAGTCATTCAAGCGCCGCAGGGTCTCGACTTGCGAACGGCAGAGGCGATAGAGCGCCGCACACTTCCTCGAGATCACCCTCCCAACCGGAGAGCCTCATTGGATCGTGCCCTCCTATTCACACCTCGCCCGTAGCGTCAGCCCCTCCTTAGAAAACGCCTCACCTCGCATACACTGCGTCGGCCTCGCAGACTTGCCCCCATCCCCGACCCTTCCGAACACCCCGTGCGCGGGGGAAGGGAGCTTATGTTGTGACCGCAGCGAACCTGGAAACTCCTTCCCCGCATGAAGAGCTGGAACGGGAGGAGGACCGTCACGTGCTCGCGCACGACCTGAGACCCTCTTCGCCTGGACGCCACAATCCCGAAGCTCCCTTCAGACTAAGCCAGAGCTGGGGGTACACATATTTGCTGTATCCGTGACTGACCTCGGCTTGTGTCAGTGTCTCTGATGAGCCATATCACGTGTGGTCATGCGACATCGGATCGAGTCGTTTCGGTAATGAACTGACCGAGGATCTCGTTGAAGAGGTCGGGCTCTGGACCTGCTCACATGACAGGTAGCGTTTTTGGGAAGATGAGATTCAGCAGTGTGGTGGCATCAGGCTGAATTTGCGCGCCTCGTCACACGTCATGATTGAAGACCAGTCGGAGAGGAGCAGTATCCCTGACATGAGTGAGCTTCATGGTATCGCTCGGTTCAAGATTCACGAGGGCAAGCTCGAGGAGTTCAAGCGCTTGTCCGCTGAATGCATGGAGATCGTGCGGGCCAAGGACACCGGGACGCTGCAATACGACATCTACTTCAACGACGATCAGTCCGAGGCTTTCGTCCACGAGAGGTACAGGGACTCCGAGGCGCTCATCGAGCACACCGCGCACCTTGGCGAAATAGGGGAGGCAATCCTCGCGACGGGATCGGTGTCCGGCGAACTACTTGGTGAGCCGAGCGCAGAGCTCAGAGCGAAGTTGGCCGACAGCCCGGTCCGCCTCTTCACGCCCTTCCTGTCGTTGTAAGCACCGCTCGCCAACTTGGGCAACGGTCTCGGCGCATGTACCGGGGTGTAGCCGATCTCGGCCGGATTCCGGCTCCTCTTCGGTTCAATCTCGGCCTTGTTCGGGCTCACGCCTCACCGGATCGTCGTCCTGCGCAACCTGGCGTTGCCGGTTGTATCCGCCGCCCAGCGTCCGCCGACTGCAGCGTGTCTCGGCGCACGCATGCTCGGGAGCCAGGAAGCCACTGGTTCGCATGGCCGCGAGGCACCGGGAGGTGATGCCTCCGGATACGAACCGCGGTCCCACTGTACCCGGCGGCTGGGTTCGGCTCGGCGGCCGGAAGCCGGCCGAGGCGAGCTGCCGGGACGAGGTTGCCGTCACACTGGCGGCACTCCGTGATCGGACGGATCAACAGGTGTTTACCGTCGGGGCCGTGTGCGCAGAGATGCTGGCGGCAGGGACCCGGTATGCGGAGTCGACCGTGTTCAAGACGATGCAGCGCATGAAGTCACCAGCGGGTCGTGCACCGTGGAACGTCCTTGAACAGACAGGCGCTGGTTTCCGAGTATCTACCCGGATATAGCGTCGCACCTGCCCGGCGATCTGGGCGCTTATCACCCAGGAGATTCGGGGGTACCTCTGGTGGAGGTTATGAGTGACCTCCGGTCCGGCTCCCCGGGCGCCGTCTCCATCGAGCTGGACTGGGTCGGAAGACGGAGGCGCACAATTCAGTAAGCGCGGCGCCCGAGAATGTCAGAACGGGGCACGGGCAGAGAGCTGGAGCAGCGCGGGTACCTCGAGCGCGATGAGTCCCGGGCCTGGCGAGCGTTAGAATCGGTAACAGGCTCGCTCATGAGGAGGTAGCGCATGGGCGACGAGAGTCTCAGCGCCACAACGATCATCAATGCATCCGCGGAGGTGATCTTCGTCGTCCTTGCCGACCCAGCCAAGCACGCCGCGATCGACGGAACCGGCTGGGTCTGCGAACCCCTTGACAGCAAGCCGTTGACCGAGGCCGGGCAGGTCTACCGTATGGCCATGTACCACCCAAACCATCCGGATGGGAACTACGAGCCGGCCAACCGGGTCCAGATCTTCGACCCGCCGAACGCCATCGCCTGGGAGCCGGGCTATGATTCTGGCGACGGCGGCCTGCGCTTCGGCGGCTGGGTTTGGCGCTACGACCTGACGCCGGCTGGACCGTCCCAGACCAAGGTCACCCTCTCCTACGACTGGTCTGCGGTCCCGGACCTCCTGCGTCAGCACATCGGCTTCCCTCCGTTTCCTGCGGATCACCTGGACAACTCGCTAGCCCATCTCGCCGAACTCATCAGCTTGTGACCGGTCCAAACGCCGGCCAGCCTCACAGTCTGGCCTCCGACCTGGCCCGTCCCGACACGGCGTCTCGGTTCATCGCCGCCGCGAATGAGCGTGTGTACGCCGCTCTCCTAGATCCCGAGGCGCTTGCGGCGTGGGTACCGCCTGGGGATATGGCCGGCTCGATGGAACAATTCGACGCCCGCCCTGGCGGTTCGTATCGAATGGTATTGACCTACCCGGACGCATCGGGCTTATCGCTACGACCGGAAGGCGGGGCGCTTGCAGGCAGTTGACACGCCGCGCGTCTTCCGGACGCCGTATGCGTCGCCGCAGCTTGAGTTCTGGGAGCTGGACGACGAGCAGTGGCACAAGATCACGCGTCGGCCGTATGAGCGACGCCAGTTGGTCGCGGAGGCAGGGGCGTATCAGCTGGACCTGCCGAACATGACCTTCCCAAAAAAAGTTACCTGTCATGTGAGCAGGTCCATCGGGCTCCTGGTAAAACGGGCAGTGGCCTGACTGCTCGAACACGTGCAGACGTGCGCCGGGAATCTGTTCGGCCATGAACCTCGCTGCCCCGGCGGAGTTCATCGTGGATTTGCCACCAAAGAGAAGAAGCGTGGGAATGCGCAGCTTGGACAAGAAATCCCGGTCATCCCGCAATACATCGGCCAAAAGCTCGCTGGCGGCAATAGCCGCAGGCACCAGTCCTCCATCATCGACCATCCACTCGCGGTCACTGGGCGAAGGGGTCTGGAGCACTGCGCCCACAACCTGTTGGGCCGTACCACGCTGATCGTCCTGCAACGCGTTCAGCATCTCGGCCGGGCCCTGGACGGTGAATCCACCAAAGTCATACCCCTCCCAGGTGAAGTCTGAGGGCTACCGTCCGCCGTCTACTAACCGCGGGGTTACCTTTGCCTGACAAGGAGTGTGGAGTCTCAGGTGATGCTTGACGGGATGGCCTCACGAGATGGACGACAGTTTCAGTTGGTGAAGATGCCGCCTCGCCCGGGGAAGCCGACCAAACGCCCCCGCATCCAACGACTCCCCGTCAGGAACCGTCTGGCTCGGCCATGCCCGCCAGTCCTTCTATCCCGACCCGAAACGCGAGCCTTCCCACCTCGAATTGCTCGCAATCTCCTAGGGCAGGATCTCGACGTACCCGTCCGTTCCATGCACGCGGATCCGCTGCCCATTTTGGATCAGCCGGGTGGCTTGCTCCACGCCCACGACGGCCGGCAAGCCGTACTCCCGTGCGATGACCGCGCCATGGGTCATCAGCCCCCCACCTCCGTCACCAGACCCTTGATCACGACGAACAGGGGCGTCCAGCTG
>QHBP01000115.1 GCA_003244175.1 Chloroflexota bacterium | reverse complement strand
AACCTCTCCTACAATGTAGCAAACATGCTGTTAGAGTTCGCAATAACCATCCCGCGCGAGCACCTGCGGCCCGGCTATGGTGACGGGTTCCGGGGCGCACCCTTGCAAACAGGCACGCCCAGCGCAGGCACCCAGCGGCGGGAGCGAGGAGGCCCTGATGGCGAAGCGAGGGGAGAGGAGCGTGCCCATGCTGACGGTCCACCTGGTCTTTGAACCGAGTCGGCTTGCGCCCGCCTGTTTGGCCGACGCGTATGAACGTCTGCTGCCGCTGCGGCGGCGCATCATCCGCGGGGATCACCTCAACCGCCATCCCCCGCATGCGGATGGTATCCGACAGACGGGAGGAACGGCTCGATGAATCTCCCACAGGCCGCGATCTACGCCCGCGTCTCCTCCGCGCAGCAAGTCGGTGCGCGGACGATTGCCAGCCAAGTTGCCGCCTTGCAAGCGCGCGTGGCGGCCGATGGACTGCCCCTGACGGACGCATTGCAATTTGTGGACGCGGGCTACAGCGGCGCGACCTTGGTGCGCCCCGCGCTCGAGCGCTTGCGTGATCTGGCGGCAGCAGGCGGGATCGACCGGCTCTCCGTCCACTCCCCCGATCGGCTCGCCCGCAAATACGCCTATCAGGCCCTCCTACTCGATGAGTTTCAGCGCGCAGATGTTGCGGTCGTGTTCCTCAACCGGGCAGTGGGCGAGACGCCGGAAGACGAGTTGCTCCTCCAAGTGCAGGGGATGGTGGCCGAGTACGAGCGCGCCAAGATCTTGGAACGCAGCCGCCGCGGGAAACGCCATGCCGCGCACAGCGGCGCGGTCAGTGTGCTCTCCGCCGCTCCCTACGGCTACCGCTACATCGGGAAGGCCGATGGCGGGGGCTCCGCTCGCTACGAGATTGTCCTCGAAGAAGCGCGGGTCGTTCGCGAGATCTTCATGTGGGTGGGGCAGGAGCGTGCAACGATCGGCGCAGTCTGTCGGCGGCTGACCGAAGCAGGAACGCCGACGCGACGGGGCAAGACGGTCTGGGATCGGACAACGGTCTGGGGGCTGCTCAAAAATCCTGCGTACATCGGCACGGCTGCCTTCGGTAAAACACGCGCCGCCCCCCTCCAACCACGGTTACGTGCCCAGCGGGGTCGGAGCTTGCAGCCCCGCCGCGCCGTCTCAACGCAGGATGTGCCGCCGGAGGAGTGGATCACGATCCCCGTGCCCGCCCTGATCAGTGCGGCGTTGTTCGCCGCCGTGCAGGAGCAACTGCAAGAAAATCGGCGGCGCGCCCGCCAAGGGGAGCGTGGCGCGCGCTACCTCTTGCAAGGGCTGGTGACCTGTGCACAGTGCGGCTACGCCTACTATGGTAAGGCGGTCAGTGTGAGTGCGGCGAAGGGACACCCCCGCGCGTATGCGTACTATCGCTGTGTCGGCACCGATGCCTATCGCTTCGGCGGGGAGCGGGTGTGCGCGAATACCCAAGTGCGGACCGATCTGCTCGACGCCGCCGTGTGGGAGCAGGTGCGCGGGTTGCTTGAGCAACCGCAGCAACTCGCGGACGAGTATCGCCGCCGGTTGGAGGCACGACCGGCACCGATGCACGAGCGTGCGACGACTGAAGCGCAGGTGCGGAAACTGCAGCAGGGCGTGGCGCGGCTGATCGATAGTTACGCGGACGGGCTGATCGAGAAAGGCGAGTTCGAGCCGCGGATCACGCGTCTGCGACAGCGGATCGCGCACTTGGAGGAGCAGGCGCGACAGATGGCAGACGCGGCCGCCCTGGAGCACGAGATGCGGCTGATCGTCGGACGGTTGGAGGAGTTTGCCGCGCAGATGTGCGACGGTCTCGCGGCGGCGGACTGGGCGACGCGTCGCGAACTGATACGGACGTTAGTCAAGCGGGTCGAGGTGGATCATGACGCGGTGAAGGTCGTGTTCCGGGTAGAGAGCACACCGCGACGATCGCCCCCCGAAAGCGGTGATTTGACAGATTGTTGGAGGTGTGGTCAGTCCCTTGTTGGCGAATATTGCGCTGCACGGTTTGGAAGAAGCCCTCGGTATGTACACCAAATGGGGCCAAAACCAAGGTCCCCGTGCAGTGGTGCGCTACGCAGACGACTTCGTGGTGTTTTGTGAAAGCAAGGAAGACGCCGAAGCGGTTATCGGCGTCCTGAACGGATGGTTGGCGGAACGCGGACTGGCACTCTCCGAGGAAAAGACGCGCATCGTTCACCTCCGCACAGGCTTCGACTTCCTCGGCTGGAACATCCGGCACTACCCGGTCAAGAGTACCCGCACGGGATACAAACTGCTGATCAAACCGAGCAAACAAGCGATCCGGGAGATCAAGACCAAACTCCGCCACGAATGGATACGGCTGCGCGGCGGCAATGTCCGCGCGGTGCTCAGGACGCTCAACCCCATCATCAGGGGATGGGCGAACTACCATCGCATCGGCGTGGCGAGCAAAGTCTTCTACGATCTCGACGCATGGATGTTCCGCAGGGAGGTACGGTTCGTCCGACACACCCACCCGCACCAGTCAGCGCACTGGCAACGGCAGCGATACTGGGGGAGACTGAATCCGAGGAGGAGCAGGGATCGCTGGGTCTTTGGGGACACCCAAACCGGCTATTACCTGCTCGAGTTCCGCTGGTTCAACATCCGGCGACATGCGATGGTCAAGGGCACCTTTTCTTCCGACGATCCCACGTTGAGGAAGTACTGGGTGCGGCGGATGGCGGAGAAATCCAACGACCTGCCGCGCGCCCGGCAACGGGTGGCCCGCGTCCAGAACCATATCTGCCCGCTCTGTGGGGAAAGCATCCATAACGGAGAGGAAATCCACGAGCACCATCTCTACGGGCGGCAGTCTGACGACATCATCCTGGTACACCTCTACTGTCACCAACAGGTTCACAGCCGGAATCGGGAGCGAGCCGATGCCCAAATCGCCTGAGGACTTGCTTGAGCCGGATGCCGCGAAAGTGGCACGTCCGGTTCTGAGGGGGGAGGGATGTAGTAATATATCCCTCCTACCCGACTGGATTATCGACAATTTCCTCAATGTGCGGGAGGCCGTAGACCTCTTGGACACGCTTTCTGCCGATGGCATCGCCGTCAGTATCATCACCTATATGGAAGTCTACGAGGGCACCCTTCGCGCCCAGGCGACCCAGGAACTGAGGGACGCATGCACACGGTTTTTTGCCAATGCCAATGTGCTTGCCTTCACGCCCGCCGTGGCGAGACGGTGTGCCACCCTCCGCCAGGAACTCAGGCGACAAGGCAAGCGGGTAAACTCCCGCGCCTTGGATTTATGCATTGCGGCGACAGCCCTTGAGCACAACTTGGAGTTTGTGAGCAACAACAGAGCCGACTACGACGATATCCCCGGTCTGACGCTATACCGGTACTAGAAGTGCGTCTATCGACGCGCCCCGGTTTTCGGGTGTATTCGGCATTGAGAATTGGGGATGGTCGGAGGAAGATGACGATTTTTTTCGAGGCGCAAGGTGACTTCGCGCACTGTCGCGATTCGGAGCGTGAATCTGATGCAACGCGCAGATGCTGAACTTCCGGGGCCGGCGTACCAGACGCCCTTTCCCGTGCCAAATCAGGATATGAGCGGAGGCTTGATGAGCGGGCAGCGCTCGTCCAGTATTTCGAGAAGGTGCGGATGGAGCGGACGGTGGCGGAAGAACCACAATCTCTGCAGCGCGATGGACGACCGGGCGTATCGGCAAGCAGCGTGTGGGATCACGGTACGTCCCGTATTCCTCATCTCACCCCCGTCAGCCACACCCAGGCGAGTAGCGTGGTTGCATGGCATGGGGAGATGGGATACAGTGCCACCCCGGCGTCGCGGCAGTTCGGAGGGTGAGCGCGGGAATGGCGGAGTGGACAGCGAACAACGTGATCAACCTGACGACAGGCGGCGCAAAGACCGCCGTGTTCACGATCATCGCAAAGAATTATCTCGCCTTTGCCCGCACACTCATGGAGAGTGTCGCG
The DNA here is from genome assembly GCA_003244175.1 of Chloroflexota bacterium. Taxonomy (GTDB): domain Bacteria; phylum Chloroflexota; class UBA5177; order UBA5177; family UBA5177; genus QHBP01. The sequence goes on along the minus strand of QHBP01000115.1, from coordinate 272 downwards.
GCGCAGCATCCCGATTTCCTGCGCTTCGTGCTCTTCGTGGACGAGGCGGATGGCTTTCTTGATCCCGGACAGGAAGCGTTTATCATTCACTCCTCGTTGGCGCTCGCCATCCCGCAGCGTCGGCTGTTCCACCTCAAATATCGGCTGCTCGAACTCGCCACCGCCGTCAAGCCATACTACATGCAGTTCCTCTTCGAAACGTACGATATCGCGCAACTGATCTACTTGGACCCCGATATCATGCTCTTCGATCGCCTCACCCCTGTGCTCGA
>QHBP01000246.1 GCA_003244175.1 Chloroflexota bacterium | reverse complement strand
CAGCGTACGACCCCCTGACGAACGCCATCAAGTCACTTGTAAAGACCTCCTATGAAGCTGCAGACCAGCTCCCCGACGGTGCGCTGACCTTCTCCCGAAAGGTATGACACCACGTGGGACTGAAACCAGGGAGATGCCACGCTTCTCCCAATCTCCCGCATTGCGGCCTGGTCCCGATACACAACGATCACGACCGCTTCGGAATCAGAGTTGCGCACCAGTTGGAAGGAGACGAATCCTGGCTGGCGGCGCATGGACGGGATGAAGTCGTTCTGGATGGCAGCGATCAGTTCCGGATCCAGTGGCTTCCCCAAGGGCAGGCGATTGGTGACGACGAGCATCCGATTATTCTCCTTCCAATTCACTTTCCACCACTGACTTATGGGGTACCGCGTGATCGACCGTCGCCGCGCTCCCACTGGGCCAGGCGTCCTTCCTGCCACTCCACGACATCGCCGAGCACGTCGTTGAACACCTCGCAGCGCTCCTTCCCCACAGCCCCCCCCATTCCCGAGATGAGTTCTGCCACCTGGACGCGCGACGCGGCGTAGCCCTTCCGCGTGCGCGCAGTCGGACGCACCAGCACCGCCCTCCCATCGTCCGGGTCGCGCACTCGCTCCACCAGTCCGTGGTGCGCCAGGTGCGCCACCAACTGGGTGACCGCACCTGGCGTCAGCTGCAAGCGCTCGGCCACATGGCTCATCCGAGTTCCACGGTCCTCCCGTAAGTAGAGAAGGATGCGTAAGTGCGGGACGCGGATCTCGGGGTACCCGAGTTCCGCCAGCATCGATACGACCTCGTGGTGAACCGCCCGGTCCAGTCGCCGCAGGTTCTCGAGTAGATCACGCGAAGGAGGCCTCCGCCCAGATTGACCGTTGACAGCACTCATAATTTCCTTTATAGTTTAGCTGCTAAAGTAATATTCCGCCACAAGGTAGGAGGTGAGATCATGGGACAAGCGCGGCAGGCCGTTGAGAGACTGGTGGAGGTCTACGACAGGCACGATCCAGCTCAGGTGGTGGCGCTGTACGCTACTGGGGCGAAGATCAGCCGACCGGGGGCGCCGGAGCTGACCCCCGAGACGCTGGGACAGTTCTACGGTGGTTTCGTCCAAGCTATGCCCGACTTCCGCCACATTCTCCACAACGTCGTCGAGGAAGGCGATCGAGCAGCGTTCGAATGCGCCATCGAGGCGACATTCACAGGAAGCTTACCGACCCCGGAGGGCGCTGTGTCGGGCAACGGTGCTCACATCAATTTCACCCACGCTCAGTTCATCACCATTGATGAGCAGGGGCGCATCATCGAGGACCGCGATTACACCGACATGGCACATCTCATGAGCCAGATTGGCATGGGTGCGGCGCAGCAGGAACCCGTCGGTGATGAAGTCGAGGCTCATGCTTGACATGCCTGGGATGGGCTCGCGCGGGGCGAGGCTTATTGACGCTGTTGCCCTGACTGACCACATAGCAGCATTCAGGCTAAAAGGAGAGACATCATGGCGAACCTACGATCACTGGTGGAGAGACATTACGAGAACTTCGCGACGGCAAATATTGCCGCTGAAGACGAGATCTTCGGCCCCAATGTCGTGACAGTCGATCCGGGAGCTGGCACTGTCGAGGGGCTCGACGCCTTCAAGGCATATGAAGAGGGCTTCCGCCGCGCCTTCCCCGACGGTCGCCTCAATCTGAACTCCGCCATCGAGGGAGGGAACAGCGTCACGGTAGAGGGCACGTTCACGGGGACCAACACCGGGCCGCTGGCCAGTCCGGCCGGTGAGATACCGGCCACGGGCCGTAAGCTGGAGCTACCCTTCGCCGACTTTTTCGAGGTCGAGAGCGGCAAGATCACGAGGCACCGGATCTACTACGACCGGATGACCTTCATGCATCAACTCGGCCTGATCCCACAGTAGGAGCAGGTTGGCGCGTCGAAGAGCTCGCTGTGAACTCTGGTACGCATTTTGAGGGAGAGGCCAAGTGTCAGTAGCTCGTGTGACTGAGATCAGCAGTACGTCGACCAAGAGCTTCGAGGATGCCATACAGCAAGGTGTGGAGAGAGCGTCATCGACGCTGCGGCATGTACAGAGCGCCTGGATCAAGGAGCAGCAGATCAACCTCGACGACGGCAAGGTCGTTGGCTATCAGGTAAATATGCTCATCACCTTCATCCTTGAGGACACGCTCTAGAGTTACACGCGAAGTCGCGCCTAGAGAACCGTCAGGGGACGCGCCAGGGACCTGCGGCTTCCACCCTCAACGGATCCAATCGCCCCTCCGACCCTGACCTAGGGGCGGATGTTCCAGTTCATGGGTATCAACGACGCCCGGGAAACGCGTCAGCCTACCCCCAGACCTAAAAGGCGCCGTGGTCGCACTTCAATAGTGATGCGGGGCACAGAGGCACGCTGCAGTGCCAGGGCCATACCGTCCACACCGGGAACGTACTTCAGCGTAATGCGCTTCGTCAGTGTTCCGCCGGCATCCACCGATAGGTCCGCAAGGCCGCGGCCCTTTACTTGCCGATTCTTGCGGATGCCGTCCACAGCATCCTTCTCCTCAGTATCGATACAGACGGAAGCGTGTAGGTCACGTTTTAGGTCCTCGAGATGCCTCTTGCCGCGCTCGCTGGTCATGTAAAACGCCCCGTTTTCCCACAGGAACCAAAGCGGGGTGATCCGGGG
>QHBP01000180.1 GCA_003244175.1 Chloroflexota bacterium | reverse complement strand
GCGAGTGACTCTTGACCTGGCACGAACGAATGCGGATCGATTGGTCCAGCTGTCAGTCTGCGGCGAAATCACTTCTCCCAAGATGCGCCACCCGCACAGTGTCGACGGGGAGGGGCATTCGTTCGTCCTCCCAAAATACGGCGGCATCGCGTACAACGTGCGGCTCGGTATGCCCGCGCTGGGTTGGGTGGGAGACCACGTCGAACCGGGTGTAAGCATCAAGAACCACGGGGACAGCGGGGACAACGGCGCCCTGATTCAGCTCTCCTGTATCGGCAATGCGGCGAGGGTGCTTTCAGGCGACGCCAAGGGCGAGCGGGGAATCGTCACTGGCTGCCATGCCGGGGTCGATCACTGTTTGGTACACTTCGAGCCCGACGTGCTGGAGCGTCTGGCGATCGGCGACCGAATTCAGCTTGTGAGCTGTGGACAAGGACTGCAGATTACTGACCCGCCAATCGAGGATCTCACCGTCATGAACTGCGATCCCGAGCTTTTCTCCCGACTCGCCGCCCTCGTGGACTCTTCGCTCGAACTTCCGGTGACCGCAACGTTCGAGCCGGGCTGGATGGGTTCCGGCCTGGGGTTCGTTCCGGCTGAAGGGGCGGACTTCGACGTCTGCACGACTGATCCCGGGGTGCGGCGCTTCCTCGCCGACGATGTTGGCCTCCGGCTGGGTGACCTCGTGTGCGTACAGGACCACTGGTGTGCGTTCGGATTCACGTACTACAAGGGGGCGGTCACCGTCGGAGTCATCATTCACTGCGATTCACTCTACGCCGGTCACGGGCCGGGCGTACGCGTCATCGCCACATCGCAGCGACCTGATGCGCTCAGGGTGGTTCACGATGCCGACGCCAATCTCCTTCGATTCCTGTAGCTCGCGCAGGGAAGCCACCAGGTCAAGCCTCCAGGCGTGTTCACCTGACCCGCAGCGTCGATATTCGGCTGATTGCGGCTACCATGCTCCTCGTTCTTGCCGGTTCTACTCGCGTGTAGCCGGTAACCAGCGTCCGATCCGGATTCGCTCAGGCGGCGGCCTACGTGACACGCGAGCGCCAAGGCGCCATTGTCGCCGCCGAAGTGATAGTCTTCTACCTGCGGGACCCAGGACGTGGATGCGATGCGCCGCGACTGCCGCCCGTATTTCCATGCTCGGCACCGAAGACGACGTGCGGGCGGAATACGCCGTCATCGATCACTGTCGGTCTACGGTCGCCCGCTACCTGGAGCGACACGACCGGATCGCGGCTCGATGTCCTACGATCAGCGGTGCTCCCGATGGCGAGAACCTGATGCCGAGTCGACTAAGTGCAGCGCTCTGAACGTGGCACGTAGCCCGTCACGCCACTGCTCTACTCGGTACCGGGCACTACTACAACATCGAGCGCCGACGGTCTCTTGCGATGACAGAGGTGGGGGCCATCGTGCCGGGATCTGGCTTCTACCAGCTTCAGCATTTGGCCAATGTCGATTCTGTTTTCGATTCATCGCCGAGTTCGTCGGCGCCTTGAGGCGGACCAAACTTGGAGGGTACGCAGGTCGCGCCCCTCACACACCGCGACGGTCGCGTGGTTGTGCCAGGAAAACAGCCGTCACGATGGCCAGAACCTGGGGCACATCCATTTCGCCGGATGACCAGCACGGCCGCCTCGAAGTGCTCGACCGTATCGCCAAGTTTCGGGGAATAGAGCAATCCATCTGAGGGAGACAGGTTGTCTCCGGAATGTTCCCCGTTCTGGATGGTGCTCAGGAGAGCGTCTGCCTCCTGAACGACTATGTCAGCCGCATCGAAGAGATCGTCCAGGACCCTAACAACAGCTGCTCTTTTGGCGTCTCGCAAAGTCCGTGCATTAGCACACCGTTCGCGCTGGCGTTCTCGCCTGTCGGCTCGAGTTTCGCGCCACTCTTGCAGGAGTTGCTGGGAGACGTTGCCTGTGACGCTCCCGACCATCACACCCGTCGAGTCGCCCCCCCATCACACCGGTTACAAACGTGGTCCAGTCCGTCATCGAATCCCCCAAGTTCCACATAGGACGACGCACAGGAGCGGTGTCAAGCGGGTAAGCCGAACGTGGGCGACAGCCGTCGAACGACAAAAAGGATGCGGACGTGTGCTTAGTAGACATGGAAAGGGGCGCGTGTCTTCGCATCCGACATGAACTTGATCCGCAAGCGGGTATCGGATCCATTCGCACCGTGCCCTACTTCGCGAATTGCAAGAGATCCCCCAACTCGCTTACCACACGCAGTCACGGACCGCCTGTCTTTGGCGGGGGAAGTGGTGGGCACCCCTCGCTCAGTGGACGTAAGCCCAGACCAGGCGCTCCCGTGGACTCTGGCACTGCTCTGAGAAAGCTGCCACAGGTTGAGCCGATTGCTGACGAAGCCTCCTCTCGGAAGACATCGTGCCAGGACCGTGCCCGGCATAGAGCATGGCCGAGCCGCATCACGCAGAATGCATCGCCAGGAGGCTTCTATTGAGCCTCAGGGGAACTCGATTTTGGCTTTGGGGCGGTCCCATGTGCCTTCCGGCTGGTCACAGATAGCCATGGCCTTCGGCGAGCGCTGCCCGGACTCACACTAACGGTGGACGAGGCGCAGACAGGCGTGCTGACGTACCTCACACTCCGCCAGCGCGCTGGCGTTAGATTTGGACCAACGATTCGGTGGAGCCGCTGACGAGGAGATCAAGCGACGGACCGATGTGGTGGCGATCTTTCCCACCGAGACGGTCGTCGTGCGACTGGTGCGAGCGATTCTGGCAGACCAGCATGACAAACGGACTGGCAAAGGCTGCGGAAGTAGGGACGCGGCGATCGCGGTAGTGGCGGCCTGGCAAACCCTATCAGCTGCTGTGCTTCATGCTCAGGCCGGCCATTCCCTGGAAGCGACGAGCCAGAGCAAATGAAGCAAAATCATCTAATCCTTGCTGGATGGCGCCATAGACGACGAGCGTTTTAGGAATCGAAGGCAGATAGCACTCGGCTGTACCGTAAACGAATCCAAGTTCACGAAACCTCGGATCCCACGCGAGATCTCCGGGCCTAACAAGGCGAACTTCGTTCTCGAAATCTCGAATCGGGAGTTCATGCGGCCCAGCGCTCATCAGCATGTCTCCACTCCAGGCGACATGTACAACTGCCACCGACAGCGGCAGGACATGAAGAACCGCTTCCACTGTCCGGGGAACACCATCGCTGTACAGCCTAGCCCGTGCGGCACCGCCATCCCATTCCAATACAATCTGCACGTCACGTGTCTGAATTGGCCGCGTCGGTGTTCCCAGTACCGGGTTTCTACCTGACTCATGATTTACTTTCCTGCACTGTGCGTCGTTTGTACAGGCGACTGGTGAATCGCACACTGTCAGAGAATCCGTCCCAGCCGCGCCGCGAGGTAAATTCGTCACCCGCCACGGCATCCGGTCCCGTGATGTCGTAGATAGTCACATACCGACGGACGCTCTCGCCCGTTTCATAGGCGTATCGCGCACCTTGAACAAAGCCGGGACACCCTAGAATCTCAGGGAGATGCACCTGGTCGTACCAACGGTTCCATTCGTTCTCGACCTCTGGCTCCACTTCAACATCGACGATCAGCAACCATTCGGACGCGGGCACGGCAGTTCTCCTGATTCTGTGTCGTCCCCGAGGCAGAAGTCCAACGGCGCATCAGCTCGCGAACGATATTGCTTAATTGTCCGTAGGGACTGCACTGGAACGCCCTCCGGGTCTCGACGCCCAAGGTCGGAGGTCAAAAGCATCGCGAGGGCATCAATCACTCAGTCGACACTTGATGGCAGCGATAGAAGAACGGGCTCTGCTCGCGGTATTCCCTCAAACACTTTCGGGACGGTCGCAGCAGTCTCGACGTACCCTCCCAAGACCAGGTTGGTGAGACGCCGACGATCGCACGCCACTGCCACGGTCGAGATGATCGTCGATCTCGTCCAATGGCATTCGGGGACGGTATCCGGGGTGTATCAGCATCGCCCGATCCTTTCGGGCGCAGTGGCCGTATGAGCCTGCTCTCGTGCATGAAGCCGATCGAGTGCATAACCCACTCGCAGCACGAGTCCATCGGAGAAGTGCCTCCCAACCAGCATCACCCCCACAGGGAGCGTGCCGGGTGTAGGGCAGGGAATCGTCAACGCCGGATGACCCGTGAGGTTGAAGGGTGTCACGTTCCTCGTGACGACGCGAACTGGTTTCCGGTCCAGAAGAGATCGCAAGACATCGTCACTATTAGTAGGTTCAACGAAGCGAGGTGCTTTTATAGGAACGGTAGGCATAACGAGACAGTCCACTTGCTCGAATACAGCATCGTACGCTCGTCTATACGTTCGGCGGATATTTTGCGCCTGGCCATAGTACTCAAGCCCCAGTTGTCCAAGATGCGCACCGAGCAACATGCTCAGCTTTATGCGCGGTGGGAGGAGATGCGCACGGCTTGCCAGAAAATTGTTGAATTTCCGTGGAAAGTTAATATCATAGTGGCCCTTCCGGCATCAGGCCGCCGCACCTCGCAGCGCCAGGTCGGTTCCGAGGAACAGGATAGCGGGCGCGATTCTTCCGCAGGTTAGGTGCCCGGGCACAGAAGCGTCGGTCACAAGGGCACTGCCCGCTTAAGGACTTCAATCGATTCACGTACGACTGCTTCGACGTCCGGATCGGCTTCTTCATCGCCGAAGCCCTCACGCAGCACTCCAATGCGCACACCGCGGATTCCGGTAGCCAACCCGCTCGCATATCTTAAGGCGGATGGCGCTCCGACCTGACGCCGATCATAGTCGTCGGAGCCAGCAATGCATTCAAGTATCCTGGCAACATCCATCACGCTCCTGCCCACAGGACCGATATGGTCAATGACAGGATCAATACCGATGACGCCCGTGTGCGGCACGAGCCCGTGAGTCGGCTTGAGGCCCACAATGCCGCACCAAGATGCTGGCACACGGATGGAGCCTCCTTGATCCCCCCCGAATGCCACATCAACGGCACGGCTCGCAACGGCTACGGCCGGACCAGACGACGATCCGCCACTAAGGTATTCGGGAGCATGAGGGTTCAGGCTGCGTCCGTAGCTCTGCGGGTCCGTTCCAAATCCAAAGATGCCGTGCGAGAACTCGTCCATATTCAGCTTGCCTTTGACGTTGACACCGGCATTGAGTAGACGAGTTACAACCGTCGCGTCGATCAGTGGCACATAGCCTTCCATAAAGCGCGAGCCAAGAGTCATTGGAATGCCAGCCACGCTGATGTTGTCTTTCAGTCCCACGTTCAGTCCAGAGAGCGCTCCGTCTGCCTTCCCGTTTACAGTGCAGCGACGGATAAAGCAGTTGTACGGGTCTTCGTCCGCAGTTGGAGGGCGGCCGGGCTCACGAGTCGCCTCCGCGAACGGTAGCCGATCTTCCTCGGCATCCGACACTTGAGCAAAGCTAGACTCCAAGGCCTGAACCGCCTCGCTGAATATCCTGCCTCCTCGACACTCAGTTCAAAGCCCAGATCCTTCGCTAGTGGGATTAAGACTTCTGTGGTGGGAACATTCACAGCGACTCCTTGTTATTGTCGCAATAAGCTGCGATGACGACCACCAAACACGGAAAAGGAAACTTCTGAGCCTCACGATGAATGGGATACTCTTGCTCAGCAGATCCTCAGTTACCCCGCCTTATGACCTTCGGAAAACTTCTCAGACATGAACACGCAACTCCGCTCATCCAGGCTCGTGACATTCTCGGACAGCTACTAGGTGTCCGAGAATGTTGATAGGTGTCACGCTCGGACCTCTTGCTGCGTAGGGCTTCACGCCGTCGTTTCTTTCCCTCAGAGCCATGATAATGTTGCCGTCCAGGGATAATGTCTCCCTAAGGATTCAGCGATCATGACTGGTTCGTGCAGCTCATTTCTTATTGAGCGGTGGGCTACTTCTGGTTGGCGCGGACCCCTTCGGCTTCGATGACCTGGATCAGTGGATTGGCCGCCGCCTGCCGCGCAATCACTGGAAACAGTGGAAGACCGAAAGGCGCGCAGCAGGCGTTGGGCTGCGGTCAGCCTACGGAGCCGGCTGCGACGGGAGGGGACTCCGGCGAGCAGCTGGGAGGCCCGCGCTTACCCGCACTGCCAAACGCTCTCCTCGAAATTCTTGTCAAGATACTTGCGCTCGCTCTACTTGACAATACACTCCCTGCCCTCAAAGGAAGTACCAGCGGGACGTTCGCGGCATTCGGGTATTTTTCAACTCTCAGGACCTCCACAAATAGACGGTATATCAGGGAGTTGCATGCCATGTTCGGCACCCAGGCGCCGCAGCAGACGACACTATCAGAGAGCGACTACGATTCAATCCATCTGTGGGCGAAGGCAGTTCAGAAAGCTCGCACGGCGTCCACGAACGCAGTGGTCAAGGCGATGGCGGGGCAGACGTTTTACGCGCCGCGAGGACGGATGACCGTGAACGGTCGGACCCGACACGTCGCGCAACACATCTATCTCGGTCAAGCCCAGCCTAACGGGACGTACAAGATTAGGCACGACTTCGGACTCATTAAACCGGGTCCTCAGTGCGCCTTTTAATCTAGGTTCTGACGGCGACCAGAAACACACGTTTCGTGCGATGATCGAGACCCTCAACGCGGTCTACGCATCGCTGTTCTTGCTGCTTGTGGCGTTCGGCCTGGCGATCATCTTCGGGCTCATGGGTGTGGTCAACCTCGCTCATGGCGAGTTTCTCATGCTGGGTGCCTACGCGGCGCTCGTTACAAGCAATGTGCTCGGGCAGTTTTGGCCTAGCCTTATAATCGCGCCGCTGCTCGCTGGCGCAGTGGCTCTGGTGGTAGAACGAGGGCTGATACGGCACCTCTATCGCCGCCCACTGGAGACAATCCTCGCGACATGGGGTCTGTCGATCGTGCTTCGCCAGCTCGTCCGCGCGATTGCTGGGCCAGACTTCCGGAATGTGCCGAGTCCAACTCCCGGTGCGATCAGTCTCTTCGGTGTCGACTACCCGCGCTATCGTCTAGTCGTAATCATCATCGTGCTTCTCGTGTTCGCCGGCCTGTACATCATCCAGCGCACGACCAGCCTCGGATTGATAGTGCGCGCCGTCATACAGAATCCGGAACTCGCGGCAACGCTCGGCATCAATGTCAACCGAGTCTACCAAGCCACGTTTGTGGTGGGCTCGGGGCTCGCAGGCATAGCGGGCGCCTTGCTATCTCCTACCGTAAATGTCTTTCCTGAAATGGGGCCTCCATTCGTAATCAGTGCGTTTCTCGTCGTCCTCGTCGGCGGCCTCGGCTCACTTCCTGGGCTCGTCGTCGCGTCGTTGCTACTTGGCACGGTCCAGAGTCTTGTTTCTCAGTACGAGAATGAGGTTGCTGGCACCGTGGCACTCCTTGTGATTGCCGTCCTCGCTCTCCGCTTCCTGCCCGAGGGCTTGACAAGGAGGTTGGCTAATTGATGCACCGTTCTCGAGGCGTAGAGTCGAGTTTCCTGCGAGTGCTGCGTTCATCGACTCCCCGCAACCAGGTAGTCTTGGTCGGAATCCTTGTGATTCTGGACTTCACACTCGACGCCTACTACTTGGAGCTGCTGGCCGGATTTCTGGCGCTCGCGCTCCTAGCTCTGAGTCTTGACCTCATTTGGGGATACAGCGGCATTCTCTCTTTCGGTCAGGCAGCCTTCTTTGGACTAGGAGGCTATGCAGTTGGCATTACTGTGACGCGTTGGAACTCTCCATGGGCCGTACTTGTGGGTGTCGCACTAGGTATCGTCGTTCCCGTTATGGCCGCGTTTATTCTCGCTCTCTTCGTCTTCTACAGCCGCGTAGGTGCGTTCTTTGTAGCGGTTATTACCCTCGCTATTTCGGCCCTCGCGGAACAGTTGGTCAATGAATTTAGCGATTTCACCGGTGGCTTCAATGGCATCATCCTTCCCATCGGTTTCCCCTACTCGAACCAAATCGTGTACTTGATCCTTTTGGGGGTCTTCGGGGTTACCCTCTTTGCCTGCACATCTCTCGTTTCAAGTGACTTTGGGCGAGCTTTGATTGCGGTTCGTGATAACGAGGAACGAGTCCGGTTCTTGGGGTACCCAAGTCCTATTGTCAAGACCGTTGTATTCACGCTTGCCGCCGGCATCGCAGGCATCGGAGGAGTGCTCTACTCCCTGCAGACAGGGCTCGTTTCCCCGTCCCTCATTGGGTTCGAGTTCTCGACACAAGCCGTTATTTGGGTTGCCGTTGGAGGACGTGGGACGTTAGTGGGGCCTGCGATGGGCGCTCTCCTGATTAACATGTTCCAGCAAGTCTTGAGCGGCTCGCTGCAGATTTACTGGCAACTGATTCTCGGTGCGGCTCTTATTCTCGTGGTCCTATTTGTTCCAGATGGGCTCTATGCACTGCTTTTGCGGCTTACTCGACGATTTGAGTCGGCCGCTCGAGTAGGTCTCGCTTTGAGGCAGGTGGCACCCGGTCAACGCGTTGCTGAGAATCGTGCTCCTCTCGAGATCCGCGGGGTTTCAAAGCGCTTCGGCAGTTTCAATGCCCTCTCGGATGTGTCGATGACGCTTTCCTTGGGGGAATTGTTGTGCCTCATCGGACCAAATGGAGCTGGTAAGTCAACCCTGTTGGACGTTGTCACAGCACGGACTCCGCTCTCCTCAGGGCAAATTGCGGTGTGGGGTGGACTTCTAGACAGCACTACTTCCGACCGGTTGGTGAGACTTGGCGTCGCACGAAAGTTTCAGGCGGCAACGATCTTCGACAGACTGACCGTCTTCGACAATCTTGCGCTTGCAAAAGCAGCTGGGAAACTGTCCGCGCGCCATCTTCACCGACGCACGAAGTCCCTAGATCTTTCCGAGCATGTGATCCATCTTCTGGAAGCGGGAAACCTGCATGAGCGCCTTCCCGATCTTGGCGGAAACCTCGGGCACGGCGAGAAACAACTCCTCGAACTGTGCATGGTTTTGGCGCAGGAGCCGCGTGTCGTTCTGCTGGATGAGCCGACTGCGGGACTTACTTTGGAAGAACGAGGCAGGATCGGGCAAGTGCTGCGCAGCCTTGTGTTGGAGCAGGAAATATCGCTCCTGCTCATCGAACACGATCTGGAATTTGTGCGCGGGGTTGCCGATCGGGTAGTTGTCCTTGACTACGGACGCGTGGTCGCGGACGGATCCGTGGCGGACGTGGCGAGCAGCCAATTGGTTCGTGAAATCTATCTTGGTGAGGTCGAACGATGAGCGCCCTGAGGGTGACGGACCTGTGGACGGGTTACGGTTCGACAGATATCGTGCACGGGGTGTCGCTGGAGGTTCCTGAGGGAGAAGTCGTTACCCTTCTCGGCCGCAATGGCGTGGGGAAGACGACCTTGCTGAAGGCGATTCTTGGCGTTCTTCCCTCCCGGCGCGGCCGAACAGTGATATTCGATGAGGATGTGACGGACTGGACCCCCCACCGGGTAGCGCGACGAGGCGTGGCCTATGTGCCACAGGATGCAGCGCTCTTTGGAGAGCTTACCGTGCGAGAGAACCTGGAATTGGCACAGGTTGCCGGTCGAAACGGTCGAAACGGTCGAACGGCCGAAGAAAGGGTCTTTAGCTTGTTCCCTGTTCTTGGCAAGAGGCTCTCTCAAAAAGCTGGGACACTCTCTGGGGGTGAACAGAGGATGCTCAACCTCGGTCGGGCGTTCATGAAAGATCCGCGTCTTCTGCTTATCGATGAAGTGACCGAGGGTGTGCAGCCGTCGATCGTGACCCAAATTGGAAAAGCAATCGAGGAGCTACGCTCGCGAGGCGCCTCGGTCCTTCTCGTCGAGCAGAAGGTGCAGTTTGCTCTTGCGTTGTCGTCCCGCTTCACTGTCATGCAGCGTGGAGAAGTAGTCGAGGTCGGAGCTGTAACGTCAAAGACCGCGTCCTTGATTGAGAAATACTTCGTGCTGTGATGGCAAACACTCGCTTCGATCTGATCAAAGTGCGCGCACTTGAGAGTATGTATCGCAACGGCTACGAGAACATGACTCTGCGTCAGCTTGCACGCGATGTAGGGATCCAAACGCCTAGCCTTTACAACTACATCAGCAGCAAGCAGGAGCTCCTGTATTTGCTGATGAAATCAATCATGGAAGAGTTGATCGCTGAGACCCGCCAGGCAATGTCTAGTGATGATCTACCTGCCGAGGAGCGCTTACGCCGCGCGGTCTGGGCCTTTGCTCGCTACAATGCGGCTCATCCTCACGAGGCGGCCGTCTCTGATGCCGAGTTTCGTGCGCTAACTCCGGAGAACCGCGTACGGATTGTGCAGCTGCGCGACGAATTCCAGTCACTCTACCTTCCGCTCATCCATGAGGCGATGGCGAGCGGAGGGTTTGTGCCATCGGACCCGCGGGTGATAACAAACACGATCCTATCGGCGTGTGCACGAATATACGTCTGGTACAGAGCCGATGGACCGTGTAATCCCGAGGATTTGGCTGACATCGTGTCCGCTTACCTTATGCGCGGACTAACGCGCATGCCAGAGGATTCTTCTAAGACGATGGTGAGGAGATAGAGCTATATGAGAGTTGCCACGACCGCAATCGAGACGTGCCACAACAAGGACGCCAACGCCGCCAAGATCAGCACGCTCGCTACTGCCGCCGCTCAAGAGGGAGTGAAGCTCGTAGTGTTTCCTGAAGCGGCGCTTCAAGGATACATGTATGCCATCAACGAAGCAATGTCTACAGACGAACTCAAGTACCATTATCACGAAGCGGAGCCGCTCAACGGGCCTACTGTACTAGCGATTGCTGCTGTGGCTCAAGAACATGATATCCACATCATCTTTGGGATGGTTGAAATCGCCGGTGCGATCCTCTATGACACCGCGGCGCTCTGTCTACCAGACGGGTCGGTTCGAGGCTTTCGGAAAGTCCATAGGGGTGGGTCGGAATTGCACATATTTGAAGCGGGAACGCGGGTGTCGCCAACCGAGACGGCGGTAGGGAAGCTCGGCATTAGCATCTGTTACGATTTGTGTTTTCCCGAAATATCGCGCATGCACGCACTTCAGGGAGCGGAGCTCATCATCTTTCCTAACGCGTGGCCTGTACCGGAAGGCGCAGAGGAATCTGATCCAAGACTAATGCCCTATGTGCTCCTTCCACGGGCCCGAGCATGGGAAAACCAATGTTACGTGATCACCTCGAACGTGGTGGGCAAGGCCGATGTTGGACACGTATCGTACTTTGGACACTCAAGGATTATCGATCCTCTCGGCCAGGTGATTGCGGATACGGAGGATCGAGAAGGTATGGTAGTAGCCGACATCGACTTAATAGCAGGAATTCTTGACGCTAGGACCGGGCCCTTCTTCGGTTACAACATCCTCAAGGACCGCCGCCCCGACATCTATAGCGGCATTGATGAACCGCATCCCTTTGAGCCCACGTCGTAGGTTCCCGGAAACCATGATCCGCGACACGACCATCGACTCGGTGCTTCGTACGCAAGCGCTCAAAATCCCATCGAAGGTGGCGATTCAAACCGGCGAGATTGCCGCGACGTTCGGCGACATCTCCCACAGAGCCGAGCACTTCGCTCGATGGCTCATCTCTGTCGGGATCCAGCCCCAGGACAGAGTAGCCATTTGGCTTCCCAATGGCGTGCCCTGGGTTATAGCCCATATTGGGGTCTCGCTCGCCGGGGCAGTGTCGGTGCCCGTCAGCACGAGACTTGTGGAACGTGAGGTTCAGTTCATCCTTCAACACTCCGAGAGTAAGGTTGTCGTCGCAGCCACGCGGTTCTTGAATCGCGACTACGCGGCTGAAGCGCGTAACCTAATGCTCACGCATCCGGAGGTCAACATCGTTGCAATTGATCCAACTATCGGCGATCTTCCCGGCGGCCCGGCGAATGTTACAACGTCATACTCACGCTCATTGGAGCCGGCGGTAGTAATGTATACGAGCGGCACCACCGGGTTCCCTAAAGGGTGTGTCCTGAGCCACCGCTCTTGGACGAACAACGCGCGCCTCTCGGCTGAAGTTGCAGGCGTCACGCCGGATGATGTAATTCTGTGCCCCTCGCCGTTCTTTCACCTCTTTGGCAGTCTCACAGGCCTCATGGGAGCACTCTCCATGGGGTGCACGTGTGTGACTTTTCCCACCTTCGGACCACTCAAATGCATTCAAGCCATTCAGTCTTTCAATGTCACGCGCATGGTAGCAGTACCTACGATGTGGCTTGATCTGATGAAGCATGTGGGACCTCCCAATCTGCCCACACTGCGCGGAGGAGTCTGGGGAGGTGCAGACTTTCCAAGGGCCGCGCTCGAACGCGCTATGGACGATGCCACCTACGCTTGGGACTTGCAGGCGATCTATGGCATGACCGAGGCTCCGACTTTAACCCAGATTCGGCCGAGCGACGGACGGGAGCAGAAGGTCGGTGCTGTCGGCCGCCCGACACCAGAGGTCGAGGTTCGGATCGTAGATCCGATCACTGGGCAGGAGGTCGAGAGCGGTCAGGAGGGAGAGATCTGGGGCCGTGGCTATAACCGGATGGTCGGCTACCTGAAGGATCCTATCGCGACGGAAGCCCGATTTGCGGGAGAATGGATACGCTCTGGGGACCTGGGAACTAGGGACTCGTACGGATTTCTACGTGTAACAGGCCGACTGACGGATATGATTTTGGTCGGTGGAGCGAACGTGTACGCGCGTGAGGTTGAGGACGTTCTGCTCGCAGCCAAGGGGGTCTCGCTCGCAGCCGTGGTCGGCCAGAAGGATGAGCGACTCGGCGAGGTCCCCATAGCCTGGGTCGTACCAAGCGGCGGTGCTGCACTGGACGCGCCGACTCTTCTGAAACACTGCCAGTGCAATCTAGCTGGCTTTAAGATTCCTCGCGAAATATTTGTCGTTCAGGAGGTCCCGCTCACTGGGAGTGGAAAGATACACAAGGCATTGCTAAAGCAACGCGCGAATCTGAAGGGGAACTAAGTGCCAAGTCAACTCTACGATCAAGTCGCGCCGGGCGATCGATTCGGAGAATCCGCAAGCATCCACGACTGGCATCTCCTGACGGCCGCTGCCCTCTATAATGACCCCGGACCGAATCACGTAAACTTGGAACACTCGGCGACAAATCGATTCGGCGCTCCGATAGCTCCTGGCTTCCTGACCACAGGGATCATGATGGGCGTTGTGGGTCGTCAGTACGGATGGAGCATTGAGGCGTTCTTGGAAACGCATATCAAATTTCTGGCGCCTGTTTATCCGGGGGAGACACTCGACGTCACTTGGGAAGTACAAGAGACGCAACCGAAAGAGGCGTTTGGTGGTGGAATCGTGACGCTCAAAGGCTGGTGTTGGACGAGGAAATCAGACCGTCTCGCGATCGAAATGGACGCGAAGATTGCGCTGAACAATAGTGCCGGGCCGGGCCTCCATGTGCCGCCGGTATGCGGTTCGTAGCCAGCAAACGGTGATGAGCAGCAAGCCCGTCCAGGACCTCCAATAGCTGATCCGCAGCGTCCTGCAAACCCTGGATGGGCACCGTCCCGGGTTAGTGCTCGGCATACGAGCAGGCGCATGCCACTCACGTCCTGAGTGGAATCGCAATCGGACGGATTGGGCTGCCAGTGGCTCCTCGAATTCTTAGACAGGCGCCTACAAACGCGAACTCGTAGACCCTTTCCACAGCCAATTCCTCCAGGTTCGCGACTTCGAGAATTGGCACTCCTGCTTCCGAGAAGAGGTACGTGTGGACCACTTCCCAGTTTTCTGGATCCGCAGCTGGCATCTGCTCTACGCCCAAATTGTCGCTACCAATCACCATGGCCCCTGCTTCTGCAAGAAATTTCGCCCCTTCGCGATTGATTCCCGGCTCGTTCGTGACGTACTCGGGAGTGGGCCACATCGTCATGCGACCGGTCCTAATCATGACCACGTCTCCCGTACGTATGCTTGAGCCCTGGTGGCGCAAAGCATCGTTCAAGTCCCTCTCTCCGATCCCGTAGCTCTCGGGAAGCAT
Source organism: Chloroflexota bacterium (assembly GCA_003244175.1). Taxonomy (GTDB): domain Bacteria; phylum Chloroflexota; class UBA5177; order UBA5177; family UBA5177; genus QHBP01. The sequence goes on along the minus strand of QHBP01000180.1, from coordinate 4,586 downwards.
ATCGACGCCATGCAACGCCGCAACATCGATGAGAACCCCACGCGAGATTATCGGGGGGTATTTATCAGCGCCGGCTACGTTCCAGTGCCGATTCCCCAGATGATCCTTCTCTGAGAAGCCATTCCAGATCTGTCCCCGATATCCGAAGTGATTTAAGGTATCGATGTGGGTGCCACAGTGGGTATACATGGCGATGCAGTCACCCGAGTAGCCCACGAGTTCGTTTTGAGGTTTTCCGACTCTGAGCGGATCGTCAATGATGTTGCCACTGGGAGTGTGTGACATCCACTGCTGGAAAGGAAGATCGCCTCCTCCAGTAAAGGAAGGCATGCCAATGAAGTAGTCGACCGCCAGGTCGAAGATCTTGCCGTAGTCCGCCTCGCTTAGAACCCGTTGGATTGACTCACTGTCCATCAAATTGAGCATTCCAATCTCGTCATCTTCACCGAATGGACTGACTGAGACCTGGCGGAACGTCGCGTTGAACGCTGCGATTCTGGCTCTGTCGTCCCCGTTGAGTAGCGCTGGTCCGCACACGTCTCACCTCCTATGCTACGAAGTTGTGCAATCCATTAGGTAACGATCCGCAATCGCACGCCGCAAGACCAAATCGCCTTCTCTGCCCAGCCGTCGCCGACAGACCCCACCACCACGGTTTCCCGGATCGAGGTATCGGCCCAAAATTCGAGCGATCCTCTAGCAGTATGGCAAGAGAATCAAGTGCAACCATCATGGCCTCGATGGAAGTGATCAGCGCCGACGCAGTGCTCGCGATGGGGATTGCCTCCGTGATACTTGCCATGTGGCATACGGTGCTTTCCGTGAGACTCGCGTACCGCAGCGCCAGCCCGCCCCAGGAGCGGGGAGAGCTAGGAGGCGCCGGCTGCGGTCCCTGTGCACCGGCTGCCTTACGGCACAGACCGGCTAGCCGCACGCTGGAGAATCAGATACCTTACGCCCGGTCGGCCTGTGCATGGTTCGCCGGCAGCGGGCCACGCACCCGCGGCAGGGGACCACGCACCCCGCGTGGTAATGACGGTGACCATTCCATGGAAGATCCAGTCACCCCATGCGCAGTCGGTACACGAGACACGGCACTTGGATGGCCTTGAGGTAATGAACGAGTTTGTGTGGCAATCGGATGGCCACGTTTTGGAGCCTTTTGGTTCCCCAGGATGTCAGGAATAAACCCGTACTGGTCCCGCCCAGAACCCTGAGCTATTCCCGAGGGCTGCTTTTCTCGTGCACGCAGCCGAGATTCCGTGGGCGCTATGTCCTCCTCCGTACGGTGTCTACTACTATCGCGAATTCAGCCACCACGTCCTGAAGTTGAGATTGGATCGAGTGGCGCGTCATGGGCGTTTCCCTCTCGGGTAAGCGCGATGCAGTGCGGGCGACGGCATCGTCGCAAGGGTCCGACATGTGGGAGATCCTTCCGCCTTCCAGTAGTCGGTCCGTCAGGCCGCCCACGTCCACGCCCAACTCCCCTCTCGCCGATCAGGCGCGGTCATATCGCGGCTCATGGCGATGAGGAGGCAGGAAAGCTCTCTTCGAGTCCGCGGATATCCACGTCTGTATAAAGGGCGCAGTTTCCGGTGGAGTGGGCCTCCAATACGCCTCCAATATGGGGCTATGCACTTCCGTGATCTCCATCGGCCCCATTGCACATGCAGCTTGCCTCGACACTTGTGTCGCACCTGTTGCAGCGGGAGAACACAGCGGATCAATGCCTTAGGCAACCAACCACCCTCCATCGATGGGAATTATCGCGCCGTGAATGTAGTCGGATGCTGCCGAGGCCAGGAAAACTGCTGCGCCCTGGACATCCTCAACACGGCCCCATCGCCCTGCGGGGATGCGTGCCCGGATTCCACGGCTGCGCTCACGATCGTTCCGAAGCGCGCTGGTCAATTCTGTTTCGATATAACCGGGAGCGATAGCGTTTACGTTGATCGCATGACAGGCATACTCAGTGGCCAGCGCTCGCGTTAGACCGACAAGACCACTTTTGCTGGCCGCGTAGGCCGCGACAGACTGTCCTCCTTGAAAAGACAGCATGGAGGCGACGTTGATGACCTTGCCCCCGTCTCCACGCTCTGCGAAGCCGCGACACGCCTCCCGGCTGAGCAAGAAAGGAGCAGTCAGGTTCACAAGAATGGACTCAGTCCACATCGCTTCAACAAGCTCACCCGCAGGCGCACGATGGATGACTCCAGCATTGTTCACGAGGATGTCCAGTCTTCCCATTGCAGCAACACTGTTTCTGATGATCTCCCGCGCCGCATCCGTGTCAAGTTGGACGAGGTCTGTCTGAAGTGTGCAACAGCGCCGGCCCAGGCTTTCGATCGCCTCCGCGGATTCATCCACGAGAATCCGATCCAGTAGGACTACATCGGCGCCGGCCTCCGCCAGTCCGAGCGCCAGCCCCCTCCCCAGGCCCCGAGCGGAGCCCGTAACGAGCGCTACCTTGCCGTCTAAGCTGAACCTAGACGAACACATCAGTAGCGGAGATCAAGGGCGTTCAGACTATGTTCGCGACAGTACGCCAGGTAGCGATCGAGCTTGGTGAAGACATTGTCCTCAGAAATCAGCCGGTTATCGTCATCCATGTATTGAATCGTGCCTTCTAGAAGAAAGAGTGTCTGCATCTCCTCGGAGCCATCAACCAAGAGTGTGTGCACATCTCCTGGGGGCTCGAACACAAACGAACCCGGTCTGGCGATCCAATCGCGCTCCGCGTACTGCCACGTGCCGTGGAGGCAAAAGCCGAGAACCTGGGCGGAGTGACGGTGCCTATTCACCTTGCCCGCCTTTGTCACCCTCAGCAGGTTTACCCAGCGGCCGTTCACGAGATCAAACCGCAGCGGTTTGAACCAAACTTGCTCTCCCTGAGGAACCCACGGAAGATCATCAATGTTGTGTACGCGATCAGGGAGCACGTACTCCGCCAGGTGATCATGAAGTATCTGATTTACCATCGCCGATTCTCCTCCGTCCAATGTAGTCGAGTCATTTGCTCGCGGGGTCATAAGCCCCACCCATGCACGAGTCTCAGCATGACAGTCGCGCAGATGTAGTTTTCCTTCCGACGTAACCACTATCCTGGTGGCCTCCAAAATTCAGAGCCAGGAGTGCCTGCCGAATGCCCGCCCGCCGCCTCAGGACTGCGCCATTTCCACGACTCGGCTGCCAAGGACAATCAGATCGGAGCCCAGAAGCCGCGTCATGTTCTCCATCCCGTTCTCCGTGACAAGCACATTGTCCTCGAGGTGGAAGCCGATGTCCCCAACGCGGTAGACGGGCTCAATGGCGAATACCATGCCGGGCTCGAGCACGATGTCGGAGTCGGCCGTGATGAACGGCTCCTCGTGCAGGCTCAGGCCAAGGCCGTGTCCAAGGAACCGTATCGCAGGCAGCATGTTATGCTCACCGAAGTTCGCCGTAAAGGCCTCCCATAGTTCTTTGGTGTGAGTGCCCGGCCGAATGCGCATGTATATCGCTGCAAGCGCCTCCTGCATATGGGCCCAAATCTCTCGCTGCTCCTCGGTCGCTTCGCCAATCACGATAGCGCGTCCGGTATCGGAAAGATATCCGCCCGACGACATGAAGACATCGATCTTCACAACATCTCCCATTTGCATCGGGCGTAGGGTTGGGGTCGGATTCGAGTAGGAGCTGCGTTCACCGGCGGCGACCTGGACCATGAGAACGGTGTCTATGCCGTGTAAGAGGGCGCGATCAACAATGACACGGTAGAGCTCCTGCTCGGTCATCCCCGGGAACACCGAAGCATGAGCCTCAAGCTGCGCGAGGTCAGCGATCCTCGCCGCCTCACGTAAATGCTCTACTTCCCGCGGTGTCTTGACCATCCGGGCACGCTCCAGCGCCTGGGTGCCAGGCTGCCAGCGGACACCGGGCAGCTGCTTGGTAAGATCCTCCCAGCGACCCGCCGGTATGGCATCCATCTCCAATCCGACCACCCCATCAGCGACGCCGAGATCGCGCAAGATATCAGCGAGGGCGGCCATGGGATCCTCACGAAATTCGTCGTACGGACGAAGATCCTGGATGGTGCTCCTTGCCTGAGCCTCCTGAAGCTCATTGGTGGTCAACAGCATAGCCACGCGTCCGTCGCGATTGATCGCGACGGCAAACTGGCGGTTTCTCACCCCAAGCGACTGAGACGGGACGGTATACCCAGTCCCATAGGCCACATTTTCCTTCGAGTAGGCAACCAGCGCATCCAAGCCGAACCGGTCCATCGATTGTATCTGTCGCTGCCTGATCATGTCATCCATTGCAGATCCTCCTTCGTATCGGCATCGCCCATCCGCGGCCTGTCAATATCGTGATCGCTGTGTGTCCACTGAGGGCGGGAAAATGAAGCTTGAATTGTCGGGACGACCTTCGTGACGAGATTAAGGCTACGTCCGACCATTCCTCCCGCAGCCGGGATCGAGCATCCGAAAACGAAATTGTCGGCTTCGAGACAGACACGCCGTGGCGGTCGACGCCGGCAACCAGGAAGGCGACCCCAAGCGCCACGTTTCGGACGTCAGAGATGGACACGCGATGAAGGGCGAGGC
>QHBP01000023.1 GCA_003244175.1 Chloroflexota bacterium | reverse complement strand
GGCGCCGACACCTGGCGCCACGTGGCCTTCATCGAGAAGCCTCGGGGCGACGGCGGGTTGCGGTGGCTGATGAGCTCCGACGTCTGCAAGCACTGCGCGCCAGCGGCGTGCCTGGACGTCTGCCCGACCGGGGCGCTGTTCCGGACCGAATTCGGCACCGTCGTGGTGCAGGAGGACATCTGCAACGGCTGCGGCATGTGCCAGCCCGCCTGCCCGTTCGGCGTGATCGACATCAGCATGACGGACGGCAAGGCGCACAAATGCACGCTGTGCTACGACCGGCTGACGGATGGACTCGAACCCGCGTGCGCTAAAGCGTGCCCGACCGACTCCATCCAGTTCGGAAACGTTGCGGATCTGCGAGAGCGTGCAAGCAAGCGCGTGGATGATCTGCAGGCCAAGGGCCTCGATGCATACGTCTACGGCACCGAAGAGACGGGTGGCACTGGTGGCATCGGACAATTGGGCGCCTCATTCATCCTTCTGAATGAACCGTCGACGTACAACCTGCCGGAGGCACCGAGTCTTCCGCAGGAGCGTACGCTGCCAGGCTTTCTCGCGGTCGCAGTCGCGGCGGCGGCGCTCAGTGTGGCGACTGTGCTTTCCTTGAGACGAGACTAGAGCCCGGCCACGTGAACAGCTCACTTCGACGCAGAGTAACGGACACCCCTGGCGTTCCATCGCAGAGCACGTATTACGGACGGCCCGTCATTAAGGGACCGCACTGGCGCTGGCTCATCATCAGCTATTTTTTCCTGGGCGGAGTCTCCGGTGGAAGCTTCGCGATCGCCGCACTGGCCCACCTTTTCTCAGACGACCAGGATCTGGTGCAGAAGTCGCGCTACCTATCGCTCATCGCACTCCTTCCGGCACCAGTCTTGCTGATCCTGGACTTAGGGCGTCCGCAGCGCTGGCTCTACATGCTTCGGGTGTTGAAGTTACGATCTCCCATGTCCGTGGGCTCCTGGATCTTGAGCTTGTTTGGCGTCGTATGCTCCCTCTCGGCAGCCGTCCAAGTTGCCACCGACCTGTCAGGACGAAGGGTGTTTCCACGTGTAGCGAGGGTAGCGAGTATTGCTGGCCTGCCCTTCTCGCTACTACTAGCCGGCTACACCGGTGTGCTCCTGGAGGCGACAAACGTTCCGCTCTGGGTCCGTTTCTTCCCGTTCCTCGGCCCAACCTTTGTCTCATCGGCGTTTTCAAGCAGCCTGGCAGCGCTCTCAATCGCAATAGGCGACGAAAAGAAGCACAGGAAGACGCATGCGCGGCTGGACGCCGCCGAGACGGCCTGCCTGGCACTGGAGACCCTCGTGATGTGCACGGGGCTGCTACGCCTGGGCAAGCTCGGGCGGCCGCTGACACGGGGGAAATGGGCGCTCATCTTCTGGCCGGCCACGTTCGTGGGGGGCCTCCTCGTACCTCTCTGCATGCGAGTCAACGCCATACGAACGACGCGCTCACTTACGGGCCGCCAGCGCAGAGTTTCCTCGCTGCTAACTCTGGTGGGTGGGTATAGCCTTCGAGCGGTCATAGTGTTCGCGGGCCGGGAGTCAGCGCGACGCCCGGAAGACTACTTCGAGCTAACGAGACGGTCAGATACGGGCAGTAGGTGATGAAGGATCGACGTCGAGACATGGCTCTGGGGGCCTTGCGACCCGGTATGGATGTGTACTCTGCCTATCAAGATCAATACATAGGATCCTTGATTGCGGTCTGGTCCGACGCGATGGCGCGAACCGAGCCGCATACGGATCGGCAGGAGCTACGGCCTCACGTGCATGTCCTCAAGCCGGAGGGCGACACCGACGTTTTCTCCAGCTACTACGAGGGTAATCCTCAATTAGGAGAGGCCGCCGGCCCGTTTCCAACGGTTTCCGTAGGGAACACTGGACCGAACCAGCAATCGGCAGCAAACGACTATGCGTCTGCCGCGGAGAAGGTAGCACAGGTGAGGCTTCTTACAGTGCGCCCAGGCAGGATAAGCCTTGGCTTCATGACCAGACCGCTCTATGTACCAGTGGCAGCTGTGACCGAAGTGTCCATGGAGCGAGTCGTTCTGGACGTACAGCGGGACCAGATCCCGACAGAGTGGCGCACCAAACCGAAGAGCACGCGTGTGGGCTAGAGCAGTGCCGCACGAGCTGCGGGCACGGGTCCGGGGGGGGGCTGGTGGGCAGCCTTGGAGCCGCTCCTAGCCGTAGTGGGTAGTAAGCACGAGAAACACAACATGTAGGAAAGAGGGGGTTTCGTTAACCCCAGATGCTGTGTTAAAATCACTCGACAACTGAATAATACCGACCGCTCGTAAAGGCTCAGGGATATGGCCTGAGGGTTCGTACCAGGTAGCCGTAAACTGCCGGACGCTGCGAGGGAAGAGCATCTAGGGTTCCGCACACAATGCGTGTGGCTGGTCCAAGCGATGCGAATGGGGTGACCCATTACACCTTGGGGATAAAAGCCCGGACGGCAGGTTTCTTCGTCAAACTGCCAGCCGGGCTTGTGCTTTTTCAGGAGATGAATTGGTAGTCGCAGACGAACAAGGGCTCCAGAGAGGCACGATCCTAGAGGTCGCCTCGTCGTGGCCAGCCCCGTTCCCTGCTGCCGCCGAGATTGAGGGCCTAGGCCTGCATCTGCTAGCGCACACGAACCTGTTACGGCTCGACGGATTCGCGGATTCAGCCGGGGTGGAAAAATTCAGCGTCCTTTTCAACCCACTGGTTGAGACATTGTCGGCTACACGACCGGTGTCGCACGGTGGCCTGCGGGGTTCGGTACTGGATGTGTTTTGTCATGATGCCGTCACCGACGTAGAAGGCGAAACGGCCTCCCTCGCCCTCACCTACGCAGGTTTTCCAAGTGCCAAGTGCCGAGCCGGTCGAAGGTACCGATTCTCGGAACTAATTGATGAGAGAAGCCGCGCCACAGTCGAACACGCTGTAGGCAACCCCTTGATCCATCGATTCTCTTGGTGGGGACAGGACTCGGCACCTCTTCACGAAAGAGCAGCCGGGACGGACTGGGTCGAGAGAATACGGCTTCCCAGCAGCGATGAAAAGTTAC
>QHBP01000406.1 GCA_003244175.1 Chloroflexota bacterium | reverse complement strand
TCGTCCGCGCGCAAAACGCGAGACGCGCTCTCCACGAATGCTTGGCGACAGCGTCGCTCCAGCAAGCGATGGCGGCGAACGCTTGCGGGATCCGTTTTGTTCTCGGCAAGCCTCAGCACGAGTAGCGGGACGCCTCCGCGTGCCGCAAACGGGCGCAGCTTTTCGTCGAAAGCAGCCGAATCCGGCAAGCGTTCCGGCGCGTCAGGCCTGCGCGACGAACTTGTAGCCGAAGCCATGAAGTGTCTGCACGCACGGTCCGTACGCATGACGCTCTTCGATTTTTGCGCGGAGCCGGCGGATGTGGACGTCGACGGTGCGCTCGTCCCCATCGAAATCAAAACCCCAGACGCGCTCCAAAAGGGCATCGCGAGACAAGGCGACGCCGACGTTCGCAGCTAGCGCACAGAGGAGCGAATACTCGCGCGGCTTGAGCCCGACGTCTATTCCATCGATGCGCACCTCTCGCGCTGCTTCATCGATCTCGAGACGGCCGAAGCGATGTACTTGCGGGCCGGGCTCGTGGCGAAGGCCGCAGCGCCGCAGCACCGCCCGTACGCGAGCTACGACCTCGCGCGGCGAAAACGGCTTCACGACATAGTCATCGGCGCCTCCTTCGAAGCCGCGCAACCGATCCTCCTCGGTTCTTCTCCCCGTCACCATGATCACCGGTACATCACGACGTGAACGCAGGGTACGCAACACATCCCAGCCGGACGTGGCGGGCAGCATCAAGTCGAGAAGCACCACATGCGGGCTGACCCGCTGGACCATCTCGATCCCCTCTTCGCCCGTCTCGGCGGTCTCAACCTCGTATCCCTCGTGCTCGAGGTACGTCCGCACCAAAGTCGCCATCGCCTGGTCGTCCTCGATGACCAGGACGATCTTCCCCTGTCCGTGTCGTGAATTTCTTGCCATGGTTCCCCGCATGCGGAGTTTACTCGTACGAGTTTACCGACACGAGTCTGGCAGCGACGGCGGGTCGCAGCGAGGCCGTCAGCGCGTGTCAGTGGGACAGACCTTCGGGAGGTGAGGCTGCAAGGACGATAGAGGTGCCGAGGAGACGGGATCTCTCGCAAAGACGGTCGTGCCACGGGTGTGCGCGTGTTGCCATCATCACGTTGGTGTAACCCTATGGGACAATGTCAACGAAGAGACGAATAGACGAGGACCGTCCCGAGGGTGGCCCCTCCCCGGACATGTCAAGGCACAAGGACCATGGTAAAGAGCCATTGGTTGCCCAGAATGAAACCAATCCCCCACATGGTGGTCCGCCGCGGACTCCGGCGTGTCGCCGGTGCTTACGGCGTCGGCGTCGGCATCGCCGCACCTTCACTTGCCACGGGCGCCATCGCGATCCTGAATCACTACGTCGCCGTTCCCAACATTTCTCTTGTCTATGTGCCGGCCATATTGGTGACGGCCGTTTACTTCGGGACCGGCCCGTCGCTACTCGCCGCCACGATCGCAGTCGTCGAATACGACTTCTTTCTGTTGCGCCCTCTGTTCACATTCAACATCGCGCAGGTGGGCGACATTCTCGCCTTTGGCGTGTTCATGATTGTGGCAGTACTCACCAGCCAACTGGCGGCGGGCACCCGTGCTCGCGCCGAGGCGGCGCAGCGGCGGGCCACCGAAAGCAGAACGCTGTACGAGCTGGGGCAAGCCCTGATGTCCGGCGGAGACGTGCTCGACGTGCTGCGGGCCATGACGGAGCGCATCGTCGCCGTGTTCGGAGTTGATCGGTGCAGCATCTTCGTACCGGACGCCGACGATCGCCTCCGTCTCGCCGCTGAAAGCCCGGAAGGCCAGGCGCGCAATCGCACGTCCCTCGCCACCACCTCGTGGGTGTTTCAGCGCGGGACGGAGGTGAGGCTCCCGGTCGAAGGAGATCTCCCCGAGGGGCAACGGCGTATCTACGTCCCGCTGCGCACGGCGGATCGAGTGGTGGGCGTGATGGAGATCGGCCCCAAGGCCTCCGGCGAGGCCCTCGATGCCACCGAGCGCCAGCTCGTCACCAGCTTTGCGGCGCAGGCCGCGCTCGTGATCGCGCGGGCGGAAAGCGATGAGGAGCGCCGCCGCCTGACCGTCCTTGAGGAGAGCGACAAGCTCAAGTCGGCCTTGCTGTCCGCGGTCTCCCATGACCTGCGCACGCCGTTGGCGTCTATCAAGGCGTCGGCGACATCCCTGCTTCTTTCGGATGCCGCGTGGAGGCGCGAAGAGGGGCGCGAGTTTCTCGAAGCCATTGATCACGAAGCGGACCACCTCAACCGCCTGGTCGGCAACTTGCTGGATCTCTCGCGCATCGAGGCGGGCGTTCTTCGCCCGGTGCTGGATTGGTATGACGTGCAGGAGCTGGTCGACCTGGTAGCTCCACGTCTGCGTCCGATGCTGGCAAATCACCCGTTCACGATCGACGTTCCATCCGGCATACCACCGGTGCGCATCGACCTGGTGCGAATCGAGGAGCTTGTTCTCAACCTTGTTGAAAACGCGGTGACGTACACGCCCCCGAACTGTCCCATCTGCCTCAGCGTGCGCACATGTGACTCCGCCCTGATCATCACGGTCGTCGACCATGGACCGGGTGTCCCATCACATCAACGGCAGCGAATCTTTGAGACTTTCCATCGAAGCCGGGTCCACGGTGATCGGGATCACGGCACAGGTCTGGGCCTGGCGATCTGCCGCGGCATCGCGGAGGCGCATCTGGGCACAATCCGCGTCGAGGACACGCCGGGCGGAGGCGCGACCTTTGTCCTTACACTGCCCGGGTCCGTAGCAGAGGCCCTGGTGGAGGCGTGATGGACGCTTCCTCGGCCCGCGTGCTGGTCATCGACGACGAGCCGCAGATTCGCCGGCTGCTGTCCCTGTCCCTGACCCGCCAGGGATATCAGGTGGAAAGCGTGGCCACCGGCGAGGGAGGGCTCGACGTCCTCACCCAGATGCCGATCGATATCGTGCTGCTCGATCTGGGGTTGCCGGATGTCGACGGCTTGGAAGTGGCTCGACAAATTCGCGCGTGGTCCCAGGTACCGATCATCGTCATCTCGGTACGAGAAAATGAGCGGGACAAGATCGCGGCGCTAAACCTGGGCGCGGATGATTACGTCACCAAGCCCTTCAGCATTGAGGAGCTGCTGGCGCGGGTACGAGCCAACCTGCGGCGCGGTCCCCTGACGGCCGCCGAGGCGGTTCTGACGATCGGGTCGATCACCATTGACGTAGCCAGGCGGCGGGTGACGCGCGAAGAGCGCGAGATCCACCTGACTCCCACCGAATACGATCTGCTCTGCGTGCTCGCCGGCCATGCCGGTCGTGTTCTGACCCACCGCCAATTGCTGCGTGAGGCGCGCGGGCCGGCATATGAAGAGGCAACGCCCCTGTTGCGCGTGCATCTGGCGGCTCTGCGTCAGAAGCTGGGAACCGCGCCGAACTCGCCCGGCTACATCGCCACGGAACCCGGCATCGGCTACCGGCTTCTTGCATAGCCACAATCCTAACGGTTTCTGAATGTCTCGGCGGTCGATCCTTACGCTTTCTTAACGTCGTGCTCGCTACTACTTTAGAGGGCGCAAACGGGTAGCAACGCGCTTCAGCCCGTATCTTCCGCGCCTAGGCCTCGACACTTACCAACGTTCTGGAGCTCCGGCATTATGGCAAGCGACCTATTGACGGTTGCCGACGTCGCGGCGCTTTTGCGCGTGACCGATGAGACGGTCCGTACCTGGCTGCGCACGAATCAGCTCCACGGCTACAACTTGGGTGGCCGCACCGGATGGCGAGTACCCACGTCCGAGATCCCGCGCTTTCTGCGGGAGAACAGCGGAAAGCGACAGCGATGAAACTCGGCGAGGAGACATCGCACCCGGAGGGAGCTGCCGTACCGCCGGCGGTCGACGCGGGCTCACCCCCGCGCGTCCACGGGCAGACTCAACGCTCACCTCACCGCCTCAGACGAGCGGTTGGCCCCTGGGGCTCTTACACGTGGGGGTACGCGGACGTCGGGGCCGACATCTACGTGGCTCTCGGTCTCGTGATCGCGTCGGCGGAAGGATTCGCGAACGTCGCTTTCCTATTTGCCGGCCTGGTGTACGTCACGGTCGGTCTGGCCTACACCGAGCTGTCGGCTATGTACCCACTGGCCGGGGGCGGACAGCTCTACGTCCTGCGCGGGCTCGGCGACTTTTGGGGTTTCGTGGCGGGATGGGCGGTCTTGCTCGATTTCACCATCGACATAGCGCTATTCGCCTACTTCTCGTCCGGGTACATCGACCACTTCTTCCCCAGGCTCAGTCAAGCGCCATGGATCATCGTCGAGTCCATCGTACTAGTGCTCGCACTCATGACCTTGAATGTGATCGGCGTAAAGGAGTCGTCCAAGCTCAACGAGATCGCATCGGCAATTGACATTGCCGCCGAGACCACGCTGGTCGTCATCGGGTTCACCTTCGCCTTCGATCCGGCTTTTTACTGGCATCAGGTCACGATGTTCGCCCAGCACTTCGACGCCACCAAGCTGATGTTCGGCACATCGCTCGCCATCATCTCCTTCGTCGGGCTCGAGTCCATCTCTCAGGCGGCGCAGGAGACGGAGCGACCCACCACGGTCATACCGCGCACGTCGATCGCCCTGATCCTGACCATCCTGGCGTATGCGTTGGCACTGAGCAACCTCGCGCTGGGCGTCATCCCCTGGCAGACCTACAATCCCGGATCGACAGGCGCGCAGTTCTGCCATCACCTGTCGACAGCTGCCTGTAGCGCCGAGCATCTGGCCCACGAGAACGCTCCCGTGGCATGGCTGGCCATCCACGTGCCCGGCATCGGCCAGTTCATCGCACCCGTGATCGCCATTCTGGGTGCCGTGCTCCTGCTCATCTCGTCCAACGCCGGGGTCTACGGTTCCTCGCGCATCATGTACTCGATGTCGCTCAACAACCTAACGCCCAAGGTGTTCACCTACGTCCACCCGAAGTTCCGCACGCCCGTGGTGACCCTCGTCGTCTTTTGCGTCATCGCCGTCGGCGAGCTGGTCTTTTCCGGCCTCACGCCGAATGCGGCCGTCACCCTAGGAGACTTGTACGCCTTTGGTGCGGCCACCAGCTACACCCTGGTCTTCGTGTCGCTCCTGACGCTCCGGTTCACGGATCGAGAGACGCCCCGTACCTTTAAAGTCCCGTGGAACGTCCTGTTCCACCGGCGGGGTGAGGCCTACGAGGTGCCGATTGTCGGCGTGCTCGGGCTCCTGGGTATCGCAAGTGTCCTATTGATGACGATCATCACCCATCCCATCGGACGTGTCGCTGGGCCTGTATGGATCATCCTGGGGCTCGCCGGCTTCTACCTCTACCGCCGGGGCCGCGGGCTGCCCTTTTACGGCTCCGCCGCTCGCGACTGGCCTTCGGAGCAATTGGCCGTCTACGAGGAGTCGGGCGAAACAGCGCTGGCGGACGAATATCGGGTGGCGCTGCGCAAGAAGAGCCGGAAGAATTCGAGGCCCGCGATAAGGTAGACAATGCGGGCCGTCCCCTCAAGGATAAATCGTCTTCTTCTCGTTCAGCATCGCGATGAACGTCGCGATGCGCCGCCTGCGCGTCACCGGCTTTTTCGCGTCCTGAATCCGGTACAAAATGGCGTACCTGTTCACGCTGCCGAGCGTCGAGAAGAATTCCCGCGCCTGCTCGTTCTTGTCCAGCTCTTCCCGAAGATCGTCCGGAATCGTCGCGGTGCGCTGTCCTGCATACGCGGCATCCCAACGGCCGTCGGACTTGGCCCGTTCGACCTCGCGCAGGCCCGCGGGCTTCATCTCGGCCGTCTCGATGAGTGCCTCGGCCCGGGCTCGATTGATCTTGGACCATTTGCTCCGAGGCTTACGCGGAGTGAATCGCTGCAGCCAGAAGTTTTCGTCAAACGCGCCCTTCTGCCCATCGATCCAGCCGTAACACAGGGCACTGTCCAGGGCTTCCGCGTAAGAGACGCTCTGTGTACGCGAGGCCGCCTTGGCGATCTTCAGCCACAGGCCTGCCGACGAGGCATGGTGCTCGGCGAGCCACGCCTCCCAGACCTCGCGGGTCGCGAACGGGATGATAAGGAGATCATTGCCCGCGGGGAGGGAGGTGGTATGGTAGGCCGACACAAGACCAACCTTTCCAGTGCCTTGAACGTGAAACCGCCTGTACCAGCTCGTGGGCGTTCACGGCTATCACAAGGAGCGGCACCATTATGACTGATGACCTCAGAGGCAACCCCCCAGATCGTGAGAAACGCCCAGCGGCGTGAACACATCGCCGGAATAGTGGAGTCGTTCGCGCGGCACCCGCGCCCGTTTCGTTTCGGTCTGGGGCGCGTGATGTTGCGGTTTGGCATCACGCCGCCCTTCCTCCTCGTCCGCAGAGAGGGCTATGTCTTGCGGTTTTTCCCGACGTCCGTCACGGTGGGGCTCTGGAGCAATCCCGACGCGGAGGACACCGATGAGGACTTCCTGCGTCGCTACCTTCGACTCGGAGATACGGTGGTCGACGTGGGCGCCAACGTCGGTCATCTGACTCTGACCGCGAGCACCATGGTCGGCGAGTCCGGCACGGTTATTGCAATCGAGGCGCACCCCCGGATCTTCGGGTACTTGAAGGCGAACCTCGCCCTCAATCGAAGGACAAACGTCGTCCTGCACAACGTCGCGATAGGGAACGAGCCAGGACAGCTAGCATTCTCCGATGTCCGCGATGACGACTTCAACCGGGTCGGAACGGCGGGATCGGGACTGTCGGTCCCGGCTGAGACCTTGGATGCCCTCGCTCCAGCGGACAGCGAGATCTCTCTTCTTAAGGTCGACGTGGAGGGATATGAGAAACACGTCTTCGCGGGAGCGGCCGGTACGCTCCGGCGCACTCGTTGTCTGTACTTTGAGGTCTGGGATGCCGCGACCGCGCGCTTCGGCTACGGAATCCACGACGTCATCGGCGCGGTGAAGGTGCACGGGTTCACGGTCCTGCGCCTCGACGCAGGAATCCTTGTCACCGTTGACGACGCTTTCACGGCGCTACACGCCGTCAATCTCATTGCCGTGAGAGACGTCCCCGAGCTCTGCCAACGGACCGGATTGCGACTCGCGGAGAGCGAAGCGGATCAAATGAGCTCCCCTGGCCTCGAATGGGAGGAGGGCCTGGAGTGAGGAGAGCCGAAGGTCCTACCTTTTTTGGGACGGAGTCCCCTCGCCGGGTAATGCCGACATGTAGTTTACTGATGCTGTCCCGAACACGACACACTCCTTCCCGTTCAGAGGCCATCCCCGACCCGCTCGCGAGGCACGCAGGTACCGTCATAGGGAGCCTGCGTGCCTCGTCGTTGTGTAACCGTTCTGTAACTCGATTGCAACGTAGATGCATCGACAGGTGCCTGCTCTCGCCGTAGAGTGACCGGTGCAACCCGCTCCAACCGCCTTGTTGGACCGGCAAAATTCGGGACACTCTTCAACGGGAGGTATTTGAACCCACGATGACACACATGTTCAGTCCGAAGCGCATCTCGTTGATGGCGCTCCTGCTTATGCTCGGTCTCGTCAGCAGCTCGTTGCTGTCCACCGAGGCATTCGCCAGCTTCTCGACCTGCCGGACCGATCCAACCGTCCGTCTGTCGGACGGTTACACCATTGTCATGTATGCGGACATCAGCGATTCGATCTCGGACGTGCACCGAGTGGACTACGTCCTGCACGTGCCCGCGGGTGTCAGCGCGACGCACATAGATTATGACAGCACCGGCTACCTGGAGTCCGTCACTGTGGTGGCCGATCAACCGGACGGCCACGGTTATTCCGACACCATCGTCTACACCGGTGCGTCCGACGTCTCCGTGACCGCATACTCGGCAATCGAGGGCATGGTCGAGGGTCAAGTATCCGGAACCTCCGGGCAGCACCTATACCTGCGAGTCTAGGGTTCTCGATGAATAGAATGAATCTCACGAGCAAGACCACCCTTCGGCACACGGGGATGGCCTTCGCGATCCTCGCGGTGGCTTGCCTTCTGATCCTCGCCGTCGGGGCGTGGAGCGTGTCGCATGTGCGTGCTTACCCGAGCGCTGCATCCGCGGTCGGAGCAGCCGTCCTGGTCACGAGTCTCGTGCTCGCATACACCTTTCCAATCTATGTCCGGCATGGCACCAAGCTCTGCCTCACGTCGGCTCCGATCTTCCTACTCTCGGCCCTACTCCCCCCGGCTCTGGCGGGGATCGCTGTGATGGGCGGTGTCTTTCTCGGGGAGATGGCGGTGCGATCGCAGCGGGGTTCGTACCTCAGCGATGTTGCGATTCACGTCGGCCGCTGGACGATCCTTGCGATTGCGGCCTCGGCCGTGGCCCACATAACGACGGCGAGCGCGGAAGGGTCCCTCCGGGATCTGGGCTTTCTGGCGGCGGCTTCCATCCTGCTTCTGGGTGACATGTTCTCAGTCCTACTCGTGCTCTGCCCGATCACCGGCGAACACCCCATCCGGGCGCTCCGCACGGTCGTCGGCGAGGGTGGCTTCCCCGAGGCCGCACAGTACGTGGTTGGCTTGATCGGTGTTCTCCTGATACAGCACCAAA
Source organism: Chloroflexota bacterium (assembly GCA_003244175.1). Taxonomy (GTDB): domain Bacteria; phylum Chloroflexota; class UBA5177; order UBA5177; family UBA5177; genus QHBP01. The sequence goes on along the minus strand of QHBP01000406.1, from coordinate 1,160 downwards.
TCTGGACCCTAGTCTTCCTTCCGATCCCGATGACGTTTGTGTACCTGGCCACGCGGAAGGAGATGGAGCCTGAGACCCGCCGGCTTCTGGAAACCATGGGAGACATGGCCGATACACGCGATCCTCACGGTGCTGAGCATTCTCAGCGCGTTGCAGTGCTGGTCGCGGGGATCATGGACGAGCTGGGCATGCATGGCCAGGAGGCAAAGCAGATCATCACGGCTGCCCGGCTGCATGACATCGGCAAGATGCACCTGGACGACGCGCTGCTGCTCAAGCGCGACGCGCTGAGCCCCGAAGAGCGCAAGATCATGGGTTCCGTGCCCAAGCGCGCGACCGATATGCTCTCCGCATATCCCGACTTCTCCCGGGGACTGGAAATGGTGCGACACCACCTCGAGCGATGGGACGGATCGGGCTATCCCGACGGCCTCGCTGGGACCAACATTCCCTTTGGAGCTCGCGTCATCGCCGTCGCTGATGCGTTCGACGCGATGACGTCCGAACGCTCTTTTCGGCACGCTCTTCCCGCCAACAAGGCGGCACAGATCCTCCGGGATGGCCGGAATCGGCAATGGGACGGCGCCATCGTGGAGGCGTTCCTTCGAAGTGTGGCCACACGGCTGACTTCCGTGAGCGAGACGCCGGCCGGTGAGGCCGTGGCGAGCGGCTCGCTCCCCACGGCGTGGAGGGTCCCGGTGTGAGTGAGGCAGCTCGCACCAAAGACTCCGTGCGCGGACGCCAGCAAGCACGACATCTCCTCCAGCAACCCCTCATCGGTCTTGTGTTCGCGGTCCTTGCCCTTGTCAGCCTAACCGAGGCGTGGATCGCCGCCATGTGTCCCATTGAAGCGCGTGGGGCGTACGCCGCATCCCGCCGTAGCTCACGCCGTACTTCGGGCTTCAACCCGTCAAGTTCTCCCATTGAAACGGTCGTGACGACCGAGTTGCGACCCGCCGTAGTTCAGGGCTTCTTCAGCCTGGTTGAAGCCCCACCGAGAAAAGGGGTCGTAGATCCGGACGATCGGTTGGCCGTAGGTTGGCCGCAGGTCAGGCCCGAAGTCAGGCCCCGTAGGTCAGGCCCGTAGGTCAGGCCCGTAGGTCAGGCCTTCAGGCCGTCAAGTCTCCCACTAAAACGCTCGCGACGCGCCAGAAGCACCC
>QHBP01000012.1 GCA_003244175.1 Chloroflexota bacterium | reverse complement strand
GCGTTCTTCCCTCGTCGACCTGGTCCGTACCTTCCTCGGCCCATATCAGAGCCAGCCCGCCATCATCGAGCTGGCAGCGCGAGATGCGAGCTTCGAGGATCCACCGGCCGTCACTCTGGGTCACGAGTCGCTGGCGACGCTTCTGCACGACATTCTTGAGCAACGCATCCCGTTGCGTTCGACGGCGATACGCCGGGCCCTGAACTCTTCGCTGTCGGAGCTGAAGCTCGCGGCCTCTCGCTCGGACGCACTCTACGCTCTCGCGGATTCGGACCTCCACCAGATCCGGGAGACGTTGGCGTCACAGCAGACGCATCTCGACGGACGTATCACCCGCACGCAGGCGCGCGTCGAAGCGTTTGTCCAGACGCTGCTCAAAGAGCAGCTTTTGCGAAGAATCGAGGGCTTCGGGAAGGCCTTCCATGCGCGCCTGCCGCGGGAGATAGAGTCCGTGGATGATGCGGCGATGGTTCGCCGCCATGTGTCCGGCTATATCGAAACCGTATGGGGCGAGTTTCTACGCGGACAGATGCTTGCCACACGCGCGGATCTCGCCGACGAGGAGACGCGGATCAACGAGATAATCGGGACGGACATTGAGAGCCTTCTAGAGAACGTCGCGAGAGAAAAGGTGGACCGTCTGCACAGTTTGGGGCCGGACGCGCCGGCATTTCACGTCTTCGTCATGCCCAGTCGCGGGAAGCATCGGGCGGCCACCGTGGCGCGAGGACTCAGTCTCAACGGGTTCTTAATGCTCTTCGTCGCGCCGCCGATTGGCGTTATCTCTCTTGCCGCCAGTCAGTTGCTGCAGCGTGCGTATCAGGGGAACATCCGGCAGGCGGAGCGGGACGCGATGGTCGCCTCGGCCGTTGCCGCCAGCCGGGAGCTCGAGCGCGAAATCAAGACGCGGGTAGACCACCAGTTCAGCGACCTCTCCGACCAGCTCCAGGATGACGTTGTCGCCGCCTATCGTCAGGGTGTTGACCAGATTGTCGGCATGCTCGACGAGCGCGCGGCTCATCACAACGAGCTCTCCGCGAAACGGGAGGAGATCACCGGCATCTTGCGTGAGCGGTTGCCCCGCCTGGAAGCGACAGTGGAGCGGATCGGTTACGACCAGATGCCATGATCGGGGAAGGATACGCGGGCGCCAGACGAGCCGGCAATGCGGTTGCGCAATCTCTGCTGGAGATCGGTACACTCATCGGCGAGCCAGGTCAGGTACCGGTCATCCTCCACAGCGGCGAAACCGTCGTTCCCGGGCTGGGCCTGGAAGAAGACGCGGCGGCACTTCGTGCGCGTGCGCGCGATCTGCGTCAGGGTCTCTTCACGGTCATCGTCCTGGGTGAGTTCAAGAACGGAAAGAGCACTCTCCTCAACGGCATGCTCGGAAGCAAGACACTGCCGGCAAAGGCAGCGCCCGCAACGGCCATCATCACGATTTTGGTGCACGGTGACCGGCAGGATGTTGCCGTGTTCGAAACGGGTGGGCGGGGACCGCGGAGGATGCCCTGGGAGGAGTTCGTCCGCGACTTCCAGCTCAGTCCGCTGGATCAGGAGACGATTCAGGAGCACCGATCTCTTGATCGATTCGCGCACGTCGAGTATGCGCAGATCGAGTGCAGTCACGCGCTCTGCGCTAATGGCGTCAAACTCATTGATTCGCCTGGCCTTGGCGAGCACATCAGTAGAACCCGAGTGTCGACCAACTTCTTGAAGCGTTCGCAGGCCGTCATCATGGTCCTGAACGCCACGCGGATCCTGACGCGGGACGAGCGCGTTTTTATCGAAAGTGCCTTCGGCAAGGGCAGACTGCACCACGTTTTCTTCGTGATCAACCGTGTGAATCAGGTTGCGCCGGACAGTGGGGGCGAGATCCGCGACTGGGTGCGATCCCAGCTCGAGCCTCACTTCCGTTCGTCGGACGAAGCGTTCGATCAAAATTTGTACGATCGCCGTGTCTTCATGGTGGACGCCAAGGCCGCCCTCGACGCCAGGAGCTCGGTGCCCAATGATGAAGCCAAGCTGGAGGCCAGCGGTGTCCCGGCGCTGGAGCACGAGTTGGAGCGTTTCCTTACGGGTGAGGAACGGGTACGAGCGGTGGTGCAGTCGTCAGTCCAATCTCTGGGTCCTGTCCTGCAGCTCGCCTACTCCCGAATCGCGCAAGCGTGCTCGGCGCTGGACGCTCCGCTCGAGGATCTGGAACAGCGGCGCCGGAGTGCGTCACGTCACTTGCTCGCCCTTGACGGCAAGAAAGGAGAAACGGAAAGAACTGTCCTTGTGTACGGCGAGGCCATCACACACAAGGTCTTTGCCGATCTGCGCTCCTTCGTGGAGGAGATGCGGGAGACCTGGGACGAGGACTCGCGAGTGCTGATGGATCTGGATCACGCGGTCTCCGCGCGCAATGTCATCGCCTCGTACATGCGGCCGGAGGCGCGGCAAAGGATGGCGGTTGCCATCAGCGAAGAGGTGCAGCACTATCTGCAGGCCAAATTCGCTTCGTGGTCGGACCGCATTCCAGCGGTGATCGAGCGTGACCTGACCTTACTCGTGACCGAAGTGGAGGCCCAGCTCGACGATCTGAATCTGGAGCTGGATCGCATCGGCGCCGCCTTCGCCGGTGTTCCGCGAGAGAACAGCCATCAGGCGGGCGCCCGCGTATTTCGCCTTGCACTGTCGCTGAGCGACATCAGCGGCATCACCGAGGATGTCCTCGCGGTTGGAGACATGAGCGCCGCGGTGGGCCGCATGGTGCAGCAATCGATCATCATTTTCCTGGTGCGAACGCTGGTGGACGGCGGCCTGCTGATGGGATCGATGGTGCTCGAAGTGCTCCAGGCGGGAATCGGCGAGGGCGAGGTCAAGAAGCGCATCCGTCGCACGTTGGGGGAGCGCCTGTCGGCAGCGATCGATCAGCAGGTGACGGAGAAACAGGAGTTCGTCCATCGCGCGATCGAGGAGAGATTCCAGGAGTTCGCCACCAGCATCACGGGCGCCATCGGCAAACAGATCGACCAAGTGCGCGCCGAGCAAGACCGCATCCTGCTGCGGAAACGTGACCAGAGCTTCTCCATCGCCGAGGAAAAGCGCCGTCTCGACACGATTGGACGTGAGCTGCGGTGGCTACGCGACGTCCTTGCCGGGGAATCTTCACGTCTATTCGTTGGCACCCCCTGATGCCGCTTCGTCCAGAGCGCGGTGGATGGCATGCATGAATCCGTCGCACCAGTGAAGGAGCTCCTGCCACCCGCGTTCGTCGTTCTCCACCTGTGCCAGCGTCGCGGAAGCGCGCGTCCAGCTCTGGTAGAAGGAGTCGGCGTCGTCGAGCAGGCATGTGATGGCGTCGACGTGGCTCTCCGCCTCACGCCGCACGGACTCGAGCACGTTTCGAGATAAGCCTGCAACCCTGTTGAGAGTCTCCGCCTCGACATCCGCATGCAAGAGATTCTTCCCCACCCATTCACCAATCGCAGCCGCCCCCTCGCGGCCCACGCCCCCGTCGCGTACAACGCGGCCGAGCAGGTCCCCAGCCCTGAGCCCGGCCTTGGCCGCTGCATCGGCCGGTGCGGTGACAGACAGACGGATGATCCAGCCGCTGAGATCGAATTGGGGTATCGTGATCTCGACCTCGGACAGCGCTAGAGCAACCATCCCGGATATATCGTCTTGGCACTTTAGAAGGGCGGCCTCGAGACGTACGGGGACGGAGTCTCCGGGTCCGTGACGGTCCAGGTTTTTGCTTGTGTCGGCGACGGCCCGGCGGACGAACCGCTCCCCAACCGCATCAAGCCCCGCCCGCACCGCCTGCAAGCGCACGGTGGCGTCCGCGATGGCACGGCGCCTGCGTGCCCGCTCCGTCATCGTTGCTTGCGCATGCTCGGTTCGGGTTGCTGAGGCACGAGAGCGCGCATCGTCCAGCTCCTGGCACAAGTGAGCCCGAGCCGCTACGAGACGTTGATCGAGGATTCCGAGCCGCGAAATGGCCGCAACTCGATCACCACTCTCGCCCGCGAACAGAGCGGTCAACCAGGATCGAACGTCACCGGCTCCGGCGCTCACGCCGGCCGGCTGATCACATCGCGGGAGTGCGGTGACAAAGATGCGAGCGTGCCCGACTGCCGCGTTGCCACAGTCCCGCAGTGCGGCGCGCACCCAGGCGAGGACATCCTCGCGGTCTTCATCCTCGATCAGATCCATCCGGTTGACGATAAAGACGATATTCCCGTTCAGAAGGTCGTCGATCTCCCCGACGATTGCCCGCTCCTTGGCGGAGAGAATCTTGTCGGCGGCCAAGACCATCATGGCCAGGTCGGCCTTCTCAATTTCTCGATAAGCCCTCTCTGAGAGCTCTTGCTCGCCCAGCAGGCCTGGCGTGTCGACCAGCTCCACTCTCTGAGCGAGGAGGGGCAGCGGGACCGCGATACGAATCTCGTGGACGTCCCGCGCGGTTCCGGCCGCTGCATCCCATTCGAGGTCGCGATACGAGTCAAAAGGCATCTCCCGTTCGTCCTCGCCCTCGCGAAGCACGGTCAGGCGCGGGGTCGATCCGTAGCGTACCGTGGTGACGGTCCCGGCGCGCCGGTATGGACGCGTGGGTAGGAGTCCGGCGCCAAGGAGGGCATTCAGCAGGCTCGACTTGCCCGTCTTGGTGGCGCCGAAAATGGTGACCCTCCGCTCCTTTCTCGAAAACTGAGCTCCCAAATCGCGGACGGACTGAAGGAACGGGGAGACCGCTCCCCGCGGGACCGGTGGCATGCCCGCAATGAATGATTGAACGACCCGCAGCTGCTCTTCCATGAAAAATCTCTCACCCGGCGGCTTCATGACCGACCATGGCCATCTCCGCTCGCATGACCGAGCTCGCCGGACGATGCGTCGATCATCGGACAGTTGATCCTACCGTCTCCAGATGTGCCCACTTAACAAATAGTTTGCTTAGGCCATTGGGCACCTCCCGCCGTCGCCGAGATGTGCTGTATATTGTGATGTATATGGAACGGACTAGAACCCAGATTTACCTCACTCCCGAATTGCGGCGGAGACTCGACGACGCTATGCGCCGCGACAACAAATCTATGGCGCAAATCGTGCGCGAGGCCCTTGACGTCTACATTCCGATGGAAGAGCCTGACGCTGAGGAGGCTCTTGCAACCACGTTCGGATCGACGCCCTCCCTTGCGATCCCATCGCGGGAGGAATGGGAGCGTGGCTGAGGTACTTGTGGACACCGACGTCTTCGTCGACCACCTTCGCGGCGCACGGAGGCTGAGGGCAGGAGGAGACAGCATCTCCTACTCGACAGTAACGCGCTGCGAGCTTTTTGCCGGCGTTTTTGCGGGTGAGGCCAAGGTGCGTGTTTTGCTTAGCGCATATGCGGAACTACCCGTTGATCGCGCAGTCGCGGAACGTGCCGGCCGTTTACGCCGAGGTACGCGAACTCGGATCGCCGATGCTCTTATCGCGGCTACGGCTTTGGAACACAACCTCGGACTGGTTACTCGCAACGTGCGGCACTTTGAACAGGTCGAGGGCTTGCAGGTGCGGCTGCCGCGCTAGGGCCTGTCCCAACCGCAAGGTTCGCCCCCTGGCAACGTCTATGTAGAGACGTGGGACAGAGAATCGCGGGCGGCGGAATGACAGCGGTCAGACACGTTCGGTCGCCTGCCCGCGACTAACCTCGACACCGCAGTAAACACGGGAGATAGCGACGTATGACTGGAACAGGCGGACCACGGGACTCGAACGTATGGCGTGAAAAGCGCGAGATCGCGAAGCAACTCTTAGCTCGCGGTCTTCCGGCCTCCATGGTCGCTCGCCAGCTCGGCGCCAGCAGATCCTGGATTCAGCGGGTCCAGCAAGAAATGCGTGAAAAGGATCAGTGGGGCCGCAGCTCAGCCGCTTGCTGAGGTCAGCCGACTCGTCAGCGTGGCAAGCTCCCTAAGATCGCCGAGCCGCGGCATCAAGCCATCCCGCGATAGTGGACATGTAGGCCGGCATGCCGTTACTGGTGCTCGTTGCCCGTGACAGGAAGGAGCTTTGCGCCACCTGGACAAGGACGCGGCCACGGTAAAAGAATGTCTCTCGAATCGCGAATGTGCGATTGCCGAGAGGCGTCAGGCTAAGATACGTGGCCTGCGCGTTGCCCGTCCTTATCGACGCTGAGACGCGACGATAGTGATCCGGCATGCCGCCGGACAGGCGCCGGTAGCCGCCCTGCTGGGCCTGGAAGACGGAGCGGGCCTGCGACGTGGTGCGGAAGACGGACACGAGATATTGGGTGGCTGCGTCGCGTCCCCGGTGTAGCTGCACCGTATCCATGTAGTACCCGGTCTCGCGGCCACGTTGGGCGAGGGTACGAGTGTCAAGATGCGGGATCGGGGTTCCCTCGGCTGCACTGTTGGACTCCACTCGGTCCACGCGCACTTGGCTGCCGGACGGGAAGACGGAAAGCGGAGCGGCGAAAGTGGAAGTCGACCGGCTCGATGATGTTTTCCTTGCGCTCTTGGAGACACGATGTCGACTGCTCCCACCGGCCCTCGACCCACCAGCGAACTTGCGTAACACCGTTCGCGGCAAGCTCTTCAGAACCCTCAACCCCACGCTGCTCTCCTGCATAAAGCCGTTGATTGAGACGCGGCCGGTGACAACGCTCTTGCCTAGGAGGCGCAGCGTGTAGGGAACCGTGATTCGATACGTGTTCGGATAGGTGGCCAGGGACAGGGGGCGGCACTGGTAGAAGAAGTACACGCCACGTCCGCGCTGCACCTTAAACTCCGCCATCGCCACCGATCTTGGCGGAACGTTGCGCAGACTGAAGTAGACGGCCAGGTTGACGGTGGCCCCGATCTTCGCCCGTTGTAACCCCGGCTTCGTCAGATCGTACGCGGCCTGCGGATTGTCCCGCTCGACCCGCACCTGAAAGATGCTGAAGGCAAGACCAGGGACCGGAACCGGTGTGGGCTCCGGGATGTAGGAGACCTGTCCACTGCCGTCGAGGCTAACGGGTTGTGGGGCACCAGGATCGTCCGTACCGGGAGTCGGATCCCCCGGTCCCGCCGAGGACGCCGGCTGGTCCTGTAAGGCGGACCGGGCAATGGCATCCAGGCTCGCCGCGATGCGAGTTTGAGAGGCTCTGGCCTTATCGCTGCCGGGATACTGCTGGTCGTAACTCTGCCAAACCTCTACCAGCACCGGGCCTGTTGCGAAGAAAAGCTCGGATCGAAGTGCCGCGCTGCCGCCATTGACAACAGAGTAGAAAGCCTGATAGCCGTCGTCTCCGACACCGGCAATACTAGAGGGCGTTACGTCCATTGTCGAATTGTCGCGCAGTTTCTCGTACCC
>QHBP01000001.1 GCA_003244175.1 Chloroflexota bacterium | reverse complement strand
AAAAGGAATGCAATCGCGATGGCCCCGAGGATCGTCACGTAGAGCGTAGCGACCCCGGCCAAGCGCCAGCCACGCATTCGGAGGCGAAGATCCTTGGTCATGACCGCTGTCGGGAGGATCCTCGGCATGGGTGTCACCCCCGGCCTCCACCGTCGGTTACCCGCAGAAATACATCCTCCAGGGTCGGGCGCTCCACCGTGAAATCGGTCACCTGTACGCCACGCGCGGACAGCTGCTCCAGGATAGCCGCCGGATCCTGCCGCCGGCCGTCAAACTGGAAGACCAATGTCGACGCGTCCGCCGCCTCGACGCCTCGGCAGGCTCGATGCGTCTCCAGGATCTGGCGTGCCGTGGCCACATCGTCCGCGCGGAGCAGGCGCATGCGCACGATGGCGTCTGGGAATGCCGCACTCATGAACTCGTCCACCGGCCCTTCCGCCATCAGCTCGCCGGCGCGCATGATGCCGAGGTGCGTGCAAATCTCCGCCAGCTCAGAGAGCATGTGCGAACTGATGAGGATGGTCTTGCGCAGCCTGGCCAGCTCCTGCAGAATATCGCGGAGGTCGAGGCGAGAACGTGGATCCAACCCGGAAGCCGGCTCGTCCAGAAGCAGAATGCGTGGATCGTGGATCAGACACCGGGCAAGCCCGAGCTTCTGTCTCATGCCGCGCGAAAGCGACTTCACCGGGTCGTCTCGCCGGTCCGTCAGGCTGAGCAGCTCGAGTAGCTCGTCGGTCATCTGCCGCCGGCGCCGCGGCGAAACTCCATAGATCGCTCCATAGAAGCCCAGGTATTCGCCGGCCGTCAGACCTTCATAGAGCCCGCAAAAGTCCGGCAGATAGCCGATGCGGGCGCGCGCCGCCGCGGGGTCGACCCGAGCGTCGACGCCATCCACCAGAACGGTTCCCGCGTTCGGTTGCTGGACCGTCGCCAGGACGCGGATGGTTGTACTCTTTCCCGCGCCGCTGGGTCCCACCAGGCCATAGATGCTGCCCTGAGGAACGTGCATCGAGAGGTCGTGCACGGCACGGCCCTGGCCGTACCAGACGCTCATATCCTCGACCTCGATAGCGTACCCTGTTGTGTTGCTCGATCCAGCCCGCGCGATGACTTCTTCGGCCGCAGCGGTCATGTTACTGCCCCCGCACCCGAGATCTGAAGGTCATGGTACGGATCGTAGATATTCAAATTTCCCCCACTGCTCGTCGCCAGGAGCCTGACCATGATCTGGCCCTGTGACGAGATAAAGCGGCTCGGGTTGGGGAGCTGAGCGACGCCGGAGGACAGATCGACGTTTATCCAGCCATGGGTACGCCAATCATAGACCCGGCCGGCATTGGCGCCGTCGTCCCCGCTGTTGACGTTCACTGCGAGACGCTGGACCCGGACGTGACCGCCCCCGGGTACGTCGAACTCGAAGGTGAGGAAGCCACCGGAACCGACGGAAGCCGCCGATTGCTGATCGTTGCCAAAACCGAAGCTGCAACAGTTTGATTGGGGTGCCCGGGGTAGCACGTCGACGAGATGAGGGCCGAGAGTACCGGCGAGGAGTCGGAACGCCCCGTGGGAGGGGAATCGCACTGAGAGGGGAGTCGCGACGAGATTCAGATCCCGACGCTGTGGCGAGGCTCCATCGACGCTCACCGCCCCCAGCGGGCGCTCACTCCAGCCGACGAGCAGGACCTCTCCCAGGCCCGACAGCGCATCCGGCCGTGCTTGCGACAGCATAGCGACCGCGTTTCGGACGCGGTCGAGTAGCTGCGTCTCCTGAGGGTACGAGAACTGATTGCAGCAATCGCGGAGTCCGCCAAAGTGGTCGGCATTACGGAGGCTGTCTCCACCGTAGAGATTTTCCCAGAATGATGCCGGGTCCTGTCCGGAATTGTCGACACTAGGCTGGACACGCACATATACGCTGCCTCCGGCCGGGATATCGGACAGACGCGCGACCGTCTGCCCGGCCACAATGACCGGGTCCAGGAGGTCGAGATTCGTTCCGTTATGGATCGAGCCGGTGACGATTCCCTGAGGGTCGATGATAAGACCGCTCCGCACCGCGCCAGGGATGTTCACCGACGTCTCCAGGCTCAGATCACGCATCGTCCACCGTTTCATGGAGAGGAACGTCACCGCCGCCTGTGGATCCTCCTGAAGACGCATACCAAGCGGAGTGGCGTGAAGAGTCGACGCTCCGCGGAAGAAAAATCCACCGCCGTGGCTGACCTGCGGTAGCGGGGCCGGCAGTGCCGACCCGTTGTAGGTGAGATGGTAGTTGCCGGACTGCGGCGTTGCCAGACCCATGTAAAGAGTGGCCGGACGCAGACTCGCGCCGCCGTCCAGCGTGACGAGTCCGACAGTGTTCAAAACGCCGGTGCTCGCTCGGACGTGGGTAACGATCCCGAAGATCGACCCCAGGTAGGACAGGGCAAGGATCGGAATCGTCACCCAGGCCAGATGCTGACGCCGGATCCAGCGCAGCAGAAGGAAATTCGCCGGCCCCAGGATCAGGACGTACCCGAGCGTGAGCGCGGCGAAGAGGGCGAGGAAGGGTACCGTGCCCGAGGGCAGATTGGACAGCTCGCTCGTCAGCGCCTCGGATCTGAAGATGGCTTGGAACCGAGCGCGGAATCCTCCCGGTGACCACGTTCGTGTGATGGCGAGTGGCGCGGCCATGGCCACGAGGTGCTCCAGGAGGCGGGGCGAACCGCTCCAGCTTTGGATCGAGCTGAGGGACGGGTCAAACGCCAGATACTCCACGGTCCCCTGCCCCTCCCTTGCCCGGACGACGAGCGGAATGCCCGCCTGGCCGGCGAGGATCGTGCCGCTCGGATGTGAGAGGATGCTGACCGCGGCCGGCCGGTGGCCGGCCGGGACGGATGGGGAGACGAGCGGAAGCAACCCCTGAAGATCGGGAAGAACGTGCAGCCCGACGAGTTGTCCAGGCAGCAGGGTTGCGGGGAGAGGACGGAGGGTTTCCTGCCACGCCGGACCGCCGACGACGATGAGCGCCCCGCCGTTGCGGACATAGCGCTCCAGCGCGCTGAGCTGGGTGCGATCCAGCTGCGAGGTGTCGGCATTGGTCAGCACGATGATATCGAACGTCGCAAGCGCCTGGGGATTGGCGTCGATCGTGCTCGGGCTCAGCCGGATGACATGGGTGGTTACCTGCCGCTGGATCGCCGGAGCGATCCACGCCATATCGGCGGGCGTACCGGCCAGCACGCCGATTAAGAGAGCGCTGGTGTCGATTCCGATG
>QHBP01000081.1:2277-2738 GCA_003244175.1 Chloroflexota bacterium | reverse complement strand
AGGTGGACAATGCGGGTCTTCTCGGTCGATAAAGTCAACCCACGCTGTTTTAACCATTCTCGAAGAATCTCACGGACAGTGCCCGCGTCCTCCTGTGATTCGGTAAACACCACGAAATCATCGGCATAGCGAATCACAGCACGAGGGGAAATGATCTCCTCGTTCTTGTTTCGCCTTACACCAATGGCTTCTTCCATTCCATGCAACGCGATGTTTGCCAGAAGAGGACTAATCACCCCACCTTGCGGCGTTCCCGCCTCAGTGGGATGAAAGACACCACGATCCACGTATCCCGCTTTCAGCCATTGTCGGATTAGTCCCCGTCCAGGAACTGGCCCGATGGCATTCATCAGGAAGTCATGGTTAATGGTGTCAAAGGCCCCTTCGATGTCAGCGTCAAGTATCCACTTCTTGCGCTTGTTCGGACGCGCCAAGAGGTAAATCTTGCCGATGGCATCATG
>QHBP01000081.1:0-2250 GCA_003244175.1 Chloroflexota bacterium | reverse complement strand
CGTCCCGGTCGGAATCCGTAACTCGTCCCCTCAAACCTGGCTTCCCAGGAGGGTTCAAGTGCGTTTTTGACCATCGCTTGTAAGGCGCGGTCTTTTATCGCCGGGATTCCAAGCGGTCGTGGCTTACCACTGGCTTTTGGTATGTACACCCGTTTGGTGGGCTTCGCTCGCCACGGCTGAGCCGTGCCAAGTTCATCCACCAGTTTGCCCCTGGCTTTCGGCGTCTTGACGAGCACCTTGTCCACGCCAGGGGTTCGCTTGCCTTGATTCACCTGCGTCACTCGTCGCACCGACACAAGCCGGTTTGAGTAGCTTCGCAGCATGAGCTTTTGCAGGGAGGCGACCTTGCGCCAGTCTCCCTGTTGTGATGCCCGAAAGATACGACACCGCAGATTGCGTACCTGTCGATTGGCTTTGCGCCAGTTGACGCCGTTCCACTCGGTCAGGCCCTTTGGTCCGTTTACGCTGTTGTTCCCTTCCATCTCAGAAAGGGCAGTCGCACCTAACTTTTCCATTGGTTTCACGGAATCCTTGTCTCGTTCTTTGGGTGAATCACCCGATCCACGTCAGCACCCTTTCGGGTCGGTTTCCCTATCTGGCCGGTTATGGATTCCCGTTGCCTTTCGGCTGCCAGCATTCGCTTCTCGGATCGTCCTGTCCCACTGGAGTGTTCCGCCATTCTTACGTCCGGCCTACTGATGCATCGACCATCATCAGACTCCATCGGGGATTCCCCGTTCCGCAGTAGTGAGATACGACTGGCGAGGATGCCTTCTATACGCCGGGGCCTTGGTGTCCCAGATACGGATATGATCGCACCGTATCCTTTCCACGTGCTATGAATAGGAGCACATGGACTTAGCCCAACATCGCCACTATGGTTTCCCAACGTCATCTCTTGCAACGACCTAATAGTTCGACGCCTCATCGAAGGTTTATTCTCATTCATCCGTCCAGTCTTTCCCTTGCCCGAGTCCCCTGGATGACTCAAGTAACTCTTAGGCTTTTGTCCCCGGCTTCGCACCCCACCGTTACCAGTGACGCACGCGGGGATGGGAACTGAGTTGGACACTACTCTGGGCATTACTGCCACTCACTATCTGCGACCTCGGGTCGCGCTCATCAGAGCGTATTACACCCTGCAACGTGTTCGACCGGGCGCACCCTTCCGTCCGTGGCTTCTGAAAATTGTCGCCAACGAAGCGCGTAATCAGGTGCGGTCGGCGCGCCGGCGCTCACGATACGAGCTCCAGCTCGCTGAGGGCCGCCGCCGGGATGATGCGGCTCCATCTCCCGAGGCGGCGGCCCTCGCGGGCTTGAGCCGAGACGCACTGCTCCACGCCCTCAATGGCTTGCCGGAGAACGCGAGGCAGATCATTGTCTACCGGTACGTCCTCGATTTATCGGAAACGGAAATGGCGGATGTCCTCGGCTGTGCGCGGGGCACCGTCAAGTCGCGCCTGTCCCGCGCCCTTGCCCTGCTGAGAGACGCGTTGGCCGTCGACACATCAGATCAGATCGACGAGGTGACGCATCATGAGTGAGGCGCCTATGGGTTTCTCAGACGCCGAGCTGGAGTCGGCGCTCGCCGACCTGGGTCACCACCTGAGCTATCCCCCAACTCCCGACCTATCCGGCGCTGTGTGCGCCCATCTCGAGAGGCATCCCCAACGCCAGCGTTCATTCCAAGCCATAATCTCGCTGCGCGCGGTGCTGCTTCCCGCCCTTGCCGCCATCGCCATCCTGGCCTCGGTGTTGGCGTTCTCCCCTGATGCTCGCTCCGCCGTTGCGTCGTGGTTTCACTTCGCGGGTGTGCAGATCAAGTCTGGTACCTTGCCGCCCGGCCCGCTTGGACACAATCTCGCGCTCGGTGAGCGTGTGTCCCTGGCGGACGCGCGGAATCGGGTGTCGTTCCACGTCGTGGTACCAGTGCTTCCGGGTCTCGCCAAACCCGATGAGATCTACGTCGGTGTGGCGCACTCCCAAGAAAGCGTCGCTCTCGTCTATCGCGCGAGGCACGGTTTTCCGCGTGCCGCCACGACTGGAGCTGGACTCCTCATTATCGAGTTCCAGAAGCGTTTCTTCGACGCAAAGCGACTGCCCATCCAAACGAACCTCGAGGAAGTACGATTCGACGGCAGTTTTGGCCTGTGGTTGGCCGGTGTGCCACACGTGGTGTACTACGAGGATAATCACGGTACGCTACTTCCCGACACCATTCGCCTGGCAGGCAACGTGCTGGTCTGGCAG
>QHBP01000317.1 GCA_003244175.1 Chloroflexota bacterium | reverse complement strand
CACCTGGACATTCTTTGTTTGACCGATGCGGAACGCGCGATCCGTTGCTTGCTGCTCCACCGCCGGATTCCACCAACGATCGTAGTGGAACACATGGCTGGCGCGCGTCAGGTTCAAGCCGGTGCCCCCCGCCTTGAGGGACAGGAGAAAAATGTTGGGACCGCGGCGATCCGTCTGGAAGCGATGGACCAGGCGGTCGCGAATGTGACGAGGCGTGCCACCGTGAAGGAACAAGACGTCCTTCCCGGTGCGCTCACGCAGGTACTGCTGCAGCGTCTTGCCCCATTCCGCGTACTGAGTAAAGACGAGTGCTCGGTCGTCAGCGGCCATGACTTCGTCCAGCATCTCCTCCAAACGCGCCAACTTCCCGGAGCGGCTCGTCAACGGCTTGCTCTCTCGCAGCAGGTGCTCGGGATGATTGCAGACTTGCTTGAGCTTGGTCAGGGTGGAGAGAACCAATCCCTTGCGCTGAATACCCACAGAGGACTCGATCTGCTGCAACATGTCCTGCACCACCGCTTCATAGAGGGAAGCCTGCTCGGGCATGAGGGAGCAATACACCTTCATCTCGAGCTTTTCAGGAAGGTCGGAGATGATGGTCGGATCCGTCTTGACCCGCCTCAAGATAAAGGGCTGAACGAGAGTGCGCAGCTGCGCTTTCGACGCGGCGTCATTTCCGCGCTCGATGGGGAGCGCGAAGTTCTTGCGGAAGCGATCCGCCGATCCCAGGTAGTCGGGGTTGAGGAACTCCATGATGGACCAGAGCTCGCTCAAGCGATTTTCGACTGGCGTGCCGGTGAGCGCCACTCGGAAGTTGGCCTTGATGGACCGGACTGCCTGCGCCTGCTTGGTGGTCGAGTTCTTGACGTTTTGTGCCTCGTCCAGAACGACGCCCTGCCACTCCATGGACTCAAATAGCTCTCGATCACGTGTAGTGAGCGCATACGTACTGATGACGAGGTCGTGCTTGAGTGCCTCCTGTCGGAATGCGTCCCCCAGCAGACGTCCGGCTCCATGGTGGATCATGACGCGCAGCGAGGGAGCGAACCGCTGCAGCTCGTGTTGCCAGTTTCCAACGACGGACATGGGACAGATCAGGAGCACGGGACCGGTCAGGGTCTTGTTCTCCTGCATGTGCAGTAGCAAGCTCGTCATCTCTATGGTTTTGCCCAGGCCCATGTCATCGGCGAGGCAGGGTCCAAGTCCTCGATCGACGAGGAAGTGCATCCAGGAGACGCCCCGCCGCTGGTATGGACGAAGCTCACCGATGAAGCTGTCAGGCTGCGGCAAGTCTGGAATGTTGCCGTCTCGCTCGAAAAGGGCGTTAAGCCAGCCTTCGGTTTCCACGGATTCGATCGGAAGATCGCCATCGAGGTCGCTGGTGCCGGCAGCCAGAGACAGGGCCTTCGATAACGAAATCGTGTCGCTCTCATTCTTGTCCCAGAACTTCTGAGCGCGTTCCACATCCTCCGGGTTCAGCTCGACCCACTCGCCCCGCACGCGCACGAGGGGCGCATTGAGCTTTGCGAGGCGAGCAAACTCCTCGGGGTTGACACCTTTGCCCCCGAGAGAAAGCTGCCAGTCATACCGCACAAGGGTGTCCATGCCAAGCAGGCTAGGGGCGTGGCCGTTGGTGGGCTCGAAGTCCGGGCGCAGTCGAATTCTGGCTGCTAGACCTTGGCGGCGCTTGGTCCACCAATGAGGCACGACCACACCCATCCCGCTCTCTTCGAGAATGGGGCCCGCTTCACGCAAGAAGGTATACGCCTGCTGTACGGAGAGGTGGGCGATCTCCGGATGAG
This sequence comes from Chloroflexota bacterium, assembly GCA_003244175.1. GTDB lineage: Bacteria > Chloroflexota > UBA5177 > UBA5177 > UBA5177 > QHBP01. The sequence continues at coordinate 13,476 of QHBP01000317.1, read as the reverse complement.
CAGTCTTCAACGCCCTTTCCAGCGGCTGGAACACCCGCATCGCCAGTCCCAGATCAGCGAGCAGCTTCTCCTGCGGACGGCCCTGTTTGGCTCGCACGTGCTGCCAGCCGGCGCCTCGCTGCTTCCAAATCTGGCCGACCGGCACCAGCATTCCGGGATCTTCGACGGATTGCAGGAAGAATCGCAAAACCCAAGGTGCGCGGGGATTGCTGGGAGCCTCGAGCCGGAAGCAGGTGCGGAAGGCCTCGTTGGCAACAACCTGCAGAGGCTGGAGCCATTTCTTCATGGCGCCACGAAGGCGCTGATCTACCTTGCCGTTGGCAGGATCGGAGCGAGAGCGCGCGAGGGTCAGCAGCCATATGTAAGCCTGCGCGCGGTTGCCCTGACTCACGCGCGGAGGGATGCTGGGTTCCCAGCGCTGTAGCGACTGGCGGCAAAGCGCGTCGATCGTCGCCTGCAGAAAAGACTCCAGCACGGTCGCGCCTGAGGGCGGTGATCCGTGTGGCAAGAGCGCGCGACACACGGGCGGGATGGCACGCGCCATGCGGGCAAAGCGATTACGGTCGTCACCGGTCAGCACGGGCTGCCAGGAAGACCCGTTGCGATCGTCGGCGGCGGGCACATATCGCTCGCGTGCCAACAGCTCGAGCGTGAAGCGCGCGGCAATCTGCCAAAACAGCAAATCGTCGCCCATTTGCTCCTCCGGATCTAGCGTGAGCATCTGGAACATGGCGTCCGACGGGGAGACGGCAAGTGCGTTGACACACGTCGGGGCGAGAACCGCGGCGTCTGAGCTCTCGGAGGAACGCAGCGCGCGACCATCCACCGACGGTAGAAGCAGAGAGATTGTCTCAGACTGACCCTTCACCAGCGGTAGGCGCTGTTGAAGGTCCTCCGCGTTCAGGCTAAGTTCTTGGTTGTCGTCCAGCCGTTCGGCCCACAGTAACAGTGAGCCGTTGCCGGTTTCCGGGCGCCAAACGCCGTGAAGCACAGACAGATAGCCACCTCAAATGGCAAAGTGTGAATACATCGAAGCAGGAAGCTGCCGGTGTACGGTTACCTACTCGTTTACCCTTACCCTCGTTGATGCATTGCGCCGCCTTAAGGCTGCGCACCGACATGGGGTGCCGCGACGAAGGGAGCGTGCACTTTACGCGCCAAAACGTTTATCAGAACAGACAGTTGCACGCTCGGGACGCCGCCCAGAGCCGCGATCCACAGCCCACAGCAAGCAGGCGGCAAGACCGCTTACTCATAGTATATCAGGTTTCGAGATTTGCCGCGCGCGGCCTCGGCTCTCCCCGCGCTCTCCCGACGTGGAGACGTCCCTGACCCGGTTGGAGCGAGTACAGGACCAGGTGCCGATCACGCCGATTCTTGTGCCTGATCGCCCCGATACGCCACCATGCGGTTTCCGCGTCGCCGAATCACAATGTCTTCGAGTCCCAACATCTCTGACGCCCGTTTGATGCGATTCCGGATCGTAAGTGGCTTGTCCTCGGGCTCCAACTCGACGACAAGGGCTTCGTGACGCTCGGTGACGGCGTTTCGTAGCGCGTCCTGATACTGCTCCTGTATCTGAGCGCGCATGGAGGGCTGACGCTGTTTACTTTTTGGCGCAACCTCCTCGACGGGGGCCGTGGTGAATCTCACCATTTGCTCCTCCTTGATGTAGAACCGCACCATACTACCGCGCGTCTGTAGTGGAAGCAGAATTTAGTGCGCATTCTCCCCCCTACACGCGTCTTTGGTCAGATTCTACCCTTGGGATCGCGGAGACACTTCCTCAGCTGGACTCCCACAAGTCTTGGATTGTCTTCATCGTCGCCGAAGATCGAAGCGCGGGAGGCTAAGTACAGGGAGTGGGACCGCGTCTACGGCACGATCGAGCTGCCGGCATCCATGCAGAGTGCATTATGTCCGCCGCGCCGTTGCCGTCTCGCGTTCGAGTCCCACGAGAACCTTCTCCACACGCTGCGCATAGGGCGTCGCACCCAGCCTTTTGAAGATTACCAGGGCTTCCGCGAGTCTCTGCTCCGCTGCCCGAGGATCCCCCTTCTGGGCGTACATCCGACCGTAATCGTAAAGGGTCCACGCTTCCTGGTGCGGCCAGGGCGCGGAGCGGGCGAGCGCCAGGACCTGCTCGAAGGCAGACACGGCTTCATCCCAGCAACCACGCCGAGCGAGGACCATGCCGAGGATTCGGAGCTGCTGAGCCGAATGAAAGCAGGGAATATTTTGTGCCGCCCAGGTGGCGGCGCCCTCCCTCGCCAGGTGTTCCGCGCGCTCCTCGTCCCGCAGCTCCAGGATTCTCTTGAGGGCCTCGGAGGGAAGATCTGCCAGCAGGTCGTCCGAGGCGAGTGCGAACGCGATCAGGTTCTGTGCCTGAGTGTCCTGGGCCCGCTCGACCAGAGTTCCGGCCTCTTCCAGACGCCGGATACCGACCACAGTGGCCCCTTCCTCCAGGTCGATCCAGCCGAGGAAGATCAGCGCGTAGGCTGTCCTCCAGGACACTTCGATTGACTCAAATATGTGCACCGCCTGCTCGCATTGTCTCCGTGCCTCACTCCACTCGCCCATGAGGTAGAGGATGTGGCCAAGCCAGGCGGCCCGATGGGCGATGGCCGCTGGGTCACCGGTGCGCTCCGCCACCTCGAGATTGTGCTCCTGGTATGTTCTGGCCAGGCGGAAATCTCCTCGCCACCAGAGGACGTCCGCTGCGTTGTGGAGCCAGCGCCCCAGGTTTCGGAGGTCCCCCATGCGTTCCGCGACGAGAATCGTGTCCTGGAGTACATGAAGCCCTTCCTCCAGGCCGCCGGTTGATATGAGGGACGAGCCCCAACTACCGGCCGCCGCCGCGAGCATGTCCTGGTCGCCGATGGCGCGCGCGATCGCTGACCGGCGCGAGGCGACTTCCAGTTTTTCCTTCAATCTGTCGGTTCTTTGGAAGAGCATGGTCAATGCGTCATACAGTTCTCCAAGTCCCCAAGACACCTCTCCCGGCTCGGTAGTGTCCAAGAGCATCTGGATACGCGCGATACCCTCGTTCGGAGTCGCTCGTTGCACGTGGATGCACCCAATCCAGGCCACGACGCGGCGCTCGCTCTCGACATCATTCATACGGTGATAGCATTCGGCCGCACCCTCCGAAGCCTCCAGCGCTTCGTCATAACGCGCGAGGAATGTCAGGACACGGCCCAATAGTGCCAAAGCCTTGGCCCGCAGGCTCTCGTCGGAGGACTCCGTAGCCAGTTCGCAAGCCGTGCGATAGTGTCGTTCCGCTTCCGCGTGGGCAAATACCTCCTCTGCCTGGTCGCCCGCCAGGATGGCATACAACAAGGCCCGTCCCGCGTCGTCCCCCTCGAGAAAGTGCCAGGCCAGCTCTGGCGCCCGAGTCCCCCGCATCGGTTCGGGGAGCTTCGCCATCGCCTCGGCGGCCGCGAGGTGCAGCCTTCGCCTTTTCCGGCCGGACAGCTCGACATAGAGCGTCTGTTGCGTCAGCGCATGGTTGAAACCATAGGTGTCCCGCTCAATTTCCCCTAGTAGTCCCGCCTGCGCGCCATCATCTAGTGCGTCCTCGACCTCGCCTTCGCTACGGCCGGACATAGTCCGTAGATCGTCGAAAACGAAGGTCTGACCCAGAATGCTCGCCTGGCCCAGGAGTTCCTGTGAATCCTCGCTGAGCCGCGAAAGGCGTTCTCCAATCGCCTCTCGCACACTCTTCGGCACCCCCATCTCTTCCACGCATTGGAGATCCCAGACGTCTCCCGGCCGGCACACTTCACCGCGCTCTACCAACGCGCGCACCATCTCCTTGACGAAGAAGGCGTTGCCCTCGGTGTGGCGATGTACGAGATGCGCGAGTTCCTGCGCATCGGTGGCCTCGCCGAGGGTGGCGGTCACCAATGCAGCCGTATCTTCTTGCTCAAACCGCCTGACCACCACCTCCTCCAGGAGCTGCTCGCGATGCAGGTCGCGCAGTGCCCGGCCAAGGGGATGCCGGCGATTGACGTCGACGTCACGATAGATCCCGAGGAGGAGAACCCGATGAGCGCGAGTATGACGAGCAAGGTACTGAAAGAGCTCGAGACCGGAGGCATCGGCCCACTGTAGATCGTCGAGCATGAGGGCTATGGGCATTTCCTCCGAGAGCGCAACCAGAAAGCCTGTCACCGCCCGGAAAAGTCGCTCTTGTTCCTCTTGGTTGTCGGCGATGGCGGACGGGAGCGCGGCGATCCGCTCCGGCAACAAGGCCGCCAGGTATGGCCACCGCCGGGGGGCCTCTTGACAAACAGAGGGTGGCGCGGCCGCATAGGCTGTCTCGAGCGCCTCCAGCATCGGGTAGTAGGGCACAGTCTGGCGCGACTCGTAGCACCGGCCGGTCGCAACCATGAAGCCTCGGTTGCTCGCCGCAATGGTTACCTCTTGGGCGAGGCGAGTCTTGCCAATACCGGGCTCACCCGCCAGGAACACCAACCGGCCACTTTTTCGCGCCACCGCATCGATCGCGGCCTGTATGCGATCCAGCTCCTGCCGGCGGCCCACGAGACGCCCTGACGGCAGTGCGCCCAGATAGTTCCCCGTCTGCTGCGGCTGTCCCGCAGTCAGTCCGCCAAAGCGCGCATCGACTGCCTGGTGGACCGTGGTTTCGAAGCGGGCACGTTGAGCAGGCTCAAGCTGCAGGGCCTCGAGCAGCATCTCCAGGGTGTCATTGCGCGGCTGCCTCGCGCCGCTCTCCAGATAGCTGATGGCCCGCACACTCAGGCCGGCCCGTTCCGCCAGCTGTTCTTGAGTGACACCGGCAGCTCGCCGGTGGCGCCGCAAGAGCTGCGCCAGCGTCTGAGCTTCTGGCGTGTTGGTCGGGCCCATTGGCTCACATCCGGCGAAGCGAATAAGGCGGACCGAGGCTCCGCCGATGAGGAAGGAGACGGCGTCGATGAGAAGGGTTGAGGCCGCCCCGATTCGAGTGATGAGGATGCCGGCGACGCCGGGCCCCACTATCCAGGAAAAGCTCTCGATGGCTTCGAAGTAGGCATTTGCCTGCCCCATCTGGATCCGCCCGACCAATCGCGGAATGGATGCGGTGTACGCCGCGCCGAACAGTACGCCCAGCATGCTGAGGGGGACTGCCACCAAGTAGACGGTGAGAAGCACTGGGCCCCGTGTCATGGCCACGACTGGAATGGCACCGGTTACGACGGCGAGGCCCAGGCTGCTGGCCAGAAGGATCCGGCGGCGATCCCATCGATCAGCGAGAACTCCGGCCACGAGCCCGAACAGCAGAGCTCCGCCCGCTTGCAGGCTCTCCACCGCGCTCATCTGCACCCCCGAACCCGTGAGACTCAGCCCAGGAGTGGAAGCGCTGTCGCCGTGACGGCATCGCCGAGATTTGAGATCCCCTGGCCGAGCAGAAAGGCCCGAAAGTCGCCGTTCCGCCAGACGGAGGGATGTGAGGCGCGGTCCGTAGCTGTCAACTCGGCTTCAAGCCGGTGAGCCATGGTTCGCGACGGGTCAAGCCCGCGATGCCGTCGTAATCGGCGTCCCAGCTATACACGACAGACGGACCCGGCGCCTCCATGAGTGCGATCAGGAGTGCGTCGGTGAAGTCGAGCCGAGCGACCGTGCCGTACAGTTGCCCTCGTCCTCAATCACAAAGATCACCTTGTCACCTTGGTTAAGACCCAGGTGACGGCGTACCTCGATAGGGATCGTCACCTGTCCCTTGCTGGTCAGCGTGGATGGAATCTCTTTCACCGCATCTCCATAAGTAAGGAATTGACGCATAGGTGGAATGGTGGATTGCCTGATTGCGGGTTCTACTCCCTTTCCCTTGGCAAATCTTGACGCGGATTGATCGGCGCCCGATAGTCATAAACCTCGGACATCGTGCCCCGGAGATCGGCAAAGGCGGCATCCAGGCGCTGCTCCATGGCTCGCGCGTCGCTCCGATCAAGGGTTCCCTGCTGCTCAGCAATATGGATGACGTGCTCGACGATGCGGTTGTAGGCCTCCTTGCTGGTGTGGTGAATGTCTCCGACATGACGCAGCACCACCGCCAAGAAGTCATCGTAGGTTCGAGCCGGCGCCACTTCCTGGGAATGGACATGGGAGACCTCTTCGAGATCGTGGCGCACGTCTCGTTGTCCCTGATAGTGGTCTTGTGGCAGCCGTTCCACCAGGGCGATCATGCGTCCGGGTGCATTGCGGGCCAACAGGCCGTTGATCAGCTCCTCCTTGCTGGCCGGAAAGCCCACGTGTGACAGATATGCTTCGACCTCATGCTGTACCTCTTCCATCGGAACGCCTCTCCTGACCTGACTCCACCGTGATCTGTTCGACAGTAAGATTCAATAGACCCTATACGATCCGGACCGGACATCGACACCGGCTAGCACGTCCAAAGACAGACGCTCGTCCCTGATGACGAGATGCGACGCGACGTCGAACCCTTGAGTACATTCTCGGAGGGTGTGGACCGGGTCCAGATATGCGAAGACAGTGGTCCGCTAAGCTTCCCAGGGTTTCTTCTCCAGCGCCCCTCGGTCCCAGCGCGCGAGGGTGGCTGCTGCCTCGTGGGTGCTCTCAAAGAAGTCGAGGGTTACGCGACCTGGGTCGGGAGCGCGACGCGCGTCCTCGTAGCGCAGGATGAATTGTCCTAGCGCGTCATGGTAATGCGCGGCATCGGGCCGCACTGATGCCTCCTCGTAGCCGGGAGGCGCGGGGTAGATGTAGGAGTAGAATGCGGGCTCGCCGAGAGAGACACCCGCGGCGTTCGCATTTCCTGGCCAGAAGCCACAGGCCACGTTCTCCTGGTTCTCGGCGAGACGGAAGAAGCGCGGTCCTTCGGGAGGTGTAGCCGGCCGGCCCGAGTAGCGCGCGTGGTTCAGATCGAACGAGCCCCAGAAGAAGTGGACAGGGCTGCTCTTGCCGACGAAGGGTGAGCGGTACCGCTGCAGGACCTTCGCGGTCTGCAGCTGGATCCGCCACCATCGGTGGACGTATTCCGGGTCATACGAGGCATGGGTGGAATCCTGGTCACAGGGAATCGGATTCGGGACCTCTGTCGGCGTGGTGTTGATGATGACGTCGATGTCCATGGAGCGCAGCGTCGCCATGAACTCTTGGTAGAAGTCGGCCACCGAGCGGGGGATGAGTGGCAGCGCTTTGACCGTCCCATCGCTGCTCAGGATGGACAGGTTGTGATCGATGAAGTCGAAGGTGACCTCGAAAGCGCCGTTGCCATACGGGATGAGCGAGGTGGTCATTCCCCGCGCCGTCAGATGGAAGGCGACCTCCCAAAGCTCATTGAGAAACGGGGTCAGTTTGAGCTTCACCTTCCCCACGATCTGGCACCACATGTGCAGCGTGTCACACGTATGTTGCCATTCCTCGAAGGGCAGGGGCGGCCATGCTTGTTCCAGTGTCTCTCGATCGGTCACTATCGCCGTGTCCATGATCGTGTCCTCCTTACGTGAAAGGGAAACGAGAAACCTTCGTGCGGGACAAAGTCAGAGTCTCGTCATTGTCGCTGGCCCGGGTACTAGAGATCTCCCTGGTCTCAAGAAACGAGATGAGTGGAGAACGTGCGCGAGGCATTCAGGGCTGTCTCACGATTTAGTCGGGTCCTAGTTCCATCAGATTCGGCGCAACGTTCTCGAGATACGTCACCTCCGCGGGGGAGAGAGTATATCCCATGCCCGTCCTGCCTCTCGCGGGATATCCGCTCCGAAGTTGGGGCCAAGAGGGCGGTGGGAAGAGCGAGACAAAGACGGAGCGGAAAGCGGCGTCATAAGGGTCGGAGAGCCCGTGAGTTAGGGGAAGAGGCGCGCAATCGGGTAGGCAAAGCCGGGCAGGACATCTTCACCCGAAAGCTCGTTCCCGATGGTCATAATGCGTGCCGGCTCTCCCTCGCGCCAGACCTCGACCGTATGTGTCTTCGGGAATACAATCCAGACCAGCCGCACCCCGCCGTTCAGCCATCGCTGAGCCTTCGACGCCATCTCCGCCCGCCCCTGCGAAGGAGAGGCAACCTCCGCCACCAGATCCGGCGCAAGGCGAGGATATCCTTCCGTCCCGGGTTCCGGCTCCCGTCCAGCACGGACAAAGGCGAGATCCGGCGCCAGGACGGTGTCGGGCCCACCGCTCGAAATCCAGAAGCCGGTCTCCGCCGGGAACACCTCTCCCAGATGCTTCTCTTGGACGAATCGGTCAACGGCTCGGAGCAGCGCCATAACCATGCGGCCGTGCTCACCTCCGGTGGGCGACATGCGCACCAACCTCCCCTCCACGAGCTCGTAGCGCCACTCGTCGTCGGGTAGCAGCAGGAGTTCTTCGGCCGTCATGAGAACCGGCTCAGCCCACGGGGCAAGTGTCTCCATTCGTCTTGTCTCCCACGAACGCACGATTCGCGTCCACGCTCTCAGTTTATCAGTCGTCAAGTCGCCTGAGAATCAGGGCCCTTGACGTGGGGATCGCCACTCGTCCAGGACCCGTTGCACATCGGAGCGCACGCGGTCCCGAGCCTCGGGCCGGGGCACTCCCGCCATCAAGAGCCCGTCATACGCAGTGTCGCCGTGACGAGCCGCGGCCACGACGGCGAGGGTCACGGCGTCCGGCTGCAGCGCACGGCCGGCGGCGCTTCGCCCTACATGGTCACTTCCCCGCGCAGCCGCCCGGCATGCAATGGTCTCGGCACGCTCGAGCGAGCAGCCTGGGAAGAGTCGTTTGATCTCTCGAGCGAATTCTTCAGCGAATTCTTCAAGGAAGAGCTCGTCCTGCCCGGCCCTCCGTTCCGCTTCGCGGAGCCGGCGCCGCTGACGGGCTTCCTCATCGGCGAGGCACTCGTGCTCGGCATGCGCCAGCGCTTCCTCTTCAACCAGAATTCCCTGACGCTCGTAGCGTCCTCGCGAGCGGCTGAAACGCATCACGACGGCAGAAAGGGTGCTCGCCTTATTCGCACGGCGGGTAAGCGCGGCATTCCCCGCGGCAAGGAACACGAGATGGTCGAGGTCCGCGCATCTCAGGCACAGGGGACCTCCGTCCTCCATAAAGAGCAGATCACCGGTGGCCGAGCATTCGGTGCACGTCCATTCCTTGAGAGGCAAAATAACCACGAGCTCGGTCGGCCGGCTCTGTTTTTCGGCCAGTCGCTCCCGCTTTGCTTCGGACAGCTCCGGGGAGACCCAATGCGTGCGATAGGCGCGCTCGATAGAAGGATCGCCGCTCTTGCTGAACCGCAGCGGATGTCGATCCCGCGTGTGGGACAGGTAGACGGTCTCACTGGGATGGAGGCCACGGGCTTTGGCCCAGCTGCGAAAAATGTGCATCGCGGTGGAAATCTTACCCAGGCTGGCCATCACGAGGCGTTCCAGGTAATTGGTGCGCCTCTGACGCCATTGATCGACGTGCGGTGTGGACAGCCAACCCACACCCATGAGCACATCGATAGCTGTCACGAACCGTTGTTGCTCAAGCGCGGCCTTTGCCGCCTGGACGACCCGGCGTTCCAGCTTGGTATGGGCTCCGCTGCCGATTGAGGAAACATTTTGTCCCGTCGGGTGCTGCGTATTCATGATCGATCTCGTGCCTCCCATGAGATCAGGGTAAACCGTCCCGGACGGAATCGCGACATGCTCGCCCACGCGGACAGACAAGGGTTTTCCTTGTGCCGCCGTGGATTCGATCGCAAGGTGTATGCGGAGGGTTAGCGCACTGCGTCGTCAATGATGGTTGCCACCGAACGCGCCACGGCAAGTGCTTCTCCCGCCTCCTCCTCGCCGGCTAAGCCTCCTACGGCGGCATCTGGGTATCGCGTTGGAGCGTAGTATCTATCGAGATCCTGAAGACCTGTCGCAAAGTGCTGTAGCTCTTCCTGGAGTGAATGGTCGAGGTGCGTGAGCAGTTCCATGATCCCGTGGACGCGAGGTGGCGCCGCGCCCCCGTAGACGATGGCTGCCTTCAGCATCAGCTCCGCTCACTGCCGTGCATGGAAGCATGTTTGCGGCCAGCGCCCAGCCGCGTACAGGATCTCAGCGGCGTCAAGGCTGCGGAAGGCGCTTTCAACCCACGTGCGCGCCGCGTCGCTCATAGACCACCGTGCCTTTGGCGTCCATTTCATGGCGGATGAACGGTCGCGTCCGTCTGATCTCGTCCCACTCCTCCGGCCTGTACACAAAGAGATCGAGGGTTACTTTGGGTGAGACCAGCCGCAGAATCACCTTTGAACGCTGAAGATAGGGCAATTCGGTCTCCATTACGACGACAACGTCCAGGTCCGACCATTCTCCAATCTCGCCACTGGCACCTGATCCGAACACGATAATGCGCTCTGGGTCCATCTCTGCGGAGACGATTCGCACGAAGCGATCCTGTTCCCGCTTTAGTTGGTCTGCTCGACCTCGGTCGTGCAACACTTCCTCTTTTTCTGCCCTATAGGCAACGTAGGGCTAGTCCGCTATTTTATGCGTTTCCGCTCTCCTCCGTTTTTGTTGGCGGTCTCGCGGGGCGCATCGATGGTAGTGGACGGTATCAACTCGTTGAATGACGAGCCTCTAGCACGTTATCGACCAATGTGGCATTTCGACGGGGCCTCCGAACCGAGAGACAGTCCTTCGGAGCTTCGGCGTCTCTCTATCCCCACGGTGGGTTCTGGACCGCGTCTCGAAACTTGTGGCGGTTACAGGCGTGACGAAGATTGCGGGACCGGTTCTGGGACGAAGCATGCAGGGTATCGCTCAAGCGCCTGTGTCTTGGTCGCTCGGAGCGGAATAGGAGCGTTTGGCGAAACAGCATCATGTTGACGCACTGACAGCCGAGACGGCGAATTCCGTCGCGAGACATTCCATGGAGACGAGATCGTACAAACGGTCGCCAAGCCGCCATGCCTCTCGTCGGCGTCCCGTTACCCGGAAGCCCGCCCGCTCGCAGGCTCGGATACCCCGTGAGTTGAAGTCCACCACGGTCAGGTCGATGTTGTGGAGACCCAGGACTCCGAATCCGTAGCCGAGCATGAGGCGGGTGGTCTCCGTGCCGTAGCCCCTCCCCCAACACTCCTTCTCCCCGAGCAGGATGCCGAAGGTGGCGGTGCGGCTGAAGTGGTCGACGGCATCCAGCGTGGCGTAGCCGATGGGGCGCATCGTGGCCTTCTCGGAGACGAGAAAATCAACGATGCCGGATTCCCCCTTGCTCACCGCCTCGTACCATATCTCCGTCGCTTCCAGCGTGCTGGTACGGAGGCGTTGGCGGTGGGTTCGAAGCACCTCGAAGTCGTTAGTCCAGCGATGATACAGCGAGAGGAGGTCCCGGCGGAAGGGGCCGAGGGTAACCTCGTCTCCCACGATGCTGATGATTGGCGCGCTCTGGTCGCGTTGGTCTTCGCTCATGAGCGCTCCTTGCACACAGCCCAAACAACAGAAAACCCGCCCCAGGCCACGCCTGCCGGGCATCGCGGCAAACCTAGCCATCGGCATATCCTCCTTTCTCCTTTCTTCGGGGGCTCGTCGGCAATATAGACACGCCCCTTTCTGCGGCGAGCAAGAGTGCAGCGCGCGTTCCGTCTCAAGAAACCTTCTATAGCTAAACTGTGTTTGTCCCCCAAACCTTGTGTGGCGGCACACTGGCGTTGCGTGCGACCGCCATGTCGGGCGATGATTTGCAGCGGTGCTCCCGTGATGCGGCTCCGTGGCCGTAGATCAAACCGTTGGAAAGGAGATCGCCCACACCAGTCCTAGAGCGGACGGCGTCCCAAGATGGCCTTGAGCAGGCTGCCCGGCGCACCACCGACCTGCACGGATTCGAATCCCGCGGCTTTGGTCATTTCAACGACCTCGTGGGCGAGAAGCGGGCTTCCACCCCACATGACGTTGAGGAGTCGCGTAGTGGCTGCATGCAGGTCGTTCCCAGGCACGCTGATGGCCACCACGAGGACCCAGCCGCCGGCGTGGAGGGCGTCACGGACTCTCGGGAGACCTGACGTCACGGCGGCGATCGGCATGACGACCTGGGGCACGTATGCCAGATCAAAGGCATCGCGGTCGGTCAGACTCTCCAGCCGCTGTGGGCGCACCTCGATTCTTTCTTCAAATCCCGCCTCCGCGATGTTCCGAGCCGCCTCCGCCGCCTGCACCTCACCCGGTTCCAGACCGACGACACTGAGGTGCGGATAGATGCGACACATTTCGATGGAGATGATCCCGACACCGCAACCGACGTCGAGAAAGGCTGCACCTGGCGACCGAAGGCACTCCTGCAGGCCGGGCACCGAGGGAAAGACCTGAGAGGCCAACGCGTGCACCGCTGCCCGTCCGGTCCGTCCCTGCGCCCGCAGGATCTCGGGATCGGTGTGGATCCAGCCGGGTTGCAGCTGCCCACGCCTCGCCGCATCGACCATCTGCCGGCTCTGAAAATGGTTGCTTCGCAGCCAGGCGAGGATGTCATCTGACGGAGATGTCCGCAAGAATTCTCCGAGACCCGGCGCGGCTACGTATGTGTTGCCTTGGGTGTTTGCCAGTCCAATGGATGTCAGTACGTCCAGAAGCGCTTTCGCCAGGGCGTCCGTGACCCCGGCCCTCGCCGCCGCCTCCGCCGGCGTGCAGGACGGAGTCAGACACGCGAGCAGCCCGATCTCGGCAGCGGCGACCAAGGCGGAAAAGGCCCAGCTCGAATCGGTCAGGCCGTCAACGACTCGCTGCACGTCCTGCGGCGTTTGAACCCCCACGCTGCCTCCGTGAGTTCTTCTCCCACATTATGGTCCTAGGAGCAAGACCTTTAGCGGCCGGTTTGGCGCAGGCACTGCCCCCGGTCACCAATCGAGGGGCTGAAAGTGCTCAGAGGGTTGTACAGCCCGCAGATCGTCGTCCACCCGGCGTAGCCAGGCCCTCGTGTCCGTGACAAGCTTTTTCAAATGACCAACAGTCATCATTTGTACAAACGTCTGCTAGTATTCGATGAGATGAGACAAAGCACGAAGACGAGATGCAATCACCTCGGCGCCTCTCATAGATGCGCACCATGAGTGTGCCGGCAGAGAGTCTCGACCCCGTGCTGCGGGCACTGGCCGACGGTAACCGCCGCATCATTCTCGAGCTGGTCCGAGACCGTCCCTACGCCGTCGGGGAGATCGCCGATGAGGTCGCGATGTCCCAGCAGGCGGTCTCCCATCATCTGCGGGTGCTGCATGGCAGTGGTTTGGTCAGCGAGCGCCGTGAGGGCACCCGACACCTGTTCGCAGTGCGCCGGGATGGGCTCGGCGTCGTCCGGGAGTATCTCGACAGGTTCTGGCCAACCCACCTGGCCGCATTGAAGCACGCCGCTGAAGATACGGCACGCGGGCGGAAGAATGACTGAGTACTCTGCGTCCATCGACATCGAGGCGCCTCCCGGGGTAGTGTTCGCGCATCTGGTCACCGCCGACGGCATGGTGGCCTGGATGGGGCAGCATGCCGAGCTGAATCCCACTCCTGGCGGACGTTTTGCTGA
>QHBP01000135.1 GCA_003244175.1 Chloroflexota bacterium | reverse complement strand
GGTTCATGCAGGAGATCCGTATTTGGCCCCTGCTGACTACCTGCTGGCGTCGGACCGCTGGTCGGTGCGCTTGTCCCCGTCGGGTTCGTGGCGTTGGGCCCGGTTGTGGCCGTCGTGGTGTCAGCGGCGAGGCGATATGGCGCGATATGCCGTATTCCGGACGCGCTGTCGCTCCTCGCCGGACGGGATGCCGCCGCGGTCGTACGGTGCTCAGGCTGCTGCATTTGGGCCGGGTCGGCGACCAGCTCAGCCATGAAGCTCGTGGCGTCCTGGCTGCCGCCGACGAAAATCTCTGAGCCACCGCGCAACGAACTCACTCCGCGCCCGCCGAGCAGCAGCGCGGTACGGCGACTTACGAACGCGGTGACTAGAGACCGCTTCACCCAGGAGTGCGCGGCGGTTGAGCTAGCTCCCGGCCAGCTGGCCCCGACGTTCTCACGACGGACTACCACTCTCTCGCCCGCCGCGCTCACCACGTGTCCGAAGAAACCCACATGCCTGGGAGGTCGGCCCGGCCGCAACGTGTTCGCGAGGTCGCGCAGATAGGCGTTGTTTACCGACCGATCACTCGACAAGAGCGCCGGCACTCCCCGCCGGTCGACGGGCTCGGGAGGCGCGCGTCTGCTCCCGAGGACCAATGGATAGCGTCGAATGGGGCTATGCGACCACAACCAAGGGTGCCCCGGCCGCGGGCTGGGGCGCTGGCCGCCGCTCAGAGTCAAGAGAAGGACCGACCCGACGATCAGGCCGATCGCTATGGCCGCGATAAGTCGCGCTCGGCTCACCGACGCCTCACCTCACCGTGCGCCGCCAGGACTGCCACCATGTGCGTCATGTCGAGATCGTCATAACGCACAACCGGGAAGGTACGCCGCCTTTTCCTCCAGCGCGATCCACAACATTCGGTTATAGCCCCAAGGTACGTCGAAGCATCAAGAAGCCCACCGCTCCTTCGCTCCCTGGTGGTCCGAATTCCAACCCGGATGTGGGCGACCCGAAGATGCCACTATCTGCTCGATGACCCCCCGGCGTACCTGTCCGCGGGAGACTCTGCGCTCCTCTGTTGCGGGCGCGACAATGCAACAGAGCGGCGGACCATGTGGTCACGGGGCTAATCCCGGGCCATATCCAGATAGAAGCGGATGAGCAGAGCAATACCCGGCCAGTTCTGGCATTCCAACCGAGAGATTCAACGTTTGGCCGTACGTCTTGTCATAGTCGGCGTGATTCCCGTCTTGCAGATCGTGCAAGCCTCTTTGCACTAGTTCCATATTTCGCACGTATTGCCCAACCATTTCATGATACCGCGCCGCCACCATCTGTGGGGGCACCAGTGCCGCCAGATCAGTGACCTCCTGGCGCAGCGCCGCGAGCTCAGTTGACACGTCGGCTTGGTCCCGCCAGCTTGACAAGCCTGATGGCAGTCCATCGAACACCTGGTTTGCCCTGCCGCATATCCGGTCGGCGGATGCCGTGAACGATGCGATCCCCGTTTCTGGCAAGTGCCCGAGGTCCCCGCCGAGGGGTTGGCCCTCGCTGGCGCCGGGCGACGGCGGAGTCTTGCCAGAGGACGCCGCCCTCTCCCCCCCGCTAGCGCAGGATGATGACGGCGACGTGGACGAGCGGAAGACGTAGGTGGTGACCGTCCTTGCTGAAAGCGCGTCGCTCAACTCACCGCCGCTCAGCTGGGGAGCAGTGCCGGAGCTTCGCCGTGCGTCGTATGAGATGTCGTCTCCCTTGTTGTTCTTCTTGAGCGGTACCTCAATCTGCGTGGTGCTCGCGACGCAGATAGGATGAAGATCATGCAACGAGAGCCGCAGTGTCTGAGATGTCTCAGTCGGATTGGTGGCAACGATCGCGATACTCTGGTCCATGTTCTTGGCGACCACAACCCTGATCCGGGGGTCGCCACCAGTCGCTTGACCACTGTATGAATTCTCCTTCAGGTGCAAGGGATAGATCAAAGCTCCGGGCCGGATGTATCTGGTGAACTGGGCCAGGGTCGAGTAGCGGCCGTTGGGCTGGACAGCGTCCTTCCCGGAGGGCGGATACAGTAGTCCCGGTGGGTTGTGAAGGTTTCCCCGGTCGTCCATTTCTGGAAGAGCGCCGAGGAGTCCCCAGGCATTGTCGATCGCCTGCCAATAGACCCATGTGCTGGGGCGGAGCTCCTGTAGATCGTCGGCAATCTGCACCGCGATGGTCATCGGCAGAGAACTACCAAATTCTGACATCGACAGTTTCCAGGTAGCCGAGGGATCTTTGGTCGAGCTGTTGTGGTCCTCGACCTTCTTGCGGAGGTCGGCCTGACCCTGGTCCTCGTAGGTATGCGTGTTGATCTGGGTCACGCATAAAGGATCGGACAGTTGGTCTAGACCATCCTTGGTCTCCCTCGGCTTGTTCCCGTCGTTGAAGGAGATGCCCGTTTCTAGGGGCTGGGTTGCGGATCGCAGAGCGGAACAAAGAGCCGTGACCACCTTCTGCTCCGGCGCTCCGGAGTCAAAGTTCGCGCCCTCCTGGTGGCCGGCGGAGGGCCAGAAGTGCGAGTTCGGCTCATTAAAGGGATCGATCGTCGAAAAGTTGATCCCCCGTGCATGGAACGCTTCCAGCACACCGACTAGATATCGCGCGTAAGCGTCCGCGTCCAGGCCATCAGTACCGCCGTATCCCGTCGAGCAGTGCTTGGGCATCAGCCACCACGGCGGTGAGTTTGCGAAGGCCTCAAGCAGTGGCCTGTCCTGTTGTGATCCGGGGCGTCCTGACCCTTGAGCTGCGGAGACGTCTGCGATCGCCTCAGTCAGGACGCTGATTTGGCGCGCGTCCCAGTCGACCGAGATCTGAGCGTCCGGCTCCTGTTGGGGTGAGGGAACCTCCTTGCCGACGCCAAAGGTTGCTGGCGACGAGCATCCCTCGCCCAGCGGAGGCTGAGGATCGAAGGTCGCAGGACTCGCACCTATGTTGTATCGCAGGACGTTCAAGCCTAGGGGATAGATGGTCTGACCATCTACGCTCTGACCCTGGCTCGGATCCCCGAAGAGGTCCTGCAGTACCGCATCTCGCGCTTGGGAAGGCCAGGTATCCCCAATGGAGCTACTTACCTCAGTAGATGGGAGATGCCAAGGATCACCGATGATGTTTGCCCACCAGGCCAAGGAGACACCCCATCCCCGGAAGGTAAAGGCATGCTTGACATCGACCCTCAGTATCTCCGACTGAGTGCTACCACAACCGGACCCTGCAAGCAGGCCAACGAGCAGCGCCGTCGCCATCACCATGCGTGAGCCCGCGCGTCGTATCCGGTTTGGAGATTTCAAGGTTCCCAAACCCGGTCACCGGGTCTGACTCAGCCGGCTGAGCCGTGTATGCGCTGCAGATGCACGGTAGCGACGATTCCGGCGACCACCCCGGCACCCGCGGCGAACACGCCGATCGACGGGCTGACGCCGCTCGTCTGATCTCCTTGGCCGCCGAACGTGGCGAACAGGACAATCACGTTGATTGCCATCCAAGCGTCTACCACCCACGCCCCGATCAGGAGCGTCCGGTTCTCCAGCCGCTGCCGGATCCGATATCCAGCTCCGGCGTACGCGGCTGCGAAAAGCAACACGTAGAGAATGCCCCCGCCGCTGAGATGGACGGAGATAAGGCCGCCAGCGTTAACCCACGGAAGCGCCGCAGACACGACAAGCGCACCACCCGCGCCGAAGAACAGCCTAATGGCCAGCAGGCGGCGGCGCGCAAGCTCTGGAGTCGAAGGATCACTGGACATAGACCGATCCATATTCATGGGATCCTTCGTGGGCATGTCGACATGGTAAGGCTTGTCTCGATGGGATGTCGGTGATTAATCACGCTGGATAGCCTCGATTCGCGATCGCCGGTATGAGCGTTTGAGTGGCTAAGCACTTGAGCCATGCCCTTCCTTTTTCCGGATCTCCTGCATGAACCGTGG